>JAQCJP010000173.1 GCA_027592945.1 Planctomycetota bacterium
CGAACCCGCGGCCTCCAACGTGACAGGCTGGCGCTCTAACCAACTGAGCTACACCCCCGGGCGCCGGCCGCAGCCAGACTCGGGTCTCACCGTTTCCACTCGAAGTATACCGCCCGCCCTTGCGGCGCGAAGCGGACTTCAAAACACGCCCCGGCTGGGGTCAAAGCCCTTCTGCTGGGCCACGGCCATGTCCTGCTCTGCCTGCCCGTCGAGGCCAAGGGCCCGGCAGGCGAGGCCGCGGTGGTGGTGCATCACGGCCAAGCCCTGGTCGGCCGACCGCAGCCGATAGTCGAGTTCTCCCCGGCTGATATGGCCCGAGAGCAGCTGAAGCCGACGCCGCTCGGTTTGGGCGGCATCGATTGCCATGTTGAGGTCTGCGAGGGCCTCTTGCTGGCGGCCCAGCAGATGGAGGATGTAGCCCCGCGTGTCGAGCATTTCGGGGCTTCCCTCGAAGCCATCGCCGAGCGCCGCCTCGATGTCGGCCAGGGCGGCGTCGAGATCGCGGCCCACCAACGCTCGGATGTAGGCCCGGTGATTGAGCATCTCGGGGTCGTCGCCGCCAGCCAGTTGGCTGGCCGCCTCGGCGGCCGCCAGGGCGTCGTCGTCGTTGCCAAGCATCACATTGGCCAGCGCCCTCACTCGCAGCGGCTGGACCGCTGTCGGAGCGGCCGACGCGGCCAGGTTGGCGTCGGCCAGGCCGCCGCTGGCATCCCGATTTTCAATCTTCAGCATCGCCCGCCAGCAGAGCAGGCTGCTCTTCCACTGCGGGTCGTTGTCGAGCGGGCGTCCGGCCCAATCGATGGCCCGGCTGACATCGCCGATCGCGGCGGCCAGCGCGCCGCGGCCCTCCCGCATGATGGCCCGCTCGAGCGACCATTGGACGACCGCCTGCCGGAGGGTCGGCATGACGGCCGGCCCGGCGATCGCGGGCACGACCAGTCCGAGGAGCATCGCCAGCAGAAAGATTCGCTTGCCAGCGCCCGGCCGCCGGGTCGGCCGCCGGGAGGCCCGCCGCGGTGCGGCCGCCAGTTCGTCGGCAGGCGCGGGGGGCTCAAACTCGGCGGGAATCGGAAATCCGTGACGGTCGTATGGCATGCCGACATCAGCCCTTCATGAAACCCGAGCGGTCCGCTACGTCTTGGGGCTCGAACCCTCTCTCAGTGTATCCAGGGCTGCCCGCCTGGCTGCAGCCGGCCGTTTGACGCCGCGGCCGGGGGGGCTTAGCCTGCCGGACATCCTCGGGAGTGCCGATCATGCCGCTGTTTGAGATCGAGACGATCGCCCACATCATCATTTCGTGGGCCGGCGATGAAGAAGCGGCCGCGGCGGTCGTCAACGACGCCTACCCCGGCGAGGAGATCGTGCGGCTGACCCGCCGGCCCCGGGATACCTGGGTGATCTCGAAGTCGGCCCTCGGCCTGACCGACTCCCGCATCGACCCGTGCCACACGGCTCGCGAATGCCTCTCCAAGGCGGCGGGCGACAAGGTGCATGCGATTCGGCTCTACATGCACGAGACCGGTGACGATCTCGACCGGGCCCGCAAGGTCATCGAGTCGAACATGGTGATGGGCTGGTAAGCCGCAGCACCAGCAGGATTGAGCCGGCGGCGGCGGCGGCAGCCGCGGCGGCCGCGGCGTCGACGGCCTGCGGGGAATCACGAAGCACAAAGCCCACAATCCGATTGGGGGTTCCGAGGCCGCCGTTGTCGGCGATGGTCAGCACGGCCCGGCCGCCATCGGCCAGTGGTGGCCCGAGACAGAGGCCCTCGAGGTTGAGCCCGATGGAGTCTTCCCAGAGCCGGTGCTTCGCGACGTGGAACTCGCCGCGTTCGGCGAGTCCGCCAGCCAGGTCGGACACGTCCCTGGCAGATGCCGTCTCGACCAGCGCGATCCTGCTGGTGAAAGGGGGTAGCCCGGGTCCGGCCGAACGCTCGAGCGTCAGCAGTCGGCCGTCTCCCAGGGCAGCCAGCGCCACCAGGCCCGCCAACGGCTCGCCCGCAAAGACACGAGCGAAGCGATGGGGCGGATCAACCGCGTAGGCCACCTGGCCTGGTCCGGCTCGGGCGACCCCTCCCGGCACCTCGATCGCCGCCAATCGCACCACCGTGCCACGGCCGTCTGCGGCGGCCGGGCCGTCGACCGCGATGCCCTCTTCCGTGGCCGTCCAGATGGTCTCCCCGTCGGGATCGACCGCCAGAGACTCCAGACCTCGGTTGGATCGCCGTTGGCGGAGGATCTCGGGGATCGGCACGATCCCCAGCAACTCGCCGCTCTCCAGATCGACGGCCCGAATCGCTGGCGTATCTTCCTCGCAGACCAGCAGACACCGCGTGGGTGCCGAATCCCCGCGGCTGCGTCGCCGCTCGGCGATTCGCTCGAACAGTCGCGGCGGGCAGACCGCGAGATCTTCGTAGTCGTGTCGTGCGGAGAGTTCGACGATTTTCAGGTTCTCAACCGCCTCAGGCACCCCGGCGGCCGAGAGCCTGATCTCGAGCAGCAGCAGCCGATTGCTGTTGTCCATCACCGCGGCATAGCGATTCTCGCCGAGCCAGGTGATGCCGCTGAGCCCGGTGATCGGCAGGGCGGCCGCATCCTCAGCGAGAGAATCGGGCAGGGTGAGGCTGCCTGCCATCGATAACTTGAGGCCGGCTTGCCGCTGGCCTCCCGAGCGGTCGTCACCGGCAGCACCGGCGGCCAGCATCCACACCACCGCCCAAGCGGCGAGGCCCTGTCCGAGACGACGACCGGCGGAGAAGCAAACCATCCCCCGACTCTACCACGGCCGCATCTCCGCCCCTCGCGAACCCGTATTCCGCGTGTCCGCGGGTTGGAAAAGGGCACAGGCACCTCGCTTCGCTCGGAGCCAGTCCCCATGGAAGCCCCCCTTGCGCGAGCCGGGGGGACGGCGGGCCGTTGGGCGAGCGGTCGCTCGCTCAGAGTCCGTCGGCCGGGCCGCTGGGAGGCCCTTCAAATGCGGCCGGGATAATGTCGCCTTCGGCGGCTGGGTCAGCCGCGAGGATCGCCCGGTTGGGTCGATAGCTCGAGGTGCCGCCGGGGCGGTAGCCCGGATCGGGCCGCCGCTTGGGCGGGTTCAGCGAGCCGGGCAGCACCCGCTCCGACGGGGTCGACGGAGCGGCCGAACTGCCCGCCGGGTCGATCGAGGGCTGCGTTGCTCCAACTGCGGCGTCAGCGGCGGGCGCTACGCTGCCAAATCGGGCCGACTCGACCGGCTGGGCAGCGGGCAGCCCGCCAAGCGGCGTCGGCTCCGTCGCAGGGGGTTCGGACGAAGCAGGCTCATAGCCGCCCGAGAAGCGGCTGCTGTGCTCGGAATAGCGGGAGTAGCCGGCGGCCGGCGGCGCGGAGGGTGCCGAGGTTGGCGGTGTGGCGGATGCCCAGCGATCGGAGCCGCGGGGCTCTGCCGCAGCCGGAGGCACCGACGAGTAGCGGGATGCCTGGGCTGGCCCGGCCGGCTGCTCGTTGAAGGCGGGCGCGGCGGCCAGACCGGCGGTGGCGGCTGCGGCGGGATCGGTGGGAATCGCCTGGGAAGGGGGCATGGCGGCCGCGGGGTCAGCCTGCTGCGGCGAAAGGCTCGCGTAGGGGCCGACCTGCGGGGCGACGGCTGCCGGTGCCGCAGTGCCGGCGGTCGCCGTCGGGGCTGGGCTGGACGCCGGGGGCGTGGGCCTGGTCGTGCCGTAGGTCACGCTCGACGCCTCGACGACGCCTGCCGGGCTGCTGCTTGCCACGGCGGCCGGTTCGGTGCGGGTCGTTTCGGAGAGGACGTAGGCCTCGGGCGTTTCGGTGGTCGGGTAGGGCTTCGCCATTTCGGACGGCTTGGAGACCGGGGCGTCAAACGAGGGGGCCGATGCCAGCGATTCGTTTGGGGCGGTGCCGCCGAAGCTCCACCAGGACGGCTTGCTTCCCCACGTGCCCGTCTTGCAGCCGGCTGCTGCCACGGCAAGCAGGGCCACGGCCACCAGGCGGCGATGGCCGCCGCAGAAACTCTGACTCAGTCGTCGGCCTGTGAGCATGCCGCTGCCTCCGCGCGAAACGAAACCTTCTCGTGCGGGCAGGGAATAGGTGCCGCGGTCGGCGGCGTCAACGCCAACCTTGCGGCCCGCCCCCGGGCCGGAGTGGATCCGGGGGGCAGGGCAAGGTGGGGCGTCGGCGGGGATCAGGCCTTGGCCGCTGCGAACCGCTTTCCGATCGCGTCCCAGTCGACGACGTTGTAGAAGGCGGTGACGTAGTCAGCCCGGCGGTTCTGGTAGAGCAGGTAATAGGCATGCTCCCAGACGTCGATACCCAACAGCGGCGTGTTGCCGTGCATGATCGGGCTGTCTTGATTGGCGGTGCTCTCGATCAGCAGCTTGCCCTGGGGATCGAGGGAGAGCCAGGCCCAGCCGCTGCCGAACCGCTTCATCGCGGCATCGCTGAACGACGTCTTGAAGTTGTCATAGGAGCCGAAGACGCTCGTGATCGCCTCGCCGAGCGGTCCGCCCGGCTCGCCGCCCTTGCCCCCGCCGAGCGACTCCCAGAAGAGCGAATGGTTGGCGTGGCCGCCGCCGTTGTTGCGGACGGCCGTGCGGATCGCCTCGGGCACCTTCTCGAGATCGGCGATCAGTTTCTCCACCGGAAGCGCCGCCAGGTCGGCATGGCCCTCGAGGGCCTTGTTGACATTGGCCACGTAGGCGGCGTGGTGCTTGTCGTGATGGATTTCCATCGTGCGGGCATCGATGGAAGGCTCGAGAGCATCGAACGCGTAGGGGAGGGCGGGGAGCGTGTAGGCCATGGAGAGCGTTTCCTTGTGCAGGGGACGGGATTGCGTGGAACTGGATGTCGCAGACGTGCGGTTGGCGGATGACTCCGGGGCGGACGCTGCCCGCGACACGAACAGAGCCACTTTCCTGCCGTCTGCTTGCGGGATGGTAGCCCTTCCCGCCGCGGCCGGCAAATGCCGGCCCTGACGGCGACCCTGCCGTGTGGTTGGGTTCGGGGGGGCTTTCGTATGGCGTCGACTCTGCCGACGGTGCCTTCGGTACGGACTCGGCCGCCCCTCCGGTCGCCACTGAATACGGCAGCGGCGTCTGGACGAAGCAACCACAAGCGTCTCGTCGGGGTCTGCCAGGCTCGGGCCCGCGGTTCGCGCCGGGCGAAGGATCGTTCCGGCTTCCTCCGGAAAGGATTCGAAGCGGTCCGATGGCTCTGCGTGCCTCCTCGCGTCGCGATCAGCGGCGGCGTCTGCTTGCCTCGCGCACCCGTGACGCATCGGCTGAGGTGATGGAGCACGACGCGGCCGCCGCGCCGCCGACCGCCTACGACGAGGCGGCCCGTCCCGAGCGGCACCCGGCCCTCGCGACCAGGCTGCCGGTGGGGCTCGGCAGGCTCACGCTGGCGATCGTCGCCATCCTGCTTGTGAGCGGCGGCGGCATTGCCCTGATGGTCGCGGGGCCGCTGTTTGGGCGGCCACTGATCACGCCCGGGGAACGGTTTCCCGCGACCCTTGCCGTGATCGCCCGCGGGTTCGACGCCCGGGCGGGGCTGCCGGTGCCGATCTGGCTGGGAGTGGTTGCGGTCTTGGGGGCCGCCGCCGTGGCTGGTTCGGTGAAGCACATGCGGCGGCATCGTCGCGATGACTACAAGGGGCGGTTTCGCGCCTGGGGCTGGCTCGCCTGCCTGTTGACGTTGTCAGCCTGGTCGGCCGTCGTGCCGCTCGGGCCGCTGGTGGCCACGGGGCTGACGGAGGCCACCGGCATATCGGCGGGGCCTGCCGGTGTGGGCTGGTGGGTCGGTCTGGCCGGAATCGCCTTCACGATCGTGCTGCCGTGGGCGGTCTTGCCGCTCAGGGAGCGGGCTGGCACAGCCTGGTGGTGCCTACTGGCGGCGGTGGCCTGGGGGACTGCGGCGGCGATGCCCTGGGTCGGGGCGTTTGTCGGTGGCGATGCTCGCGGTGCGGTCATCGGACTGGCGGCCTGGTCGGCAGGCGCGGGGCTTTGGCTGGTGGCGATGCTGACGGCAGCCCGGTCGGTGATCCGCGAGGTGCGGGGCGAGGGGACAGCCGTCAGCCGATCGGCGAAGCGGAACCGGCGTGCTGACCCCCGCAACAACGATGCAGACGCCGAACCAGCCGCCGAGGCCGGCTATGAGGCCGATGACGCCGATGACTCGTACGACGACGGCTGGGAGACCGGATCGGAAAACGACCGGGCGGGCGACGCGAGCGACTACGAGGAGCCGGTGGATGCAGATGCCGACGAGGCCCAGTCCCCGTCCCACCGCCGCAAACTCTCCAAGGCCGAGCGGCGGCGGCTGCGAAAACTCGCCCGGATGAACGGTGAGGCGGCATAATGGCCGCTCCCCGGAGTCTGTCCGCATGACCGTTCGCACTCGTTTCGCCCCCAGCCCCACCGGCTACCTCCACATCGGCGGCGTCCGCACCGCGCTGTTCAACTGGCTCTTCGCGAGGCGGCATGGCGGGCAGTTCATCCTCCGGATCGACGACACTGACCTGGCCCGCAACATCGACGAGGCCCTCGATCCGATTCTCGAGGGACTCCGCTGGCTCGGGATCGACTGGGACGAGGGGCCGGGGGTCGGTGGGCCCTACGGCCCTTACTTCCAGTCGCAGCGGGCCGACCGCTATCGGACCGCAGCCGAAAAGTTGCTCGCCTCGGGCCATGCCTATCGCGACTACGCGACGCCGGCCGAGCTCGACGAGGAGCGGAAGGCGGCCCAGGCTGCCGGCAAGCCCTTCCTCTACAGCCGCCGGTTCGCCGCCTTCGACGACGCCGCTGCGGCCCGCTTCGAGGCGGAGGGCCGCAAGCCGGTCGTGCGGCTGAAGATGCCGCGGGAAGGCTCGCTCGTCCTCGAAGACGCTGTTCGCGGGCGGGTCGAGTTTGCCTGGGAGCGGGAGCAGGATCATGTCATCCAGCGGGCCGACGGCTCCTGCCTCTATCACCTGGCGAGCGTGGTCGACGACCACGACCTGGCGATCACGCACGTGATCCGGGCGGAGGAGCATCTCTCCAACACGCCGCGGCAGGCCTTTATCGCCCTCTCGCTGGAGTATGAACTGCCGGGCTATGCCCACCTGCCGCTGGTCGCCGAGCCGGGCAGCCGCACGAAGCTCTCCAAGCGGAAGCTCGCGACCTACCTCAAGAATCAGGACTTCCGCCGGGTGATGGAGCACGGCCAGGCGATCGCCGAGCGGATCGGCCTGACGGGCGAGGCCGACACCTTCAATCCGGTGATCGTCGACTTCTATCGGGAGGTGGGCTACCTGCCCTGGGCGATCGACAACTACCTCGCTCTGCTCGGCTGGTCGTTCGACGACAAGACCGAGTTCTTCACCCGGGAGGAGTTGATCGAGAAGTTTTCCCTCGAGCGGATCAACGCCTCACCGGCGAGTTTCGATCCCAAGAAGCTCTGGGCGGTCGAAGATCATTACATGGCCGCCCTCCCGGTCGAGGAAAAGCTCGCGCTGATGCTGCCCTATCTCGAGAAGGCGGGGCTCGTGGCGTCGCCTCCGACGGCCGAGCAGCGGGAGATTGTGGGAAAGGTGATCGAGGCGGCGGGCGACCGGCTCAAGGTGGCCGGCGACATCCTCGCCTACGCCGACTTCTTCCTGGTCGACGAGCCGGAGATGGATCCCGCGGCGGTGGCCAAGCGGCTGGCCAAGCCGGGCGTGCGGCCGCTCCTCGAGGCGTTCACGGCGGCGGCGCGGGAGACCGAGCCCTTCGAGCCGGGGCCGCTCGAAGACGCCCTCAAGGCGACGGCCGAGGCGGCCGGGGCGAAGGTGGGCGATCTCGTGCACCCGGTCCGGGTGGCGATCACCGGCCGTGGCGTGGGGCCGGGTCTTTATGACTACCTGGCGATCCTCGGCCGGGAGCGGTCGCTCGCCCGGCTGGAGCGGGCATTGCCGCGCTGCGGGTGATCGGTTCGGCGTGTTTCCGAGGACCAGGGAGGGCCCAACGGCCCGCCGTCCCCCCGGCTCGCGCCGGGGGGCCTTTATTGCGTCCGCGCGCGGAATGTGGGTTCGCGAGG
>JAQCJP010000174.1 GCA_027592945.1 Planctomycetota bacterium
GCCAACACGCCGTAAAACGCTCTCAAAACCGGAAATCTTTCGGAATCAAGCTCTCGCTGCCCGCCATGCTACGAGGGACGGGTTGCTGCGGTCCGTTTAACGCTGCCGACAGCCACGAGCAGAACCCCCCTTGCAATGGGGGTTCTTGCCTGTGTTTCGCGTTAAAAAATCTTCGCAGTTGCTTGAATCGTTACAACATGACCATTATCTTATTAATGACAGACGACGGTTATGGGATGAGTGAACCCTAGGGTTGTGGTTGGGACGCCTTAGCGGACCCATGAGGCGAGTGTAGGAAAGGAACTGCAAATGCGGATTTCAATGTTGGCGGCATACCTAGTCGCAGCAGTTTTCTGCCAGGCGAGCCATGCGACCGTTGTCATTCTGCTGGACGAGGAGTTTATCAACGGAACGGGCCCCACCAACACGTCAACGGCGACATGGTCGCAGACTGACTCAGATCCTTTTGAGGTGTATTCCAACGCCGGTTTCGCAGTGCGGGGCATTTCGGGTGGAGCCACTCCGAGTACGCCGCTCGGGGGCCTCGAAGTCCTCGCAGGTGCTGCCGCCAACGTCGTTACGATCTCAGTCTTGCTTCCTGTGAACCTCGACGACACTGTCGATGGCGACTTCTTTTTTCTGGCAGGCCAGCGGATTGAAGGGGGTTCCGGGGGATTTGAGGGCGATCTCGAGATCGTCAACATCACGGACTCTCGCACGATCCGTTCAAAGGCAGCGGTTGACCATCCAAACTTCACGATGGCGGTGAACAACGTGTCTGTTGATTTTCTCCCCGGAGATGCGGGTGACACGCTCGAGTTCAAATTTTATGAATCCGCGGGGATTCCTGCTCGCGGACTGCAACTTGCCAATCTTCAGTTTGAGGCCACGATTGTCCCTGAGCCGTCGATGGTCGCGGTGACTGGACTCGCGTCGCTAGCCATGCTCGCTGGCCGCCGTAGGTGGCGGTGAGTTGCTGAATCGGCGATCGTTCAAGCGTCCTCGCCGGTCCGGTGGATCGTGTGGTTTCGTGGGGGATTCCCCGCCCAACTACTCGGCCTCCTTGAGCAGCCTCACGATCGCCGCGGCGATCTCGGCTTCGTCGCGGGCCCGGTAGCCGATCCAGACCTGCCGCACGGTGGCGTCGGGGCCGATCAAATACGTCGCCGGCAGCGATTGCAGGCCCAGCGAGGTTGCCAGCATGTCGGCCCCGAGCGGATCGCGGAACACGTAGGCGGAAATCGGGAGATCCGCTCGCAAGAGAAACTCACCCGCTTCAGCCGCCATCTCCGCCGGATCGCCGAATCCCGAACCGCTGCACGACACGGCTACGAGCTGAAACCGCCCGTCGTCGGCCAGCCCGGCGGCGATCCGGGCGAGCCCCGGGAGTTCGCGGCGGCAGGGGGGGCACCACGTGCCCCAGAAGTTGAGCAGCGTGACCTGGCCGGCCAAGGGCGGCGGCGGTGCGGCGAGATCGGCGATTGGGGCGATCGGCAACTCGCCAAGCCGCCTGCCGACTGCCGGGTGGGGCGGCGGCGCGTTGCAGCCGACGGCCAGAATCGTCGCGGCCACCGCGACGAACGTCGTCATCCGGCGGGCCCTGAGCCGCGGGCAACTGGGAGGTATCATTGAGGGTCTCTCCCGAGCAATGGGTGGCGGCTGCTTTCGATCCGCCTGATTTCGGTCCGCAAGGAACTGCCAGTGTACGAGGTCGAGCAGAAGTTTCGCGTCGCCGACCCGGCCGCCATCGAGGCGAAGCTCGTCGGTTTGGCAGCGCGGTTTCGTGACCCGATCGAGCAGGTCGACCGCTACTTTGCCCATCCCTGCCGGGACTTCGTCAAGACCGACGAGGCCCTCCGGCTCCGGCGGGTCGGCGACGCAGTGGCGGTCACCTGGAAGGGTCCCCGGATCGATTCGGCCGCCAAGACCCGCCGCGAGCTGGAACTCGGCCTGGCGGAGGTGCCGCCGCTGCCCGGCGGCCCGCGGGGCGGGCAGGCGACGCTCGACCGGTGGAGCGAGCTGCTCACGGCCCTCGGCTTTCGCCCCGTCCGCGACGTCGTCAAGCGGCGGCGGCCGTCCCGGGTTCTCTGGCACGGCACCGAGGTCGAGGTCGATCTCGACGCCGTCGCGGGCCTCGGCGACTTCGTGGAACTGGAGCTCCTGGCGGCCCAGGGGGAGGTGCCTCTGGCGACCGCCTGCATCGAGTCGCTCGCCCGCGAGCTTGGCTGCGGCGAGCAGGAGCGGCGGAGTTATCTCGAACTGTTGATCACCGCGGGGCGGTAGGGCCGCATCAACCCGCCGGGTTTCGCCACGCGCCGTGAACCAGCGGTCACGGCCGGAAGAGGACGCAGACCGGCCGGGGGACCTCCAGCGACTCGCCGGTGAAGGTGAGCCGGCCGGTGGTCTCGTCGATGGCGAAGACGGTCACGGTGTCGGAGTCTTGTCCCGCTGCCAGCAGGAATCGGCCTCCGGGAGAGATCGCGAAGCTCCGCGGCTTCTTGGCCCGCGTCGGCTCGGCACCGAGGAAGGTCAGCCGGCCGCTGGTCTCGTCGATCCGGTACATCGCGACCGAGTCGTGGCCGCGGGTGCTGGCGTAGAGGAATCGGCCCGAGGGATGCACGGCGATCTCGGCGCAGGAGAAGCCGGTGCGATCGACGACGTTGGCCGGGAGGGTCGAGAGCGTCTCGATCTCGGTGAGCCGGCCGGCCGCGGCGTCCCAGGCGAAGCCGGTCACCGTCAGCGAGAGTTCGTTGACGCACCAGGCGAAGCGGCCGCCGGGGTGCATCGCGAAGTGGCGGGGGCCGGAACCGGGGGCGAGCGTGGCCGAGCCGTGCGGGCTGAGGGTCGCCCGCTCGGCATCGAGCCGGGAGATGAGCACCTCGTCGAGGCCGAGATCGCAGCAGAAGGCGAACCTGCCGTCGGGCGAGACATCGACCGAGTGGGCATGGGGCCGCTCCTGCCGCCGCGGGTCGATGCCCGGCGTGCCCTCCCGATCAAAGCGATGCTGGATGAATCCGCCCGGCGACCCGGCCACGACCGGCTCGAGGCTGCCGTCGGCAGCGGTGCCCAAGCAGATGACGCTACCGCCGCCGTAGTTGGCCGCCAGCACGACGTGGCCGTCCGGATCGGTGCAGATGTGGCACGGTCCGCCCCCGCCGCTCGGCTGGCTGCCGAGGGGCTTCAAGCCACCGCTCACCTCGTCGATCGCAAAGGCTGACAGCGTGCCGCCTTGGCCGTCGCCCTCGGCCACCGCGTAGAGCACGGGCCGCCCTGCCGCAGCCGCCAGAAAAGAAGGGTTGGTTGCAGCCGCCGCGAGCACCGCCGGGGTAAGCCGGCCGGTCACCGGATCGAACCGCGAGACGTAGATACCCTCGGAGCCGCTGCGGCCGCCGGTGTAGGTGCCGAACCAGACCAGCTCACCGGGCTCCTCAGCGGCCCGAAGCGGCAGCGTGACGACGGCGGTGATGCAGGCTGTGACGAGCAGCGCCCAGCCGGCCCGCTGGCCGAGAAGAGTCTGCCTCGAACAAGAAACGGCCAGTGGCATGATCGACTATCCTCACGATTCGGCCGGGCCCCTCCTGGGGCCCCGCCTCTGATCGTAGTCGCATGGCAGTCCCACACAATTCCAACGATCGTTCGCGGAGCACGACACCGACCCGGGAAATCCGCAACACCTGCTGGATCGTCGTCTACCAGCTGCTGGCCCGGGTCGGCTGGGTCTTCAAGACCGAGACGGTGATCATGCCGGCGGTGCTCGACGCGGTCGCCGATTCCGGCCTGCTCCGCGGCCTGCTGCCGGTGCTCAACCGGGGCGGGCAGAGCATTCCCCCGCTGTTCTTCGCCGGGCCGCTCTCGCGGATGCCACGGAAGTGGCCGGTGGCCGTGGTCACGTCCCTCGCCCTGGCCGCCACCTTCGGGATTCTGGCCGCCGCCTGGCAGCCTCTGGCGGCGGCCAGGCCCCACCTGCTCGCCGGGCTCTTTCTCGTGCTCTATGCCAGCTTCTCGGCGGTCAACGGCCTCAATCAACTCGTCCTGGCGACGCTTCAGGGCAAGCTGATCCAGCCTGGCAACCGGGGGCGGGCGTTGCTTGTCAGCGTGGCGATCGGCAGCGTCCTGGCGATCGCCGCCTCGATTTTCTTGCTGGGTCCGTGGCTGGCCGAGCCCGACGGCTTCCCGAAGATCTTCGCCGCCACGGCCGTCTTCTTCGCTGCCGCAGCGGTCGTGCCCGCCTTCCTCGACGAGCCGCCCGACGAGCCGGTGGGGCAGGGCGGCCGTCCGGCGAGCGGATTGGCCGGGCTCGTGGCCGGCCTCGCCACTTGGCGGAAGATCCTGGCGACCGATCCGCCCCTGCGGCGGTTGACGGTCGTGGCGGCCTGCTTCTCGGCGGTGATCATGCTCTTCCCGCACTACCAGGCCTTCGCCCGCGACACCCTCGGCACGCCGATGACGAGCCTCGTCACCTGGGTGGTGGTGCAGAATGTCGCGACCGGGCTGGTGAGCATCGTGGCAGGGCCGCTGGCCGATCGGCGGGGCACGCGGATCGTGCTGATCGGGCTGGTGGCCGTCTCCGCGCTGACGCCGCTGATCGTGACCGGCCTCTCGCTCCTCTCGCCGCCGGTCGCCGGCCGCTGGTTCTGGCTCGTCTATGCCCCGCTCGGGCTCAATCCGATCACGCTGAAGATTCTGATGGGCTACGCCCTCGAACTGGCCCCCGGCATCCCCGAGCATCCCCGCTACGTGAGCATCGTGGGGGCGGCCCTGGCCGCCCCCTTTGTGCTCTCGCCGCTGATCGGCCTGGCCGTCGACCAGATCGGTGCCCGGCCGGTCTTCCTGGCAGGGGCTGCCGTAATCGCCGCTGGGGCGGTCATCGCCGTGGGTTTGCCGGAGCCTCGATATCGAGAGCACGTTGTCCTGCCGAGCGACCCAGGGCTATGATCCGTGCCGCAGGTTTGCGTGGGGCGTGCGGCTCCAGCAGACGTTTCCAGACTCCCCGGAGATTGCAGCCATGAAGATGTCGTTCCTGTTTGCCGCCGGAGCCGCCTTCTTGACGGCCGTGGTGATCGCGGCCCCGACGACCCGCGGGCCGCAGCCGATGTGCCCGGTCTCCGATCAGCCCTGCGACCCCGAGGTGAGTGTCGAGTTCGACGGCGGAAGCGTCTGGTTCTGCTGCGAGAAGTGCGAGAAGGCGTTCGAGGCCGACTCGGCGAAGTTCGCCGCCAAGGCCCATCAGCAGATGGTGGTCACCCGCCAGCTCGTTCAGAAGGGCTGTCCCTTGAGCGGCCGCGGGGTGAAGCCTGGCACAGAACTCGACATCGGCGGTGCGACCGTCGGCTTCTGCTGCAACAACTGCAAAGGCAAGGTCGCCAAGGCCGGGCCCGACGAGCAGGTGACGATGGTCTTCGGCGACATCGCCAAGGGCTTCGCCCCGGCCAGGTAGCCGCGGGATTCAGCCCCAAAATGGCCTAGGTTGGCCGGGCCGTTCTTGAAATACTCCTGCGAAGCAGCCCTGCTCCGGTGGAGTTTTCAATGCGGATCTTTCTCTCAGCCGGTGAGCCTTCGGGTGACCACCACGCCGCGGCGCTCGTGCGGGCGGTGCGGCGGCGGCGGCCCGATGTCGAATGTCTCGGCCTGGGCGGGCCGCAGTTGGAGGCCGCTGGCTGCCGGCTGGTGGCCGACCTGACGAGCCTGGCGGTGATGTGGTTCGTACGGGTGGTCTTCTCGATTCATCGGTTCGTCGATCTGGCCCGCCGGGCGGAGCGGAGTTTCCTCGACGAGAAGCCCGATGTCTGCGTGCTGGTCGACTTCCCCGGCTTCCACTGGTGGCTCGCCTGGCGGGCCAAGCGGCACGGCATCCCGGTCGTCTTCTACTGCCCGCCCCAGATCTGGGCCTGGGCGAGTTGGCGGATCAGGAAGATGCGGCGGCTGGTGGACCACGTCCTCTCCGCGCTGCCCTTTGAGCACGACTGGTTCACGCGGCAGGGCATGGCCAGCACGCTCGTGGGCCATCCCTTCTTCGACGAGCTTGACGCTCGCCCTGATGCGGCCCGGTCTCGGCAGCCGCCGGCCGACGGCGTGGCTGGGCCGCTGGTGCTCCTCCTGCCCGGCTCGCGTGGCCAGGAGATCGACGGCAATCTCGGCAGCATCCTCCGGGCGGCTGCGGCGGTGCGGCGGGAGGTTCCCGCCGCGCGGCTCGTCGTGGCGGCCCTCCACGAGCGGCATGCCGCTCGGGTGCGGCGGGTGATTGCGGAAAGCCCCGAGATGCAGAGCCTGGACATCGAGGTCGCCGCGGGGCAGACCCGCGAACTGATCGGGAAGGCCACCGTCGCGATCGCCGTCAGCGGCTCGGTGTCGCTCGAGTTGCTCGCCGCGGGCGTGCCGACGGTGATCGTCTATCGGATCGGCGGCTTCGCCTACGTCGTGCAGAGCTTCTTCCGTCACGCCCGGTTTATCACGCTGGTCAACCTGCTTGCCTGCCGCGAGCCCGTGGGGCCGGTCCGGCCGGTGCTCTGGCCGCCTCGCGGTGTGCCGCCGGCCGATCCCGAAGCCGTGTTCCCTGAATATCTGTCCGTCGGCGATCCGGCCGAGCGGGCCGCCGGCCACGTGATCACGTGGCTGACCGACGCCACTACGCTCGAGGAAGTTCGCTCCCGGATCAGGGAAGTGGCCGATGCCGTCGCCCGGCCGGGCTCGGCGGCCCGCGCTGCCGAGGTCGTCCTAGCGATTGCGGCCGGGGAGCAGTCGGTCACATCGGCGGACGAGCCTCGCCGCGCGGCCTGACGCCACCAGACCAGCGGCGGCCTGCGATGGCGAGGACGGTGAGCCCGGCGGCCACGAAAGCCACCGCTGCCGGCTCGGGCACGGCGACGAGCGAGCCCGTCGGGGAGAGCGACCAGCCGGCCGGGGTGGTGACCGAGCCAAAACTCTCCGGATCGACGCCGCCGCTGATCAGTTGCCAGGAATCAGTGTCCGTCGGCGAGAAACCGCTGCCAAACGCCACGGTCAGGCTGGCTGACGAGAGATCGGTTCCGCTGTTGGCTAGCAAGGTGTCGTATTGCCCGTTGAGCGTGCCGTCGATCTCCATGAAGAGGTTCGAGTTGCCGAGGTCGACGTTGGTGAAGGTCATCGATCCGGGACTGTTGCCGATCGAGATGTTGCCGTAGATCGTGGCATCGGCAACCGAGCCGGTTCCGCTGACGTTGCCGAAAATCACAAGCCCGCCGTTGGCTGCATCTCCTGCGATCGAGCCGGCATCACCGCTGGTGCCGAGGTTCACGCCTCCATAAATCGTGCCATAGCCGGTGATGCCGGCATTGGCATTGAGGGCCATCGCGGTGTCCATCGAGGCGACGTTGAACACCCCGCCGCCGAGCGCAATCGTGCCGCCGGCAGCACTGAAGCCGATCGAGCCCGCCCCCAATGAGACGTTGTCGAGCACGGTCACCGAGGCGCCGTTGCCGATGGTGATCGTGCCACCGGTCACCGTCAGCGTGTCGGAGAGCAAGAGATCCGCCGACGGCCCGCTCATCGTGACCGCGGTGCCAGCGGGGAGCGAGGTGAGATTCTGCAGCGTGCCAGAAACGGTCAGCGTGCCGGAAGTGAACGTCAGGTTGCCGTTGAGATCAAAATCGCCACCGCTGAGGCTCCCGCCATCGAGGGTCGTGGCTGTCTGGAGGGTGCCGCCGCCGGTGAGCGTGACGGCCCGGCCGGCGGTGAGTGTCGGCAGATTGCTGACGTCGCCCGTCACCGTCAGCGAGCCGTTGGTGAAGGTCAGGTTGCTGCCATCAAAGCCATCGGGCACGGTGGCAGTGCCACCGTTTTGAATCGTCAGCGAACCGGCGTTGATGCTTCCGCTGGGCGACCAACTCCCGCCATCGAGCACAACCGCCTCGCCCGCTCCGAGCGAGTTGAGGTTGGTCAGGGCCCCGGTCACGTCGAGCGTGCCTGAAGTGAAGGTCAGATTGCCGCTGCTGAAGTCGAAGCTCGCCACCTCAACAAGCCCGCC
>JAQCJP010000175.1 GCA_027592945.1 Planctomycetota bacterium
CCTTCGCTTCGCCAGCAACGCCGGCTCGATTGGCACGGGCCCACCCCTCGCGAACCCGTATTCCGCGGGCGGTGACGCAAGAAAAGCCCCCCGGCGCGAGCCGGGGGGACGGCGAGCCTTCCGGCCCCCGTCAGAGGCTGTCGACCTCGAAGGCCCGGTCCATCAGCCGCGGATCGCCTTCCTTGAGGCCGTACATGAACCACCGGACCCGTTGCTCGCTCGAGCCGTGGGTGAACTTCTCCGGCTGGACGTAGCCCTGGGTCTGCTTCTGGATCCGGTCGTCGCCGATGGCCGCGGCGGCGTTGATCGCCTCGCGGATGTCCTCCTCGTCGAGGATGCCGGCATAGCGGGCCATGTGGTGAGCCCAGACGCCGGCCAGGAAGTCGGCCTGGAGCTCGAGCCGCACGGACGCCTTGTTGTATTCCTTCTGCGAAACCCGCCCCTGCAGCGACTGCACCTGCTGGCTGATTCCCAGCTGGTTCTGGATGTGGTGGCCGACCTCATGGGCGATCACGTAGGCCTGGGCAAAGTCGCCCGGTGCGCCGAATCGTCGCTTGAGTTCGTCATAGAAGGCGGGGTCAATGTAGACCGTCTTGTCGAGTGGGCAGTAGAAGGGCCCCATTCCCGCGCTGGCCATTCCGCAGCCGCTGCGAACCTGGGCGGTGAACATCACGAGCTTGGCCGGGACATACCGCTTCTGGAAGGCCTGGGGAAAGAGCTGTGACCAGACGTCCTCGTTGTCGGCCTTGACCGTCTTGATGAACGCCCCCATCTCATCGTCGATCGGCCGGGCCGGAGCAGCCTGGCGGGCTGGCGGCCTCGCCTGATCCTCGAACAGTTTGAGGACGGGCACGAGATCAGGAAAGAAAATCGCCGCTCCCAGGATGAGGAGCGTCAGCAGCCCGCCTCCCATGGCCACTTCCCGACCGACTCCCCGCCGATCCTCGACGTTCGCGCTCTGCCGCCGTCCCTGCCACCGCATGATCTGTGCACTCCTGATCGTGAACGAACCACCACAACCGCGTGATTCTAGGGAAACTTCGCGGGGATGCACGGAGGCGGCCGCCCACGGGCCGGCACTAACTGAGTTCTGCCTCGATTCGTCGCATGTAGGTGATGCTCTCGGCTGCCAACCGCTCCGGGCCGGGCGTGGTGTCGAAGACCTCCACGCTCACCCAGCCGGCATAGCTGATCTCATCAAGAGCCCGGAAGATCGGCAGGAAATCGACTGCCCCGAAACCGGGACCCTGCAGATTCTCGTCGTTGGCGTGGAAGTGCTCCAAATACGGAGCGCTGGCCTGGATGATCTCGGGCATGGGGGTCGGCTCGGTGGCCATCGCCTTGACGTCGAGGTGCAGCCGCACGTGGGGCGATCCGATCTCCTCGATCAGGCGGCAGGTCTCGGCGGCCGTCGTCAAGACATCGGTTTCGGCAGGGCCGAGTGGTTCGAGGGCCACGACCGTGTCGGTCGTCTCGAGCACGGGCACCAGACGGCTGAAGACCTCGCGGATGTGGCCGAGCGCCTGCTCGATCGTGACACCGGGGAGTCGGCTCCGCCGCTGCGGAGATCCGAACACCAGGACCCGACCTCCCAGGTCGCGACAGAGACGAGCGGTCTCGGCCAGGTAGTCGACCGTCTGCCTGCGAATGAGCGGATCAGGGTGGGCGACGTGAAAGCCTTCGGTGTGGGCCAGCAGCCAGTGGAGCCCCACGCAGTCGAGCCCGGAGCGGGCGATCGTGCGGCGGATCTCGCTCCGCCGGGCGGACGAGAGGTCGCCTGCCAGCGGCGCCAGGGTGAAGGGCGCGACCTCAATTCCCCCATAGCCGCAACCGGCGGCCAGGTCGCAGGCCTTGGCCAACGGCATCTCGCCGAAGGTTTCATTGCAGATCGCGTAACGAAAGGGCGAGTTCATCGTCAATCACCGACCGGCTCCGGAGGATCCGCGACCTTCGCCGCTCGGCCGGTTCGAGCGCTCTTGTAGCAGGCTTCGATGATCGCGACGGCCTTGCGGCCCTCGCGGCCATCGAGGAGCGGTCGCCTGCCCGCCTGCACGGCGGCCAGGAAAGCCTCGAAGTTGCGGGTATGGCAGGAATAGTTGATCGCCATCGGATCGGCGGCTCCGCCGGACGTGCCGCTCGCCCCGCCGAGCTGCTCGCGAAGCGTCTCGTCGGCAGCAGTTTCGCTCCGGAACTGCCAGGTCACCAACTGCTCCTCGAGGATTTCGGCCGTGCCATCCCGCCCGCCGACCGTCAGCCGCCGCAGGCTGCCGGGGTAGAGGCTGGTGGCGGCCAAAATCTGGCCGAGGGCCCCGTTCTTGAAGCGAAGCACCGCGACGCAACTGTCCTCGACCTCGAGCCGCTGGGGATCGTGCGACCGGACGGCGGTGTAGGCGAAGACCGACTCGACCGGGTTCTCCCACGCCTGCAGGTCGGGCATCGTTCCCGCGGCGATCCATTGCAGGGCATCGACCCCGTGGATCGACTGGTTCATCAGGGCCCCGCCCCCGTCGAGCGCCTTGGTGCCCTGCCAGCGGCCCGGCCCGTAGTAGGCGTCGTCCCGCCACCAGGGCACTTCGCTGGCCGCGATCGCCAGCGGGCCGAAACGACCGCCAAGTGCTGCCTCCCGAACCGCCTGAATCACCGGATTGAACCGCTGCGGAAAGATCGCCCCGAGGAACACGCCGGCCTTGTCGGCCGCCGCGATCATTCGGTCGATTCGACGGAGCGAAATCTCGAGCGGCTTTTCGCAGATCACCGGGATTCCCCGGCGGATGGCCGCCAGGGCGGCTTCCAGATGGGCCCCGGACGGCGTCGCAACCGTGACCAGGTCGGGCTTTTCGCTGCGAATCATCGCCTTGGCATCGGCATGCCAGCTGCAGCCGAACTCCTCAGCGAAGCCGCGGCCCTTCGATTCGGTGCGGCAAGACGCTGCCACCAGCGAGACACCGGGGATGTCACCGAGCGCCCGGGCGTGCATCCGAGCGATGGCACCGATGCCGATGATCGCGGCTCGCATCGTGCGTCCTTTCGTGGGCGGTCTTGTGGCGACCCGCAGTAGTCTGCCGGGGTTGGCAGGCCGTCACAACCCGTCTGGGGTATCATGCAGTGAGTTCTTCCGGCGTGTCGGCTGCCGGGAGGGCGGTGAGCCGCGGTATTCGTGCCGCGGCCGAGGCCGAGCCGGGTTCGAGAACTGATGAGTGCTTCGTCACTGCCCGAGCCCGAACGGCTGATCGACGCTCTGACCGGGGCCGGTGTGCGGCTGAGCATGATCGCCACCGGCGGCGGCTCGGCGGCCATTTCGCACCTGGCCTCGACACCAGGGGCCAGTGGGGTGGTGCTCGAGGCGGCTGTCCCATACGCCCGCCCCGCCATCGATGCGTTGCTCGGCGGACCGCAGGAGTCGTACTGCTCGTCGCGGGCTGCCCGCCGTCTGGCCGTTGTCGCCTGGCAGCGAGTCTGCCGCCTCGAGGAAGCCACCGGAGAGGAGCCCGCCAAGGCCACCAGTCGTGCTGGAGGGATCGCCGTGACCGCCAGCCTCCGGACCCGTCAGCCCAAGCGGGGTAGCCACCGTGTGGTCGTGGCCGTGCAGCGCCGCGATGCCACGAGGGTGACCACGCTCGAGTTGGAGAAGGGAGCTCGCTCGCGGAGCGAAGAAGAGACGCTGGCCGCCCGGCTCGTCCTGGCCGAGACGGCCGCCGCCTGCGGTGTGCCCGAGGCCGCCCCGGAGCCGCCACTGCGGGCCGGCGAGCAGATTCATCGGGAGATCGCCGCGCCGCCCGAATCCTGGCGGGAGTTGTTCGCCGGCGAGCGAACGGTCGTGGCCGCGGGGCAGGCAGCGAACAGACAGCCGGCCGCCCTGCCCTCCGCCGGCGGGCTGATCTTTCCAGGCTCGTTCGATCCGCTCCATGAAGGCCACCTGCTGATGGCTCGGATCGCCGAGGAGATCGCGGAGCGACCGCTCGCCTACGAAATCTCCGTGACCAACGTCGACAAGCCGATGCTCGACTATCTGGAGATGGAGCAGCGGGCGGAGCAGTTCGGCGATCGGCCGCTCTGGCTAACACGGGCTGCCACGTTTCTGGAGAAGTTGACCGTCTTCCCCAAGAGCACCTTCGTGCTGGGGGCCGATACCTTCGCCCGCCTGCCCGACCCGCGGTACTACGGTGGCTCGACGGCAGCGGCCTCGCGGGCGGTGCGGGCGATCGCGACCAAGGCCCGCGGCCTGATCGTCTTTGGCCGCGAGCAGGACGGTGTCTTCCAGGATGCCTCAACCCTCGAGGTGCCCAAGGCCCTCCGCGACGTCACCTACTTCGTGTCGCAGAGGGAGTTCCGCCTGGATATCTCGAGCACACAGCTGCGCCGCCGGGCACTTGCCGGGAGCGGGGCATGAAGGCGCGGGCGGCTCAAGTCGTCGTGGTCCTCGCGGCGCTGGCAGCGCCGCCGGCGCGGGGGGATGCCGCCTCCGCAGCGCTCCTGCCCCACGTCGGCGCGACGCTGGACGTGATCGAACTGGGAACGGGCCGACGATTCGTGCGGCCGCTGCTCGAAAAGGTCGTGGTCCGCGGCGACCGCACCGATTCGGTGCGGATCATCGAGGAAGGCGAGCGGAAGCCGATCAGCCTGCGGCTGCGGGGGATAGCCAAAGTGGTGGCCAATCGCGAGGTGATCTACGCGGCCGAGGTGAAGGGGGCCGCAGCGCGGCTGTCCGGCCAGTTGGCCCGCGACCGCCGGGCTCGCGACCTGGCCGCATCGCATGCCCGGATGGAGGCCCGCCGAGTGACTCCCTGGCGGGAACTCTCCGCCGCGGAGCATGCCGCGGAGGTTCGTCGACTCGAGGCCTTTGTCGAGCTGGTGCGGCGGGATTTTCCGGCTCTCGAGCTCCACGAGACCCACGAGTTTCTGTTTGTCACCGACATTCCCGAGGCTGAAATCGAACCCTACGTCGCGAGCCTCGACTCGATGCACGACCTGCTTTGCGATCTCTACGGAATCCCGCGGGGGGAGCCGGTCTGGAAGGGAAAGTGCCTGGTGATCGCCTTTCGCCAAGAGCGCGACTTCCATGCCTTCGAGGAGCGGTTCATGCGGGCTGCCATCCCCGGCGGCGTCCACGGCCTCTGCCACCAGGCGGCAGACGGCCGAGTGGTGATGGCCTGCCACCGCGGCCGGGATCTCAGCTCCTTCGCCCACATGCTCGTCCACGAGACGAGCCACGGATTCAACCATCGCTGGATGTCGCCCGAGCGGCTGCCCAACTGGCTCAACGAGGGCCTGGCCGAATGGGTTGGCACCCAGGTCGTGCCCACGTCGCGGCAGGTACCCGCCAAGGAGGCTCAGGCCCGGGCCTTCATGCAGGCGACGGGATCGCTGGGGCCCGGGTTTCTCACCGCGCCCAACATTCAGCCGATCCAATACGGGATCGCCTCCCAACTCGTGAAGTTCCTCGTGGCCCGCGACCGGAAGAGATTCGCGACGTTTGTCCGGGGCATCAAGGAGGGCATGACCGCCGAGGACAGCCTTGAGGCGGCTTTCCACGGATCTCTCAATGAACTTGTGGCCGCCTTCGGCGAGACGATCGGCGTGCCCACCCTGAAGCCCTGAGGCTTCGGAGGATCATTCGCTCGGCGGCCGGCCGGACTCGAATCCGGTCGACGCCTCCTTGGCAAGCCGCCGTTGCCGCGCGGCCAGCATCACCATCCAAAAGCCCAAGAAGGCTCCGACGCAGACCAGCACCACCACCGCCCGCAGGGGGTTGTGATTGAATCGCCAGGCTCCAATCGCATGGAAAATGCCCCAGGCCAGGATCGCGAGAGCCACCCAGCCGATGATTCGGGATCTTCCTCCCCCGGCACCGGCGGCTGGCTGACCCGCGACGATCGTCTTGTCTTCTGGAGGCATCGCTACATTCTATCGGAACGACGATCACCGGCACGGCTTTCGATCCGTCACGACGCGCAAAATCGCAGAGGTCGCGAGGGATGGGTCCCTGACAATCGCGGTGCTGGCTTCCCGGCGAATCAGGCCGGCGGTGAGATTGTGCCTTTGCCCATCCAGGGCACGAGGGCCGCGGGGATCCGCACCGAGCCGTCGGCCTGCTGGTGGTTTTCGAGGATCGCGATGATCGCCCGGCTGATCGCGACGGCGGTGCCGTTCAAGGTGTGCACGAAGCTGGTTCCCTTCTGGCCCTGCTTCTTGCAGCGGATACCCAGCCGGCGGGCCTGGTAGTCGGTGCAGTTGGAGGTGCTGGTCACCTCGCCCCACTCGCCCCCCTCGCCGCGGCCGGGCATCCAGGCCTCGAGGTCGAACTTCCGGTAGGCCGGGCCGCCAAGATCACCACTGGCGATGTCGAGCACGCGGTAGGGGATCTCGAGGCCGTCGAAAAGCCGGCACTCCAGGTCGAGGAGCCGCTGATGCATCGCGTCGCTCTCCTCGGCCGCAGTGAAGGCAAACATCTCGACCTTGGTGAACTGGTGGACCCGGTAGAGGCCGCGGGTCGCCCGACCGTGGGCGCCGGCCTCGGTACGGAAACAGTGGCTGATGCCGCAGAGCGTGAGGGGAAGGTCGGCGGTGTCGAAGATCCGCTCGTGGTAGGCGCCGCCGAGGGTGATCTCGGCGGTGGCCACCAGCGAGAGGTCGGAGCCGGCAATCGAATAGATCTGCGTCTCGGGACCGCGGGGCATGAAGCCGGTGCCTTCGAGGATCGTGTCGCGGGCGAGGTCGGGCGTGGTCATCAGGGTGAAGCCCTCCTGCTGGAGCAGCTCCAAGGCATACCGCTGGAGGGCAAGCTCCAGGAGCACGCCGTCGCCGGTGAGGAAGTAGAAACCGTGCCCGGCCACCCTGGCCCCTGCCTCGAAGTCGAACAGACGGAGCGTCTCGCCGAGCGCGACGTGATCGAGCGGCTGAAAGTCGAACGCCCGCACGGCCGTCGCCCCGCGGCGGAGTTCGACGGCAGCATCCTCGCCGCCTGCCGGGGCGTCTGGGTGGGTGAGATTGGGGATCGCCTTGAGGATCGCGTCGGCTTCGGCCACGATCTCGGCGGCTTTGCCCTCGAGCGTGGCCACCTCCTCGCGGAGGCGACGCCCTTCCGCCTTGCGGGCCTCCCGCTCCGCCTCATCGGCCGCCTTGCCGATCGAGCGGCTCACCTGTCCGGCCTGCTGGTTGAGGCCGTCGATGTCAGCCTGCACCTGGCGGCGGAGCTGGTCGAGTTCCGCAAAGCGGGCCACATCGGCGGTGACGCCGCGACGGCTGCAGTTGGCGGCGACGAGGTCGATGTTTTCGGCGACAAAGCGGCGGTCGAGCACGGCTGGGGCTCCGGAGGGGGCGGGTCGTCTGGGAGCCGAAATCGCTGACAGGCCGCGACCGGCCCCGTAGAATGCGGGGATGCGGGATCATGGCGATCCCGCTGCGTGAGGAGTGTGCCAGAGAGATGACTGCTTCCGCCAGTGCCGCCGTCGAGGAGCCGGTCGCGGGCGAGCCGCTCCCTGTCGCCATGCCTCGGCCGGCCACACGCCCCAAGCGGCAGCCCCGTTACCACGTCATCCTCTGGAACGATGAGGATCACACCTATCAGTATGTGATCCTGATGCTCCGGCAGCTCTTCGGTCATCCGCCGGAGACCGGCTTCAAGCTCGCCCGCGAGGTCGATCGGCGGGGCCGGGTGATCGTGTTGACGACAACGCGAGAGCACGCCGAACTCAAGCGGGACCAGATCCGGGCCTTCGGGGCCGACCGCCTCCTGGCCCGCTCACGGGGCTCGATGTCGGCCACGATCGAGCCCGAGCCGACCGACGGCTGAGGGCGGTGAGGGGTTGCGCGGGGCTTCCGAGAGCCGGGAAAAGCCCAACGGCCCGCCGTCCCCCCGGCTCGCGCCGAGGTGCTTCTCCTACGTCGGCGCGCGGAATACGGGTTCGCGAGGGGTGAGCCCGTGCCAATCGAGCCGGCGTTGCTGGCGAAGCGAAGGCAGGATGCCGAGAGCGAGCCAGCATCGAGCGAGCG
>JAQCJP010000176.1 GCA_027592945.1 Planctomycetota bacterium
CCATCCTGGCTGCGCTCGGTTTCCCAACGCCGGCTCGATCGGCACGGGCCCACCCCTCGCGAACCCGTATTCCGTGCGCGTGCCTTTCCACAATAAAAGCCCCCCGGCGCGAGCCGGGGGGACGGCGGGGCGTTGGGCCATCCCGCTCCCGATGCCCGCGCTGCGTTCACCCTCACCCCGTCCGCCGCTCAGGCCAGCTCGAGCGGAAACGGGCTCAGCAGTTCGACGCCGGTCGGTGTCACGAGATAATCGTTCTCGAGCCGGAGGCCGCAGCGGAGGGACTCGCCGTAGAGGGCCGGTTCGACGGCGATCACCTCGCCCTCTTGGAGCGTGTCGTCCCAGGCGGGGTTGAGATGCGGGGCCTCGTGCGGAAACAGCCCAATGCCGTGGCCGAGGTGACTCGACCAGGCTCCGACCGGTGAGCCCGTCAGCCACTCGCGAACCTCCTCGTAGATCGCCCGGCAGCGAACCCCCGGACGGGCGAGTCGTTCCACGATCTCGAGCGCCCCGCAGACCCGTTCCCAGGCGGCCAACTGCTCGTCGGTGGGCCGGCCGTCGACGGCAATCGCCCGCGAGGTGTCGCCGAAGTAGCCGCGATACGCCGGCCCGAGATCGAGGATGTAGAGCTCGCCCGCCAGGCAGGATCGATCCCGAGGGGGGCCGCCCCGGACACCGCAGGCGTAGTCGTTCCCCGTGCCGGTGAGCATCTCGCCACAACTGGTCACCGCCGCTGCCTGGAGCGCCGAGAAGACCTCCAGTTCGTTGACGCCGGGCGTGATGATCGAGCGGGCCGTCTCATACATCGCGCCGCAGGCGGCGATCGCCCGTCGCAGCAGGGCAAGCTCATCGGAGTCCTTTCGCCGTCGCATCGCCAGCAGGGCCGGCTCAAGGTCGACTAGCTCGGCTCCGCCCAGGGCCGCCGTGACATGCGGCGGACAGGCCGAAAACTCGACGCCCACCCGCCGCGGCCGGCGGTCGGAGAGCCAGTCGGCAAGCACGGCCGCCGCTGCCTCCCGCTGGTCGTTGCGGAGAGTCGACCGCCACTTGGCCTCGTAGGTGCGAACCTCGTCGGCCGCCGGCTCGTGAGCCGGCTTGTCGGGGCAGACCAGCAGACAGTGGCCATCGGATGTGACCGCGGCCAGCGGCAGGAAGCGGTGATCCCAGCGGTGGCCGGTCAGGTACTCGATATGTTCCGGTGACACCAGCACCGCCAGATCAAGCTCCGCAGCGGCAAGTGTCTCGAGGAGCCGCACCTGCCTCGCCCGGCAGGCGGCAGGGTCGAGGAGCGGGTAAGAGCCATTCATGAGCAGCGTTCTCCGATGGAGGACGCGATTGTAGCCGCGCCCGCTTCGACCCCCGCACCCTCACACAGGCTCGGGGCGAGTCCGCATGTGGTCAGTGATCGCCCATCGAGGCCCGCCGGCGCGAGCCGGCTTCAACAGCCCGGCCGCCCCAGAGGCTCAGTCGGTCGCCGTGGCGTAGAAGATCGCCCGGGAGCTCACCGCCCGCTGCCGACGGCGACGGGGCCGCGGGGGCGGAATCATTCGAGCGTCGAGGAGGTCGGCCGCCAAGGCGGCATCGATCCGTTCCGTGCCCTGCTCACCATTCGGTTCGAGCTGGCTCTCGAACTCCAGCACGTCCGCGATCGGCCAGACTTCCGCAGCGCGGATCAGGCATTCGTCCTCATCGACCTTGATGGTGAATCGCTGGGCTGTGAAGGCTGCGTGGGAAGATGCTGGGGCGGGCATGATGCGATCTCCTGGGCGGGTGCGGCTTCGGGCCGACATGGTGGAGCCATGCATACGCCGTGCCAAGCAAAAACGTTCATCCGGTGGGGCGACCGCGGCCGACCGGTTTGCCCGTCTTTCCCAGCCTGCAGCTGCCGTGGCAAACAGGGACGATTACGACGTTCGGGCCGGCGATGGCTCGGAGCCCCGCGTTGAAAAAGTTGCAGACGAGCTGGGGTCAGGCGTCGGCCGCCTCGGCGCCGCCAGAAGCTGGTTTCCGCCGGCCCGCCCGCCGGGGGCCGCTTCGTTCGCCGCGAAGCTCGTCGCGGATTCGGGCCGCGAGTTCGTAGTCTTCCAGGCGAACTGCCTCGGCGAGTTGCTCCTCGAGGGTCCGGCCGACCTCGTACCGCTCCCGCACGCTTTCCCGCATCTCCTCGAGCCGCTTCACGAGTTCGTCATCGTCGAACTGCTCCGCCGCGTCGTAGCGGGCGAAGAGGTCGCGAAATCGGGAGAGACCCGAGTTGATCTCGTGGATCGCATTTTCCGGCCCCTGCTCCTCGAGGGCGGCGAGGGCCCCCGCCTGGACCCGGTGAAAGAGGACGAAGGGCCGGTACTGCTCATGCGACAGGGTCCATTCCTCATCGGGCGAGTGACGGTGGACAAAGTCCATGAAGGCGAGGCTGTGATCGGCATCCTGCGTGGCACGCCGGTATTCGCGAAGGGCCAGCCAGCAGAGCCGCCGCTGGTAGTACTGCACGAACTCGCGATCCGCCTCCGCGCACTGTTCCTGGGTAAGCCGAAAATCGTCACCCTCGCGGATCGCCTCGCCGACGAGGTAGTCGTAGTAGGTATCGGCACCGTGGGGCCGCATGCCGTCTGGCCGGAGTTCCGTCTCCATCTGGACGATTCCCATGTCGATCCGCATCTGCAACACCTGCCGGCCATTGCGGGCCTTCACGAGACGGGCATTCACCTCGCCGGGGCGAAACTGCCAATTCTTGAGCAGCGTGTCGATGTCGCGGGGGCTGGGCATGGGAGATCCTTCGGTCAGTGCAGTGACGGCGGTCCTCGCCCGTCACTGCGATTATACCAGCGTCATCTTCTCCCGGGTCGTCAATCCTCTGGCGCCCGTCTGAGCCGCTTGGTGGTGCTGCGGCGCTTCTTGGCATCGAGGCGGGCGGCACGCGCCGCCCGGGATACGCGGGTAGCCCGGCGGGGCTTCGGCGGCACGGCGGCCTGCTCAATCAGGGCCGACAGTTTGGCTCGGCAGTCAGCGACGTTGCGGCCTTGTTCGCGATGCCGCTGGCTCGCGATCACCAACTCGCCCTCGGCGGTCAGCCGCGATCGCACCCGGGCCAGGAGCCGCTGCCGCACCTGCTCAGGCAGGCTGGCGCAGCTGGCAGGATGAAACCGGAGCACTGCCTTGCTGCTGGTCCGGTTGACATGCTGGCCCCCGGGGCCCGACGAGCGGGCGAACTGCCATTGCAGTGCGTCAGCCGGAATCACGATCCGCGCCGCCCCGGTGCCGATCGCGAGTTGTCGCTGCCGAGTCATCTCAATCCTTCCGGTCCGAGTGGTCTCAAAACGCTAGTCACGACGATTTGTCAAGGCCGGAAAAGATGGTCTCTGCTGTCACGACCGGTGGGGCGAAGACGTGTCTCCCGGCCTCAAGACGAGCCTCTCCGGGCCACTCTGGACAGTCTGCGGAAGTGCGTCCCATACTCGGCCCCTTCGAGGCGGGTCAGCCCGTCGCGGACGTCCGCGGCGATCCCTCTGGAGCAGCAACGAGCATGTTCGAGTTTGCCATCAGCGAGATGACCACGTCACGCTGGGATCTTCCGGTCGAGGTCGAACGGTACGCATCCCACGGTTTTGAAGCGATCTCGGTCTGGCGTCCCAAGGTCTCGGACCTCGGAGCCGAAGCAGCCGCAGCGTTGATCGCCAGCCATGGCATGCGGGTGTCGAGCGTCCGCTGGGCTGGGGGCTTCACGGGCGGCGATGGCCGCTCGTTTGAAGAGAGCGTCGAAGACGCCGGCGAGGCCATCGAGATGGCCGAGACCCTGGCTGCTCCGGTCCTCGTCGTCCACAGCGGATGCCGCGGCGGACACACTCGATCGCATGCCCGCCGGCTGCTCTCGCAGGCGGTCGAGCTGCTGATTCCTCAGGCCGCCGAGGCCGGCGTCGTCCTGGCGGTCAAACCGATGCACCCGGCTGCCGCGGAGGGCTGCAGTTTCGTCAACCGGCTCAGCGAGGCCGTCGAACTCGTCGAGGGCTTCAACGATCCCGCGGTCAAGCTGGCGGTCGATCTCTGGCACTGGGCCGACGACGGCGAAATGCTCGCACTCGCTCCGCGGATGGCCGAGTCGGTTGCGGTTGTTCAGGTGGCTGATCGCCAAGGGCCGCCGGCTGCCATCGCCGACCGGCTCCCGATCGGCCAGGGGAATCTGCCCCTGGCGAATGTTCTGGCATCTCTCTGGGCCCACGGCTTCGCCGGTGGTGTGGAGTTCGACCCGGTTGGGGAGTCGGTCGAAATGCTCGGTTACGAGGGAATTTTGGCTGCCTCCCGCATCGTGGCGGGCAGTTGGTCGCAGCTGCGGGAGTCCCCGGCGCACGGCGGCATCAGGCCGCCTCACTGGGCCGCCGGTCATTTTACGGCGGTGCCGTCGCGGAGATCCCAGGCCTCCAGCCAGATTGTCTCCCCCGGCTGAAGACCGAAATCCTCCTGGAGTCGCCGGTCGAAATCGTCCATGTGGGCGGCTCCGTAGAAAATGGCAATCCGACGGTCACCCTTGCTGATCCGCCGCCGAAGCACCTTGAGGGCGGCGGCATTGCGGTCGGTAATCAGGGTCGAGCCCTCCTCGCCTCCGAAGGTACTCGTCAGCACGTCCATGTCGGTGAACTGCTCGGCCATCAGCCGACGCAGCCGGACCTGCCGCTCGGCTCCGCCGCCAAACAGCAGGCCGAAGAGTTCGCCCATGCTGACATCGGGCGTTTCCGCTTCGCCCCGCTCGGCCCGGGCCATGCTTTCTCGCATGAGTTTCGTGAACATGCTCCACCATGACTCGCCCCGCTTTTGCATCGCCTGCTGAAACTCCCGGGGCGAGAGGTCGGCGTGGACGAAGTTGTCGGCCGTGTAGTCGATGCTCTCCAGTTGGAACGCGAGGCCCAGCAGCCGCGTCAGCCCCTGCTGGGCCGAGCCGATCGCGCCGGCGGGCTTGCGGCCCGGCCGCGGCCGCTCGCCAGGCGGGGCCACGAGTTCGTAGAGCACCGCGTCGTAGTCGGCAAAGAGCTTGTCGAGCGTCTCGTAGTAGGCATCGCCGCCGAGGTGGACAGCCGCCACGAGGTCGACGGTCACCGGCTTTCTGCCGGTCCGGGCGGCGAGCCGGGGATCCTCGGCGTACTCGACGATCGAGGTGTCGAGGGAGACGAGGTCACCGGCATCATCGCGGGAGAGCCTGAGAAACTGGGGAGCCTGCTCGGTGGCGACGGGGGCCCGATCGGCCTGAGCGGGTGCGGGGATCACCGTGGCAAGCAGGGCAAGCAGGGGGGCGGACAGCAACAAGCGGGGCATGGGAGGGCCTCCAAGATTCGGAGCGAACGGGCCAGCGTCGCCTCCTGCAGGATACCCGAGCCGGCCCGGGCCGCCACGGCCCGGTTTTTTGGGCACCGAGCCAGCCTGGCCCGCAGAGTTTTCCAAGATTGGTCAACCCGAACGGCCGGCACGACCGATACGAGAGGAGCGATCCGCACAGGCGGACGGAATGGCTCCTGCACCACAGGACACTCAAGCGATGGCTACGACACTGGGTTTCAAGCGGTTCCTGGCTTCGATCTTGGCGGCGGCGTCCGTCGCGGGGGGCATCTCGGCCGCTCGGGCAGCTGACTGGATGCCGCTCCTGCCCGACCAGGACTTCTACGATTTCCAGCTGTTCGCGCCGCCGGATCTCGGCGAATACAACATGTACAAGCGGGATCAGGACGGGATCTACTTCCAGTACGACCGCCTGTACTGGGGCATCACGGTGCCGCATGTCAACTCGACGGCCCGGACGAACGTAGGGTTCTCCATTATCCCGTCGAACCCGGTTTCGCCCCAGACGGTCGTCCAGCTCAACAATGACTACCTGGAGTATGCCCAGGAGTTTCCGATCGTGATCACCACGATCCCGCCAGGCACGACCGAGGAGGTGCCGCAGGCGGCTCCCAACGTCACCTACTTCGAGATCGGGGCCGAGCCGACCGAGTTTGACCTCAACACGAGCTGGATGCGAACGAAGATGACCTGGGGCAACCGCTACGAAGGCGGCTGGTCGTACAACAACCGGGGCATGCACTTCTCCTACTTCCAGCTGGGCAACCAGTCGCAGGAGTTCCGCTCCTTCAGCGAGTTTGCCGCGAGCTCACCGACCCAGGAGGTGACGGTCGAGTTCGGGCAGGGTGGTGGCGGAGGGGGTGGCGGCGGTGGCATTGGCCTCGACGGTGCGATCGCGTCAGTAACGATCGAGACGACCTCCGACAGCCCGCCGCCCGACCACCTGATCACCCAGACTCTGACCCAGAAGAACGACACGCAGTTCCAGGGAGTTGGCGCGGCCTTTACCGTCCGGCGGGCGCTGGGCCGCCGGAATGGCGACACCGACCTGACGATGTCACTGGGGCCGCGATTCATCCAGCTGGCCGAGCGATATCAGTTGACCTACGCCAGCTTCCAGAACGAGTTCAACGCGCCTGTCGACGAGCCCGGGGTCGATCCCGTCGGCCCCGGCGGCGACGTCGAGAACCAGTTCATCGGCGGCGGGGCGAGCCAACTCGGCATCGTCACGGCGGATCTCCCCTCCACGCTCACCGGGATCGGCCCGGGCTCGATCTTCCAGATCGGCGACTGGGAGACCTACACGTCCAACAACCTGGTCGGCCCGGAGTTTGGGCTGATGTTCGAGGGGCAACGGGGCCGCTGGTCGTGGCAGGCTGGCGGCAAGTTCACCGCCGGCTTCAACTGGCAGAACAACATCTACCGGGGGTCCGACACGGCCGAGGCCGCCGGTGCCGACTATCTGCGAAGCAACTTCGCCGGTGGCGGCCTGACAACGATCAACGTGACCCAGGCTGCCGTGGGCGGGGCGAACACGACGGTCGTCGAGGTTCCCAACTCGCCGCTGATCAACCAGATCTTCCCGACCGGGACGGTCGATGCCACCAACCAGGCGGAGCACCGGTTTGTCTTCTCGCCCGTCGGGGAATGGCGGTTTGGGGCCCAGTTCAAGGTCAGCCAGGCGATCAGCCTCAACGTCGGCTACACGGGTATGTGGCTTTCGCAGATCGCCCGAGCCTCGTCGAATACGGGCTTCATCACCGAACTGCGGCCGGTGCAGAGCGTCGCTCGGAATAACACCGGTGAGACGATCTATGTCAATCCCGCCGGCCAGCCGCAACCTGGTCCTGGCCCCGGCCTGACGGAGGTGCCGCCTGACTACTCGTACGTGGAAACCAGGCTGGCGGCCTTCAACCAGCTCAATCCGATCAACGGCGGCAACGAGTACGTCTTCACCAACGGCATCGACTTCGGCATCGAGATCAAGTATTGAGCTCGGCGGCGGATCCTGAGCCCAGCCTAACGCTGGCTTAGGCCCCTTCGAGGGCCGCAATCCAGTCGGCCGTGGCACCGCGGATGCCAGCCAGCTTGTCGAGCCGGTCGCGGAGCGGCTTCCAAAGCCCCCCTTGAGCGAAGTCGGTGATCGGCTCGGGGAAGGCCTCGGGCAGGCCGGCCGCATCGACCTGGGCGAAGCCGAGCAGGCCGTCCATCCAGGGCAGGGTGTGGCCGTCGAGCGGCATCCCGATCACGCCGGCCACCATGTAGCCCTGCTTGGCCTGGAGCACTGCTCCGCGGATCTCGACAAGCGCCCCGACCGGCACGCTGCGGCGGCACTCGAGCGAAAGCACCCGCCGGAGCATCAGGTTGCCGGCGGGGCCGGCCGCCCGACAGGCAGTCGCATAGGCGTTTTCGAGGGCGTACCGCAGCAGGCTGCCGGCGTAGAGGGTGCCGTGGTGGTTGGCGTCGGCCGGCAGAACGAGCCTGTGGCTGGTGGTTTCCGTGGCGGGCATGGGGCGTTTATAGCGGGCCGCGGCCGAAAGCGGAACGCCTGCAGGTATCGCGGGCTCGGGGTGGGCCGGTGGCATCTCGCCGGATGCTCGGTTGGGTTCACTTCGCGCGGGCTCGGGGTGAGCCCGTGCCATCTCGCCGGACGCTCGCAC
>JAQCJP010000177.1 GCA_027592945.1 Planctomycetota bacterium
CAGCTTTTCCTGCGGCAGCCCGCCCGCAACCAGAATACGGGTTCGCGAGGGGTGGGCCCGTGCCAGTCGAGCGGCGTTGCTGGCGAGCAAAGGCAGGGATGCCGAGAGCGAGCCAGCATCGAGCGAGCGAAGGGCAGGATACCCATAGCGAGCGTCCGCGAGACGGCACGGGCTCACCCCGAGCCTGCGTGCGTGCTCAGGGAATCAGGAGCGTCGCCTCGACCGGGAGGTGATCGGAGCCGACATCGGGCCCGATGCCGCGGGAGAGCACCTCGACGCCATCGGAGATGACAACGTGGTCGATCGGGATTCGCGGGAGCCAATGGCGAGCGTTCCAGGTCGGCTGCAGGCCCCGGCCCAGGGCGGAGTCCCGCAGTCCACGGGGGCCAACGAGTTGGCGGAAGCCGTGCGACCAGGGCGTGGCGTTCAAGTCACCGGCGACAATCACGGGCCTCGACTCCGTAGCCGCCCGCTCCCCGATGGCGGCCAGCTGGGCATCTCGGCGAGATGACCACTCGGCGGAGACCGGCGCGGGTGGATGAGCCGCGACGACCAGGCAGCCTTCCTGGCCCCGCGGCACGCCGACGATCATCACCGGGGGCCCTTCCGCCAGCGTCTCGACCTGCGGATCTTCCAGTGGGAACTGCGACAGGATCGCCACGCCGAACTTGTCATCGCGAAGCTCGACAAGGCGGTGCGGATAGAGCGGGGCGAGTTCCTCGAGGGCAGCGGCCCAGGCCTCATCGACCTCGAGGAGCACCACCAGATCGGCCCCCCGATGCCGCAGGTAGGCGAGCGTCGGAGCCTTGTCAGGATTGCCGGCCAGCACGTTGAGCGAGACGATCTCCAGCGGCTCGCTCGACGCCGCGGCCTGGATCACGGCCGCCGGCAGCCAGTAGGGCAGCAGGGCCGCTCCGTTGGCAATCACGACCAGGGCGAGGCAGGACGTGGCCAGGCGGCCCTGCCGGCGGGCAGCGAGGGCCGACCAGGCCACGGCGGCCACGAGCCAATACCAGCGGAAGTGGCTGGCCAGGTCGAGCAGCCAGTGCCAGCGACCGGCAAAACTGACCGCCGTCACGGCCACCAGTCCGAGAGTCGGGATCAGAAACAGCCCGGCCGGACGGCGGCCAGGTGTATGGGGTGCGGACTCCTCCATGGGCCGAGAGCCTACGTTCACCGCCCGCCGGCAGCCAACAACGGACGCTGCCTGGGGGTGCCGGTGCAAGCCTGGGAACGCTCCCCCGGTCCCCGAGACGCCGAAACCGTGCTCCGGCGGCAATCAGCGGCCAGGCCGCTTGACTGGCGGGGCTGCGGGTTGAGAATGAGTTCGCTCGTCGTGTTCTCGTGAAGCGTCGAGCAACGCCGCGGGAATGGCGGAATTGGCAGACGCGCTAGGTTGAGGGCCTAGTGGTAGAAATACCGTGCAGGTTCAAGTCCTGTTTCCCGCATTCGGTCAACCGGCTTGTGGCATCTGCGGCTCTTTGAAGAAGGGCCCTGAGATGCCCGGGATCTCTCTTCTCCTCTTGGATCGGCCAGTGCGATGAGCGATTCGCCCGCGGGCGAGAATCCGGCGGACGCCCCCGCCACCCCCGCCCCTGAGCCGGTCGTCGACCAGGCTTCGGAGGCCGCTGAAAATCAGTCGCCCCGCAAGCGGATTGCCATCGGCACCCAGCGGGCCGGCGTCAAGGCTCCGCTGCTGGGACCGAAGTATCGCTACGTCGGCCCTGCCGCCCAGGCCCCTGCCGATGCCGCGCTGCCCCCGCTGGCTGCCCAGCCGGCACCGCCGCCACGAGCCGAAGCCACCACGGCAGTCGAGGCGACCGGACAGGCCGCCGCCCAGGGTGCTGCCCCTGGAGAGTCGGATCCGCAGCCGGCCGGTGGGCCGAGTTCGTCACGGGGCGGCCGCGGGCGTCGTCGGGACAAGGCCCGCAAGCCGTCGCCAGCCGATGTCCTGCCGCCCTCGAAGCGGGTGGCTGTGCCCAACCTCCGGGCCGACCTCGACGAAGACCTCGAGGCCGACTTCGCCGCCGCGGTCGAGGGCGTGGCGATCGACGACCTCCTTGAGGCCCAGGCGGCGATCAAGGCCGAGGCACCGCTCGATCCCGGCACGCGGATCACCGGGGTCGTCCTCTCGATCGGCCCCGACACCGCCTTTCTCGACCTCGGCGGCCGCCGCCAGGGTGCGATGAAGCTCACCGGTTTCCTGGAACGCGGCGACGAGATTCCGGAAGTTGGCCAGGCGGTCGAGGTGAGCGTCGGCGGCCGCAACGAGGGAGACGGCCTCTACGAGGTCGCCCCGGCCAACCGGGCCGTCGCGGTCGAAGACTGGTCCCAACTCGAGGCCGGGATGGTTGTCGAGGCCCGGGTCACGGCGGCCAACAAGGGGGGCCTGGAATGCGACGTGGCGGGGCTGCGAGGCTTCATGCCGGCCAGCCTGGTGAGCACGTGGCGAATCGAGAACCTCGAAGAGATGGTCGGCCAGACGCTCGAGAGCCTGGTGACGGAAATCGTCCCTGAGGCCCGCCGGCTCGTGCTCTCGCGGCGGGCGGTGATCGAGAAACAGGCTGCCGAGGCCAAGGCCACAATGCTCGAGACGCTCGAGCCGGGCGACGAGTTTGACGGGATCGTGCGAACCGTTCGCGACTTCGGGGCCTTCGTCGACATCGGCAACGGCGTCGAGGGGCTTGTGCATGTTAGCGAGCTCTCCTGGGACCGGGTCGCCAGCGCCGCCGACCTGCTCGAGGCAGGGCAGAAGGTCCGGGTGGTCGTCAAGAAGGTCGACCATGAGACCGGCAAGATCGGCCTCTCGGCCCGCGCCCTGATCGAGAATCCCTGGCAGCGGGCGAGCATGAAGTATCACGTCGGCTCCGCTGTCCGCGGGACCGTCAGCCGGATCGCCCAGTTCGGGGCGTTCGTGAAACTCGAGCCGGGCGTCGAGGGGCTCGTGCACATCTCCGAGGTCGCGACCCGCCGGATCCGCAGCGTCGCTGACGTGCTCCGCGAAGGCGAAGAGGTGGAGTGCCGCGTGCTGGCGATCGACCCCGACGAGCAGCGGCTCTCGCTCTCGATCAAGGCGCTCGCCCCGCCGCCGGCAACGGCCGAGCCCACCGCCGCAGCGGCGGAGGCCGAGGAGGCCGAGCCCGAGGAGGAGGCCCCTTCGCCGCCCCGCAAGCGGAAGACGACGCTCAAGGGTGGCGTGGAAACCCGTTCCGACGGCAGCCGCTTCGGCCTCAAGTGGTGAGCGGTTTGCGGGTTTCCAGGGACCGGTTTTGCCCAACGGCCCGCCGTCCCCCCGGCTCGCGCCGGGGGGCTTTGATGGAAAAGGGGACTGGCTCCGAGCGAAGCGAGGTGCCCGTACCCTTTTCCAACTCGAGGACGCGCGGAGTACAGGCCCACCCCGAGCCTGCGCGAGAAGAACGCGGCCTGAGCCTCCGGCGAGTCTGCGGGTCAGGACGAGCGGCGGGGGGCAAGCCGGCGGGCTGCGAAGGCGTCGCTCGCCGTGGTCGCTGCCTGGAAGACGCCGAAGATTCCCAGGGTCCAGGCGAGATCGCCCACCGGCATCCAGCGGTGGAAGGGGAGGGCCGCCGTTAGGCAGGCCAGCAGGCCGGCCGCCGACCTGGGATACATGTCGGTCGTCAGCCAGAAGGTGATGTTGGTCGCGAAGTAGAAGACGAGCGAACTGGCCAGGCCGCCGCCGATCAGGGCCAGCCAGCGGGTCTCCCGACCGATGCTGCCCAGCAGGCCGGCGCGGCCCAGGAGCACCGGCCAGGCGAAGGCCGCGTAGATCACGACCGCCTCGAGGAGGCTGCCGTACGGGGGCAGGAAGAGGTTGCCGATCGCCAGGGACATCACCGGCACGCTGACCGCCAGAAGCGTGCCAGGAAAGAAGGCACCGGCCGCCAGCGACACCGCCGCCAGCGGCGTGACGTGGGCTGCCGGTTGCCAGGCCCGGCCGGCAACGGCAAGGGCGACCAGTGCGATCCAGACGAGTCCCAGCACGAGCGGCTGGGACAACGGAAGGCGGGATGCTGGATCGCTGCGGAGCGGACCGCAGTTTGTCGAGCCGACGGTGACGTCGGCGAGGCGGTGCTGATCGTTCATCCTGGCTGCCGCGACCTCCCTGGCGGTGGATGCCCTGTGGCGGGCGAAATCTCCCGATACACTAGCGGTTTTCCCGCTCCAGGCAAGCCGGACCGACCCATGCCCGCCACCGCCCGGGAACTCGCCACGCTCTCCGTCGAGCGGACGGCCGACGGCTGGGGTCAGATCGCCTTCGTCGTTCCCGGCCACCGACAGAATGTGCTGTCGGCCCAGGTGGTGGGGGACCTTGCGGCAGCCCTGGATTTTCTGGGGGACGGCCCGGCCCTCAACGGGCTGCTGCTGAGGTCCGACCGTCAAGGTTCATTCTTCGCCGGGGCCGATCTCGCGGGCTTGGAAACGCTCGGCCAGCGATCCCTGGAGGAGATCGAGGGACTCTGCGATGCCGGCAAGACGCTGCTGGCCAGGCTCTCGGCCGGCCCGCCGAGTGTGGCGGTGATCGACGGGACCTGTCTCGGCGGTGGCCTCGAACTTGCGCTTGCCTGCGATCTCCGAGTCGCGACAACGGCGGCCCATACGTCGCTCGGCATGCCTGAGGTCAAACTCGGACTCTTGCCCGGCTGGGGCGGCACGGTCCGACTGCCGCGGCTGATCGGTCTCGGGCCGGCGGTGGAGCTGGCGGCCTCGGGCGAGCCGCTCGACGGACGGACGGCCGAGCGGCTCGGGCTGGTCGATGCCTGCGTCTGCCCGGACGAGGCGGGCTCTTCGGCCCGGCGGCTCGTCGAGTTCGCCGTTGCCAGCGACCTGGTGGCTCTCCGGCGGCGGCAGCTGGCGGCAGCGCTGCCCGGCGATCCGACGGAAAGGGAGTTTCTGGCAGCCACCGCCGCGGCGGTGATGCTGGGCCGCACCGGCGGCCGCTACCCGGCCCCGCCGGCGATCCTCGAGACAATGCTCGCTGGATCGGCGGTCGATGCAGCCGAGGCCGCCACAATCGAATCGGCCGCCTTCGCCAAGCTCGCCATGACGCCAGTGGCAGCGAGCTTGCTGCGGGTCTTCCGAATCGGCGAACGCAACCGGCATGATCCGGGGGTGGGGGAAGCGGTGGCGGGTGAGCCGCGGGCGATCGTCGCCCCGGCCATCGTCGGCGGCGGCATCATGGGCGCCGGGATCGCGGCAAGCCATCTCCGGCGTGGCTTTTCCGTCGGCCTGGTCGATACCAACGGCAAGGTGATCGTCGACAACGTGCCGAGCATTCTGGAGGAGGCCGCCTGGGATCGCGTCGCCAAGCGGAGCGATCCGGCCGCGGCTCTGGCCATGGCCGGTCGCCTGCAGACGGCCACCAGCCTGGCGGCCTTGGCCGGCAGCGATTTGGTGATCGAGAGCGTGCTCGAGCGGACCGACCTCAAGCAGCAGGTGCTGGCTGACATCGAACGGGCGGTCGCTCCTGAAACGATCATCGCCACCAACACCTCGACCAACCCGATCACCAGGCTCGCCGAGGCCCTCGCCGACCCGAGCCGGTTCTGCGGGATGCACTTTTTCAATCCGGTCCGGCGGATGGTCCTCGTGGAGGTGATTCGCGGGCCGGCGACGAGCGATGCGACCGTGGCGGCGGTGGTCGCCCACGCCAAGCGACTCGGCAAGTGCCCGGTCGTCGTGCGCGACAGTCCCGGCTTCCTCGTCAACCGGGTCTTGATGCCCTACCTCCACGAGGCGGTCGAGATGGTCCGTGAGGGAATCGAGCCGGCCCGCATCGATCGGCTTTCTCGTTCGTTCGGGATGCCGATGGGCCCGATCGAGCTCTACGACATGATCGGCCTCGACACCGCCTTCTACGCGGGGCTCGTGCTCTCGGCCGCCTATGGCGACCGGATCGAAGCCTCGCCACTGATCCCGGCGCTGGTCAAGGCGGGCCGACTCGGTCGCAAGACCGGCAGCGGCTTCTATCGCTACCAGGGCACCGGCCCCCAGGCTCGGGTGGCTGCCACCGACGACGAGGAGGTGGCCCGGCTCGTTGCCCGCTACGAACTTCCTCCCCGAGAGACGAGCGACCGCGAGATCACCGATCGTCTCTTCCTGCCGATGCTTCTCGAGGCCCTGCTCGTGCTTGATGAAGGGATCGTCCGCGACGGCCGCGACATCGACCTGGCGGTGATCCACGCCCTCGGCTTCCCTCCCTTTCGCGGCGGCCTGCTCGCCTGGGGCGATTCGCTCGGCGTCGCCGAGGTCGTGCGGCGGCTGGAACCGCTGGCTGACCTCGGCCTGCGGATGCAGCCGCCCGAGCGGCTTCTGGCCCTGGCCCGCGCGGGCGGGCGATTCACGGCGGAGTGACCGCTCGATTCCAGAGACAGCCCATGCCGATCAAACCACCTCATCGCGATCCCGCCGCCACACCGGTCATCGTCGCCGCCTGCCGGACCGCCATCGGGCGGGCCCATCCTGAGAAAGGCGTGTTTCGCCAGGTCCGCGGTGACGAGCTGGCCACCGCGGCGGTGCGGGCGGCCGTGGCCCGCAGCGGTGTCGATCCCGAGTCGATCGAGGACGTCGTTCTGGGGGCGACCCAGCAGCGGGGGGAACTTGGCGGCAACGTCGCCCGCTGCGTCGGCCTGATGGCCGGGCTGCCCCTGGCCACCGCCGGCACGACGGTCAACCGCCTCTGCGGCTCGTCGCTGCAGGCGATCGCCCAGGCGGCTCACGCCGTGGCCGCCGGCGGGGCCGACGTGCACGTGGTCGGGGGCGTCGAACACATGCAGCACCTCCCGATGGAGGCAGCGATCGACATCCATCCCCGGGTGCTCGCTCGCACCAGCCGCGGCATGCTCTCGATGGGACTGACGGCCGAGCACCTGGCCGCGACCTACGGCATCTCCCGCCGCGATCAGGAGGTCTACGCCCTCGAGAGCCACCGTCGGGCGGCGGCCGCGACCGCCAGCGGTCTCTTCGAGGACGAGATCGTGCCGGTGCTCGGCCACGACGCGGCCGGCGGCATCCTCGAGGTCAGTCACGACCAGTCGATCCGGGCCGATGCTTCGCTTGAGGCGATGGCGGCGCTCGAGCCTGCCTTCCTGCCGAAGTTTGGCTCTGTCACGGCGGCCACCAGCGCGCCGCTGAGCGACGGGGCTGCCGCCGCCGTGGTGATGTCGCAGGCCGAAGCGGCCCGCCAGGGGCTCGAGCCGCTGGCCCGGATCGTCGCCACGGCCGTGGTGGGCGTGCCGCCGGCGGCGATGGGCACCGGACCGATCGTCGCCGTCCGCAAGCTCCTCACGCGGCCCGCTCTGGCCGGCATCAGCCTCAGCGACATCGACCTCGTGGAGCTCAACGAGGCCTTTGCCTCCCAGGCGATCCATTGCATTCGGGCACTGGAACTCGACCCCGCCCGGGTCAACCTGCGGGGCGGTTCGCTCGCGCTGGGCCATCCGCTCGGGGCGAGCGGGGCCCGGATCACGACCACGCTCCTGCACACGCTGCGTGATTCCGGCGGCCGGCTGGGGTTGGCCACGATGTGCATCGGGCTGGGCCAGGGGATCGCCCTGCTCTTCGAGCGGCTGGAGTGAGGTGGCCGACGATGAACAGGCAGACGATGCTCGCACCGCACCAGGAGCAGTTGCCGGACCTGGCAGCGGCGTCGATCGGGGAGTTGCTCGTTCGGCGGCTGCGGGCAGCTCCCGATCGGATCGCCGTGGCCCGGGTGGCCCGGCCGGGGAGAAGGTCCGACCGTGCCGCCGGGATCGAGCGCTGGACCTGGGTCGAGCTGACGGCTGCCGCCCTCCGACTGGCCGATGCTCTGGAAGGGGCCGGACTGCGGCAGGGCGACCGGGTGGCCCACCTCGGACCTCACTCGGTGGACTGGATCGTG
>JAQCJP010000178.1 GCA_027592945.1 Planctomycetota bacterium
CCCCGCCCGCATAGAAGCCCCCCGGCGCGAGCCGGGGGGACGGCGGGCCATTGGGCCATCCCAGCCCCCGGAAGCCCGCCGGATCGTTCACCACCAACACGCCCAAACCGCGTTCACAACCAAAACCCCCACCGGTCACCCGCAACCCAAAACCCACCGACTCATCACCCCACCACACCCGTCACCCACCGCCTGCCTCCGGTGTTCCTCCCGGACCTGCCGGCTCATCCCGCGTGATGCAGTGCACCGCCCCGCGGCCGCGGATCAGCTCGCGGCAGTCAAAGGGCTCGACCCGCCGGCCGGGAAAACACGCCTCGATCTGCCGAAGGGCCGGTTCGTCGGTCGGCCCGCCGAAGACTGGCACCACAACCAGGCCGTTGGCGATGTAAAAGTTGAGGTGGCTGGCTGGCAACTGCGTGCCCTCGAAGCTGAACCGGGTCGGGATGTCGATCGGGATCACCTCCAGCCGCCGGCCCGTGGCGTCGCGGAGCATCGCCAGTCGCTCGAGGTTCGCTGCGAGTGACGCATGATTCGGATCGCCGACATCGAGCTGCCGGGCAGCGAGCACCCGGCCAGGAGCAACGAACCGGGCCAGCTGGTCAATGTGGCCGTCGGTGTCGTCGCCGGCGAGCTCGCCCCCGACCCAGAGCACCGCGTCCACGCCCAGTTGCTCGCGGATCACCACAGCCAGCTGATCCCGGCCGAGGCCCGGATTCCGCCGCTCGTCGACGAGGCACCGCGCATTGGCCAGCACCGTCCCCTCGCCGTCGGTCTCGATCCCGCCCCCTTCGAGCACGATCGGCGAGGTTCGCGGCTCGAGGCCGACATGCCGCGCGATCGCGCGGCTCACGCGGGCGTCGTCGTCCCAGGGGGGATACTTGCCGCCCCAGGCATTCCAGCCCCAGGCCATCGCCGCCCGCGGCGGCATGTCACCCGCCGCGTCGGGCCGCCGGACGAGAAACACCGGCCCGGTGTCACGGACCCACGAGTCGTTGGTGGGGATCGGCACGAACGCAATGTTGGCCACACCGGCCAGCCGCTGCCGTGGCTCAGCCAGCAGCGATTCCGAGCCGATGATCCGCACCGGCTCATGCCTGGCGATCAGCCGGGCGAGCCGCTCATAGACACCGGGAATCGGCTCGAACGGCCCCAGCCAGGTCCGCCGCCGGTGCGGCCAGGCGAGCCAGGTGGCGGCGTGCGGCTCCCACTCAGCCGGCAGGCGATACGAAAAAGGGAACATCCCCCTTTTTTACACCCGGGCGTTGAAGTGAATAGGAAGTCTGCAAAAAAGGGGGATATCCCCTTTTTCACCGCGACCACCGGTCGAGGAGGCCGCCATAGGCGTCGATCCGCCGGTCGCGGAAGAAGGGCCAGCGAACCCGCGACCATTCGATCCGGCCGAGGTCGCAGTCGCAGAGGAGCACCTCGGGCGAGTCGTGAGCGGCGATCGCCAGCCGCTGGCCGTTGGGGGCGTAGACGACGCTTGCCCCCCAGAATCGCAGCGGCCCCTCGCGGCCGGTCCGGTTGACCGCCGCCACGAAGACGCCATTGGCGATCGCGTGGCTGCGGAGCATCGTATCCCAGGATTCGTACTGCTCGGCATGGAGCGGCTCCTCGCCGTCGAGCCAGCCGATCGCCGTCGGATAGAAGAGCACCTCCGCCCCGGCAAGCGCCGTCAGCCGGGCCGCCTCCGGATACCACTGGTCCCAGCAGACGAGCGGCCCGACCGCCAGCCGGCTGGTCGGCACGCTCATGAAGCCGGTGTCGCCGGGCGTGAAGTAGAACTTCTCGTAGTAGTGCGGGTCGTCGGGGATGTGCATCTTGCGGTAGACGCCCGCGGTCGAGCCGTCGGCGTCAACGACGACGGCCGTGTTGTGAAATAGCCCGTGGGCCCGTCGCTCGAAGACGCTGCCCACCAGCACGACCTCATGCTCCCGGGCCGCCGCGGCGAGCCGCTCGGTCAGCGGCCCGGGCACCGGCTCGGCCTCGGCGAACTTCACGTGTTCCTCAGCCTGGCAGGGATACTCCCCGGCGAAGAGTTCCTGGAGGCAGACGACCGTCGCCCCCTGCGAGGCGGCCGCGGCAATCCCGGCGACCGCCTGGGAGACGTTGGCCTCCCGATCGCCGCTGCAGGCCGACTGCACGAGACCGAGCCGAACAACCCCGCGGCCCCCGGCCTCGCGGGCCGTCATCCGGCCACCGCCTGCTCGAGCCGCGCAGCCGGCACCGGGAACTGCTCGGCCATGTCGGCCACCTCGGCTCGGATCGTGTCGAGCACGCCCGCGTCATCGGGGCTCCTCAGGGCCCGCAGGATCCACTCGGCGATCCGCGCCATCTCGTCGCCGCCCATCCCGCGGGTCGTGAGGGCGGGCGTGCCGAGGCGGATACCGGAGGGGTCCATCGGCTTCCGCTCGTCGTAGGGAATCATGTTCTTGTTGCAGGTGATCCCACAGCGGTCGAGCGTCTCTTCGGCGAGTTTGCCGCCGATCTCAAGCGGGGTGACATCGACGAGCATCAGGTGGTTGTCGGTGCCGCCGCTAACAAGCCTCACACCGCCGGAGGCCAGGGCCGCCGCCAGCGCTCGGGCGTTGTCGATCACCCGCTGGCCGTAGGCCTTGAACTCGGGCTTGAGGGCCTCGGCAAAGGCGACCGCCTTGCCGGCGATCACATGCATCAGCGGGCCGCCCTGGGTGCCCGGGAAGACGGAACGATCGAGATCCTTGGCGTGGGCGGCCCGGCACATCGCGATCCCGCCGCGGGGGCCGCGGAGGGTCTTGTGGGTCGTGCTGGTGACGAAGTCGGCGACGGGCACGGGATTGTCGTGGAGCCCCGCCGCCACGAGCCCCGCGTAGTGGGCCATGTCGACGAGCAGCTTCGCGCCGACCTCCTCGGCGATCTCGGCGAAGCGGCCATGGGGGATCTCGCGGGGATAGGCGCTGGCCCCGGCCACGATCAGCTTCGGCTTGTGCTCCTTGGCGAGCCGGGCTACCTGGTCGAAGTCGAGCAGCGAGTCCTCGCGGCGGACGCCGTAGTGGACGAAGTTGTAGAGGATGCCCGAGGCGTTGAGCTTCATGCCATGGGTAAGGTGGCCGCCATGGGCGAGATCGAAGGCCAGCACGGTGTCGCCCGGCTTAATCGCCGCCAGGTAGACCGCCGAGTTGGCCTGGCTGCCGGAGTGGGGCTGGACGTTGACATGCTCCGCCCCGAAGACCTGCTTGAGCCGGTCGCGGGCGAGGTCCTCCACCTTGTCGACGAACTCGCAGCCGCCGTAGTAGCGACGGCCGGGATAGCCCTCGGCGTATTTGTTGGTCAGCACGCTGCCGACCGCCTGCATCACCGCGGGACTGGTGAAGTTCTCGCTGGCGATCATCTCGAGGCCGTCCTGCTGCCGGACCTGCTCGGCGGCCACGGCACTCCAGACGTCGGGATCTTCCTGCTCGAGAATGTTCATCGGAGCCTCCTGCGGGTTGTATGGCGGCGGAAAACCAACGCTCCCATGATAGGCGGCTGACGCCCGTTTCGCACCGGCCCACCGCTGCCGCCCCGGGAAACGGCCCGCTCAGTCGAACATCAGCGGCTCGGGCATGAAGGTCAGTACGGGAATGGCGAACATGGCCAGCCCAAGCGCCGTGCGAACCATGCCGATCGGCTCCCGCTCCTGGCGGATCGGAGGATGATCCACGCCCAGAAAGGTCACGATCACGACCAGGGCCACCCAGTTGGTGCGACCGGTCAGGATTACCGCCAGGATCGAGGTGATCAGCGCCCCCCGGGCCACCCAGTTGCCAAAGCGTGGTCCGAACACGGCGTAGCAGATGTGCCCCCCGTCGAGCTGGCTGACCGGCAGCATGTTGAGGCCCGTCACCAGCAGGCCGACCCAGCCGGCCATGAAGAGGGCGTTGGGCGCGACGGTCGTGCCGCTCGGCAGGTCGGGCCGCACCAGGCCCTGGATCCAGGTGGCCAGCGGCGCCAGCGAGAAGGGATTCGACTGCCCGGTCGTCCCCTCGAGCAGCCCGAGCGTCAAGAGCGGCAGGGCCACCACCAGGCCCGCCAACGGGCCAGCCACGGCGATGTCGAAGAGTTCTCGCCGGTTGGCCCGGGAGCCCTCCATCCCGATCACGGCACCGAGCGTGCCGGTGAGCAGGACCGGCATCGGAATAAAGAAAGGGAGCGTGGCCGGGATGCCATGAATCCGAGCGGCGATGAAGTGCCCGGCCTCATGGGCTGTCAGGACCGCCATCACCGAGGCCATATAGAGCAGCCCCCGGTCCCAGTGGGCCGCCACGGCCGAGGCGATCCCGGCGTCATCGAGGCCCAGCATGAGCGGCTCCCAGCCCACCGCCCCGGCGGCAAAGGTGGTCAGGCAGGTCAGCAGATAAAGCAGCATCTGCAACCGCCGCGGTGGACGCGGCCGGCGATGGCCCAGCAGGGCCTCGAGTTCACGTCGCGAAGAGTCGTCAGGGTGGTGCATGGGGCGGTCTGGGCAGGATATCGGCCCCCTGACTTCTGGTACACTGCGGCGTCGTTTGGCACCTCAAAAACCTCGTGGAACTCAATCGATGGATCATCCCGCCCGCCTGGCCCTGCTCAGCCTGGCCCTGGCAACGTCCCTCTTCGCCTCCGCCCGGGCTGCCGATGATCCGATCGTGGCCGTCGTGGCGGTCGATGGTTACGCCGACGTCAAGCAGCAACTCGGTTGGCTCGGGCAGCGGGTCGGCAATCCGCAGCTCGCCGCCCTCGCCGAGTCGTTCGTGATGATGGCGACGCAGTTCAAGGGTCTGGCAGGCCTCGACGTGAAGCGGCCAGCCGGCATCGTCGTCACCGCCAGCGGCGACCAGCCGGTGATCCATGGCTACGTGCCGGTCAAGGATCTCGATCGGCTCCTCGATGTGCTCAAGGGAACGACCGGCCCCGTCGCCCAGGCCGACGGCAAGCGGCTGATCACGCTGCCCACCGGGATGCAGCTCGAGATCGCCGAGGAGGACGGCTGGGCGGTGATCGCCCCTGCGGGCAGCCCGCCCGGCCCGGAGGAGCCCGCTGACCTGATCGCCAGTGTGGCCGGCAAGTTCTCGCTGGGCGTGCAGGCCTTCCCTGCTCGAATGCCCGAGGGGATGCGGGAGCAGGTCAAGGCGATGATCGAACAGGGAGCCGACGCGGCCGCTGCCCAGGGCCAGCCGATGGACGCCGCCGCCCTCGATGCGGCGTTCGAAGGCCTTGAGGAAACGGAGTCGGTCCTGGTCGGGCTGGCGATCGACCCTGACGGCGACCAGATCTTCATCGAGAGCGGCAGCCAGATGGTGCCGGGCAGCAGTGGTGCAAAAGCCTGGGCCGCGGCAGGCAAGGCGGGCAAGGCCCTCGGCCTGCCCGAGGCCGGCGACGGCAAGCCGGCGGCGGTCGCAGGGCATCACAGTCAGGCGGTTCCCGAGGCAACGCGGGTGGCCGTGGAGGCGACGCTCGCCCAGGCCCTCCCGGCCGGCACAGGCGACCCTGTCACCGACGCCCTCTTCGGCCTCGTCCAGGATCTGATCGGCAGCATGCTCGACACCGGCGGCATGGACCTGGGGCTCGCGATCGATACCAGCGGCGTCACCGGCGAGGACCTCCTCCCGGCCGTCACGCTGGCAGCGACGATCAAGGACGGCCCAGCGCTCGAGAAGCAGGTCAAGAATCGGTTTGGCAAGGAGGGCAGCCTCCCGCCGGAGGTGACGATCGCCTTCGACGCCGGCCGCAAGGCGGGCGCCAACCTGCATGAGGTCGAAATCGATCTCATCGGCACGCCCTTGGCCGACACCGTCGGTGACACCCTCCGGGCGACGCTGGCCGTCACCGACGATCGGGCCTACCTGCTGACTGGCGGGGACGTGGCCGACCGGATCGCCGCGGCGGTCGCCGCCGGCAAAAGGGCCGATCCCGACGCCGCGCCGCTGACGCGGGTCGAGCTTTCCGTGCCCGCTCTGCTCGGCTTCGCAGCCGAGATGGCCAAGGCCGCCCAGCCGGGCGAACCGCTGGGGCCGGCCCTGGCCAACGCGGCCAAGGATGCCGCTGCCAAGCCCTCGGCCATCGTCCGGATGACGATGCAGCCGATCGAGCGGGGGGCGGCGATGCGGCTGGCCGCCGATGCCGGCGCGATCGAGTCGATCGCCGGGGCGATCATGGCCCAAGGGATGGCCGCTGCCCCGCCCGGGGGCGGCGTGCCGGCGTTCGGGCCCTGAGCATCGCCAGCCATGATTCGATCCGCCATGGAGCCAGCCGACGCTGCCAGCCTTGTTCGCCGCGAGATTGCCGGGGTGGCGATTGCCGACCTCGTTCGCGAGCATGGCACGCCGCTCTACGTCTACGACGCCGAGACGATCCGCCGCCGCTGCCGCGATCTGGCCGCCTGGGACACCGTCCGCTTCGCCCAGAAGGCCTGCTCGAATCTCGCGGTGCTCGATCTGGTCCGCCGCGCGGGCGTGGTGGTCGACGCGGTCAGTGCCGGTGAGATCCACCGGGCGCTGGCGGCGGGCTATCCGGCTCATGCCGAGCCGGGAGCGGCCACGGCCGACACGCTGCCGCCGGTCCACCCGATCGTCTACACCGCCGACATCTTCGACCGGGCGAGCCTCGATGCCGTCGTTCGGCACGGGATTCACGTCAACTGCGGCTCGGCCGACATGCTGGAGCAGCTCGCGGAGCGGATGCCGGGGGCCGCCGTCACGCTCCGCGTGAACCCCGGCTTCGGCCACGGCCACAGCCAGAAGACCAACACCGGCGGCGAGGGCTCGAAGCACGGCATCTGGCACGAGGAGATTCCCGAGGTCCTCCGGCGGGCGGAATGGGCGGGGCTGTCGGTGACAGGCCTCCACATGCACATCGGCAGCGGGGCGGATCTCGCCCACCTCGGCGAGGTGGCCGGGGCTCTGGAGCGGGTGGCCCGCGAGATCGGCCGCTCCCTGACGACGATCTCAGCCGGCGGCGGCCTGCCGGTGGCGTATCAGGCCGGCGAGGAGGAGGCCGACCTGGCCGGCTACTACTCGCTCTGGGACGCGACCCGCAGGCGACTCGAGGAAGCCTTCGGCCACCGGCTCCGCCTCGAAATCGAGCCGGGCCGGTTCCTGACGGCCGAGGCAGGGTTTCTGATCACCGAGGTTCGGGCGATCAAGCGGCAGGGCTCCCGGAAGTACCTCCTGGTCGATGCCGGCTTCAACACGCTGGCCCGACCGGTCCTCTACGGCTCTTACCATCCGATGAGCCTCTGCCCCTTTGCTGAGGCGGCAATCGAGGCCTGCGAGGAGGTCGCAGTGGGCGGGCCGCTCTGCGAATCGGGCGACATCTTCACGCAGGCCGAGGGCGGCTTCGTGACGAGCCGGCCGCTCCCGGTGGCGAGCGTTGGCGACGTGCTCGTGATCGAGATCGCGGGCGCCTACGGCTTCGTGATGGCGAGCAACTACAACTCCAAGCCCCTGCCGGCCGAGGTCCTGATCGACGGCGGCTCGCCCCGGCTGGTGCGGGCCCGGCAGACGCCCGAGGACCTCATTCGCGGCGAGACGGTCTGACCGCCCGCGGCCGTCGGTCGGCGTGGTGGGCATGAAGGCGGCCGGGCCGGCCCGACGTCGGCGCCACGGGCCGGAGCGGGGAAACCCAACGGCCCGCCGCCCGCCCGGCTCGCGCCGGGGGGCTTCTATGGAAAAGGGGACTGGCTCCGAGCGAAGCGAGGTGCCCGTACCCTTTTCACCGCGAGGACGCGGCCCGAATGCGGGTTCGCGAGGGGTGAGCCCGTGCCGTGGAGCCGGCGTTGCTGGCGAGTGAAGGCAGGGAAGCCGAGAGCGAGCCAGCATCGAGCGAGCGGAGGGCAGGATGCCCAGAGCGAGCGTCCGGACGA
>JAQCJP010000179.1 GCA_027592945.1 Planctomycetota bacterium
GGCGTTGCCGGGGCCACGATCGGGTCGGCGGTCGAGAGCATCAGGATCAGCCGACACGCGGGCAGCAGACAAACGCGAAACCAACGGCCCCCGCATCATAGACCACCCAGAGAAGCCCCCCGGCGCGAGCCGGGGGGACGGCGGGCCGTTGGGCTTTTCCCGGCCCCCGGAAGCCCGCCACCCGTTCGCCACCAAGCCACCCAAACCGCATTCACCACCACGCCTCGCGACTCTTCACCCCCGCCGCTTCCGAGCCAGCCGCTTTTCGCGGGCCGCCTCGCCCGCTGACGAACCGGCTGGCTTCGAGGCCGCGTCGACCACCCGCACGCCGCCAGCGGCCGTTGCCGCCGCCGGCTTGGGCAGCCAGAGCACCCGTTCGGCGATGCCCCAGAGGCTCGAGGCGATGAAGTACAGGCAGAGCCCCGAGGGCACCTTGAAGAACATCAACGCCATGAACCACATCATGTAGTTCATCACCTGCTGCTGCATCCGCTGCTGTTCGTCGACCGCCGGCGGCATGAAGAGCTTCTGCTGCCAGAGAAACAGCCCGATCGTCACCAGGGGCAGGAGGTTGAGATACGGTCCCAGCCAGCCCGCCGGGGCGGAGAGAAACTGCGGTACCACGTCGGTCCAGTTCCAGAACATGTCGGGGGCGGCCAGGTTGGAACACCAGCGAATTGCCGACGAAAAGAGGGGTGCCTCGCGGAGTTCGACATCGGTGGCCAGCGCGCGGTAGAGCCCCATAAAAATCGGCAGCTGGATGAAGATCGGGAGGCAGCCCGAAGCCGGGTTGACCCCGTGCTTCCGCCAGAGTTCCTGGGTGGCGGCGGTTCGCTTCTGGGCGTCGTTTTTGTACTTTTCGTTGATGACCTTCATCTCGGGCTGAAGGGCCTGCATCTTCTGCGACGAGAGCGCCTGTTTGCGGCTGATCGGGAACATCGCCCCCCGGACCAAGACCGTGAGCAGAATGATCGCCAGGCCGTAGTTGCGGATCACGGCATGGAGGCCGTGCAGGAGGGCGATCATCGGCCGGGCCACCCAGCCGAACCAGCCGTAGTAGACGAGGTCGCTCATGCTGGCGGTCGCCGCGCCAAACCGGGCGAGCAGATCGGGCCGCTTGGGGCCGGCGAAGATCGTGTAGCGGTGCCGCAGCGGCAGGCCGGGCTCGAGGGCGAGATCTGCCGAGATGATCCGGGGCGTCACGTTGACGAGTTTCTTGCGGGCGGGCTCGGCCGGCTCGCCGACCACGATCGGCCGTACCTCCGCGAGGTCCGGCACATTGTCGCCGGTTGCCGGGATCAAGGCCGAGGCGAAGTACAGGGCATCGACGCCGGCAAACGAGAGCGGGCTGTCGGGGTTGACGGTCGTCGCTGGGCGGTCGAGCGTGCCGTCGAGGGTCTTGAGCCCGCTGACCAGCGTGCTTTCGCCCCCCACGAACCGCATCGCTACGTCGCGGACGGCAAGGCTGCTCCAAAAACTGTGCCAGACGCGTTGGGTATACCACCAGCCCTCGGTCGGCAGGCCGGTCGGGCCGTCGAGGGCGTAGGTGATCATCGTCCCGGACGGCGACACAAACTCGACGATCAGGTCGAGGGCATAGCCCTGCTCGCCGGTGGGGCTGGCGGTTGCGGCCAGCCGATACTCCTTGGCCACCCGCAGGCCGCCGGGCAGGGTGCGGGTGAACCGCACGCCCGCGCCGTCGGCGGAGGCGGCCGCCTCCCAGTCGACCTCAGCGAGCAGTGCCCCGCTCATCTCCGCGAGCGGATCAGCAGGCCGGCCTCGACCGTCCCGGCCCTCGAGCGAGAGCCGGAAGGAGAGCGGATCGTGCGGCCGGCCATCGGGATCGTCGACCGGCTCACCACGAAACTCGGGCCGCACCACCTCCAGTGGGCGGCGGCCGAGGGTGACCTCACGGACGAGCGTTGCCCCGTCCCGGAGCAGGTCGAGCGGCACGGTCTGACCCGGCCGGAGGCCCGCCAAAACATCGGCCAGAGCCGCCGGGTCGGCAGTCGCCTCGCCGTTGACCGCCGTGATCACGTCACCCGGCTTCAGCCCGGCCCCATCGGCCGGCGTCCCCGGGCCCACGATTCCGATCCGGCAGCCTGCCTCGGCGGCGACCGCCGCGAGGTGACCGAGGTAGCCGGAGCGATCATCCTGGTCGTGGAATCGCTCGTCAGCCAGTTCGATCCGCTCGACGGCACCTCCCTGGCTGGTGAGGGTGACGAGCATTCGGGCCGGACTCTCAGGATCGAGCGAGCCGAGGCTCAGACGGGTTCGCGGAGCCGACGGCTGTGCGGCCAGATCGAGCAGGTCGTTTTGCTCGGCCGCCCCGGTCTCCTCCTCCGCCCGCCCCGCAGCCGGCGGCTCGACGGCGACGTCGACCGGATCGACCGCCTCGCGGGCAGCCACCTCCCCGGGCTCACCGGGCTGCTCGGCCGGTTGCGGATAGAGCCACGCCTGCAGCATCTGGCTGGTGATAATGATCGCCAGCGCGATGGCGAAAAAAACGACGTAGCGGCGTTCCACAACTGGCCCTCGGAGGATGGCCTGGAAGTATACCGGCCCGCTCGCCCGGTGCCGCTCCGAACTGCCCAGACCGAGCGTGCCGGAGGGTTGGCCCGCTCTCGGCTACCGTCCCTGCGCGAGCCGATCCCCCAGGAAGTTGTCGAGATCGGCGATGGCGTGGATTTTTTCCCGCGTCTTCTCGAACGGATACGGCACCCGCCGGAACCGCACCCGCTTGTCGTCTTCGAGCACGACGTAGCAGCTCCTTGGGTCTTCGTCGCGGGGCTGGCCGACGGAACCGACGTTGACCATCGCCTTGCCGGCCGGGAGTTCGATCGCCACCTCCGTCTCGCCCGCCGGCACCAAGGGCGCGGTGAACTCAGGCGACGCCGTGAACACGCCGGGGATGTGCGTGTGGCCCTGGAAGCAGAACCGGGGCACCAGGGCGAAGATGTGCTCCATCTTGAGCGGGTTGTAGATGTCTTCGGGAAAGACGTACTCATCCAGCGGCCGCCGGGCGGAGCCATGGACGAACATCAGATCTTCGTCCTGATAGTTCCGCACCAACTCGCCCAAAAAATCACTGACCGGATTGGCGGCGTTGCGGGGCAGCCGGTCGTGCAACTCGATCTGATTGCGGGTCCAGCGGATCGCCCGCTCGGCCCCGGAGTTGAATCCATCGGGATCGAACAGCGCGCCCTGATCGTGGTTGCCGAGGATCACGACCCCGCACCGCTCCTGCACCAGTTTCGCGCATTCGCAGGGGTTGGGCCCGTAGCCGACCACGTCGCCCAGGCAAATGACGCTGTCGACGCCCTGGCGATCGATGTCCTCGAGCACAGCCTGGAGGGCCTCGAGATTGCCGTGCACGTCGCTGATGATGGCCCGCTTCACGTACGCTTTCAGCCCCGGCGGGCCCGCGAAACTCCTCAGGAATAACTTTTCGTCATCCTATTTTATAGCCTTGGAGGCTACGGCCGCCATCAACCGCGGTCAAGAATCCTGTCTCGGGGCCCGGCATGAGGACCATTGCGATCGACACCAGTCTGGCCAGCGGCAGCGTGGCTGCCTGCGACGGCTCGCGGCTCGCGGTCCGGCCCTTGGGTGAGGCGACCGGCCACGCCCGGCTGTTGGCCTCGGCGGTCACCGCGGCCGCAGCGGAACTGGGCTGGCGACTGGCCGACGCAGAAGTCGTCGCGGTGATTCGGGGCCCGGGCTCGTTCACCGGCCTCCGAGTGGGCGTGGCGGCCGCCAAGGCGATTGCCTGGGCCAGCGGCTGCCGACTGGTGGGTGTCTCGGGATTTGAGGTGGTTGCAGCCGAAACGGCCGCCACTGCCGGCTGGCATGGCCAGCCGCTGGCGATCGCCTGGGACGCCGGCCGTGGTGATGTCTATGCGGCGACGGCCCGCAAGACTGACGGCGGCTGGCAGGTGTCTCCCGGGGTACTCCAAGCAGCCGACGACTGGATCGCAGGACTGCCGACCGGTTCACTCGTGGCTGGTCCGGCGTTAAACCTGCTCGGCGAACGCCTCTCGGCCGCTGGTCACCACCTCGCCCCGGAGTCGGCCTGGCATCCGACTGCCGCCGCTGCTGCGGCCCTCGCGCTCCCCCGGGCGATCGCCGGCCAGACCGACGATCCGGCGACGCTGCTGCCGGAGTACGCCCGGCCGAGTTACGCCGACGAGCGGGCCGGGCAGCCGAAGGCATGACACGCACCGAATACGGGTTCGCGAGGGGTGGGGCCGGGCCGGTACATTGTGCGGCTCCGGGGGTCGTTTGCCCTCGCTTCGGTCCTTCTCGTGCTCATGTGAAAGTTGCCCCATGCGTCCGATCACGAAACTCCTCGTCGCCAATCGCAGCGAGATCGCCACCCGCGTCTTCCGCTCGGCCCACGAACTCGGCATCCGCACCGTCGCGATTTACGCTCACGAAGATCGCTTCGCCCTCCACCGCTTCAAGGCCGACGAGGCCTACCTCGTTGGCAAGGCCGGCGAGCCGATCCGCTCCTACCTCGACATCGCCGGGATCGTCGCTCTCGCCAACGACTGCGGCGTCGACGCGATCCACCCCGGCTACGGCTTTCTCTCAGAAAACCCCGAGTTTGCTGAGGCCTGCACCAAGGCGGGCATCACCTTCGTCGGTCCGCGGGCGGAGCTCCTGCGGATGCTCGGCGACAAGACGGCCGCCCGCGACCTGGCGGCCCGTGCCGGGGTGCCGATCCTGGCAGGCAGCCCCGAGCCGCTGGCCAGCGTCGCCGAGGCCAAACAGATCGCCCGTGAGCTCGGCTACCCGGTGATTCTCAAGGCGGCCCATGGCGGGGGTGGCCGCGGCATGCGAGTGGTCCACGGCGAGGAGGAACTGGCCGTCGCGCTCGAGAGCGCCCAGCGGGAGAGCCAGACCGCCTTCGGTTCGACGAGCGTGTTCGTCGAGAAGTTCATCCAGCGGGCCCGCCACATCGAGGTCCAGCTGCTCGGCGACCTCCACGGCGGGCTGGTCCACCTCTTCGAGCGGGACTGCTCGGTACAGCGGCGGCATCAGAAGGTGGTGGAGGTGGCCCCCGCGCCAAACCTCGAGCCGGCCCTCCGGGACGCGATCTGCGAGGCGGCGCTGGCCATCGGTCGCACCGCCCGCTACGAGAACGCCGGCACGGTCGAGTTTCTCGTCGACGCCGACAGCGGCAGGTTCTTCTTCATCGAGGTCAATCCCCGGATCCAGGTCGAGCACACCGTCACCGAAGAGGTGACCGGGATCGACATCGTCCGGCGGCAGATTCGCGTGGCCGAGGGCTGGAAGCTCTCCGACCCGCAGATCGGCCTGCCCGATCAGGCGGCGATCTCGACCCGGGGCACGGCGATCCAGTGCCGGGTGACCACTGAAGACCCGGAGAATCGCTTCCTCCCCGACTACGGTCGGATCACCGCCTATCGCTCAGCCAGCGGGCTGGGAATCCGGCTCGATGCCGGCAGCGCCTTCTCCGGCGCCGTCGTCACCCCCTACTTCGACTCGCTCCTCGTCAAGGTGACCGCCCGCGGGCTCTCGCTCGACGAGGCGGCCGGCCATGTCGAGCGGTGCCTCCAGGAGTTCCGCGTCCGCGGGGTGAAGACCAACATCCCCTTCCTGGTGAACCTCGTCACCCACCCGGAGTTTCTGGCCGGCCGCTGCACGACCCGGTTCATCGACGAGACGCCCGCCCTGTTCGAGTTTCCCATCCGTCGCGACCGGGCGACCAAGCTGCTGGAGTATCTCGGCGACGTGATCGTCAATGGCAACGCCCTGGTCAAGGGCCGGGCGGCGGTCGTCCGGCGGGAGCGGGCCCCGATTCCGGAATACGACCTGCTCGCTCCAACCCATTCGGGCAGCCGCGACCGGCTCAAAAAGCTCGGACCCGAGAAGTTCGCCGCCTGGGTGCGAGACCACAAGGGGCTCCTCCTGACCGATACGACGATGCGGGACGCCCACCAGTCGCTCTTGGCGACCAGGATGCGTAGCCATGACATGCTGGCAGTGGCCGATGCCTACGCGAGCCTGGGAGCGGGGCTCTTTTCGCTCGAGATGTGGGGCGGGGCGACCTTCGACACGGCGATGCGGTTTCTCAAGGAGTGCCCCTGGCGGCGGCTGACCGACCTGCGGGAGCGGATCCCCAATGTCCTCTTCCAGATGCTGCTGCGGGCGAGCAACGCCGTCGGCTACACCAACTATCCCGACAACGTCGTCCAGGCCTTCGTGCGGGAATCGGCCGCGGCAGGAATCGATCTTTTTCGTGTCTTTGATCCGCTCAACTGGGTGCCCAACATGCGGGTCGCGATCGAGGCGGTCCGCGAGAGCGGGGCAATCTGCGAGGCGGCGATCTGCTACACCGGCGACGTCCTCGATCCCGGCCGGCCGAAGTATTCCCTCGCCTACTACGTCGACCTCGCCAAGGAACTCGAAAAGCTCGGCGCCCAGATGCTGGCCATCAAAGACATGGCGGGCCTCTGCAAGCCCTTCGCCGCGGCCAAGCTGGTGGCGGCGCTCCACGACGAGGTCGGGATCCCGATCCACTTCCACACCCACGACACGGCCGGCGGCCAGGTGGCCACGCTGCTCGAGGCCGCCCGCCACGGGGCGAGCGTCGTCGACGCCGCCTTCGCCCCGTTCGCGGGCCTCACCAGCCAGCCAAACCTCAACGCCCTGGTCGACGCCGCCCGCCACACCCCGCTCGATACGGGCCTCGACACCGACGACCTGCGGAGCCTGGCCCATTACTGGACGGCCGTCCGCGACCACTACACGCCGTTCGAGTGCGGGATGAAGGCGCCCGACGCCGATCTCTACCTCCACGAGATGCCCGGCGGGCAGTTCACCAATCTCCTCGAGCAGGCCAAGGCCCTCGGCCTCGGCGATCGCTGGGAGGAGGTCTGCCGGACCTACGCCGACGTCAACCGGGTGCTTGGCGACATCGTCAAGGTGACGCCGACGAGCAAGGCGGTCGGCGACCTGGCCCTGTTTCTGGTGACCAACGGCCTGACCGCCGATGACCTGACCGACGACTCCCGCGAGCTCGCCTTTCCCGAGTCGGCGATCGACCTGCTGGCCGGGCGGATGGGACAGCCGCCAGGCGGCTTCCCGCCGGCGGTGGTGAAGCGGGTCGTCAAGAACGCGGAGCTGGTCACCGGTCGGCCTGGCGAGTCGATGCCGCCAGCCGACTTCGAGGCCGCCGCCAAGACGGTCGGCGAACTGCTCGGCCGGCTGGCCACACCCCGCGAGGTCGTCTCCTGGCTGCTCTACCCGCGGGTCTTTCAGGACTTCGCCCGCCACCAGGCCACCTATGGCGACGTCAGCGTCTTGCCGACGCCCGCCTTCCTCGAGGGGATGCTGCCGGGGGAGGAACTTGCCGTCGAGATCGAACCGGGTAAGACGCTGGTGATCCGCCTCCTGACGGTGGGCGAGCCCCACGCCGACGGCACGCGGACGGTGTTCTTTGAGCTCAACGGCCAGCCCCGCAGCGTTTCGATCACCGACCGTTCGCTCGAGGCCCAAGTCAAGAAGCGGCCCAAGGCGACGCCGGGCGACGCCCGCGAGGTGGCCGCCCCGATGCCGGGGCTGATCGTGACAGTGGCGGTGCGGGCCGGCGACAAGGTCAAGCAGGGCCAGAAGCTCTTGAGCCTCGAGGCGATGAAGATGGAGACGACGATCTACGCCGAGCGTGACGGCACGCTGGCGGAGGTGCTCGTCGAGCCCGGCACCCCGGTCGAGGCGGGCGAGTTGATCGCCCGTTACGCGGACGGGTGAGGGGCGAAAAGGGGACTGGCTCCGAGCGAAGCGAGGTGCCTGTACCCTTTTCCAACCCGAGGACGCACGGAATC
>JAQCJP010000180.1 GCA_027592945.1 Planctomycetota bacterium
CCGCCGAGGTCGCCCGGGCGGAGAGCCATGCCAAGCTTGCCGCCCGCCGGTTCGGTGAACAGGTCGGCATCGCCGGCCTGACACGACTGGTTCCCGTCACGCTGCCGGCCGAGTTCGACATCGATTCCCTGCCGGAAGTGCTCCTGCCGGAAGGCTTCGCGTTGTCGTTCGGACCGCTCCGCAGCCGGGCCCGGGCCTGCAGCCGGGCCAGCCGCGGCCTCGCCGCCGCCCGCCGGCAACTCGCTGAGGCCAAGCGTTCGCTGGCCGCGACCCGCGGCAGCGTCGACGGGGCGGAAAAGACCCTCGGCGGCATCAGCGTTCAGGAAGCGATCGAAAAAGCTGGCGAGAAAGTGACCTTCCTTCGCAAGCGAATCTCGGGCGGCGACCAACTCGGTGAACTCGATCGAACCGTCGCGCGGCTGGAGCGGGAGATGGCCGAGAGCATGGAGGCCCAGTTGATCCCGATCCCGTGGCTGGTCGCGCTGGGAGCGCTGTTTGTGATCGGCACCGGCATGCTGCTCTCGGGCTCGCTCCTGCCCAAGGAGGTGACGGGTTCGCTGGCCTACGCGATGGCGGCGCTGGGCGCGGCCGGGGCGGGCGTGGCCTCGGTGACCACCTGGTCGCTCGATCGCAACGCTTCGGCCCGCCTGGAGGCTGCCCGCCGGCAGTATGAGATGGCCAAGAAGCAGCGGGACGACCTCGCCGCCCAGTGCGGCCTCCTCGACGGCCGGCTCGGCTCGGAGGCCGCCACGGGGCTGGAGCGTCGCCTGGCTGCCGCCCAGGAGGAGCTCGAGCGGCTCGAGGAACTCGCCGGCCGCGAAGGCTCGGTGCATCTGCTCGTCGACCAGGTAGCCCTGGCCGAACAGGCGGTCAAGGAAGCCGCCGAAGAGCGGGCCGCCGCCCGGAGCCGCTGGCGGAAGGCGCTCGAACACCGTGGCCTGCCCACCAATCTCTCGCCGCGGGAAGTGCGACAGATCGCGGCCCACCGCCACACGCTCTTGACCCTCGACGACGATCGCCGGCGGCTCTCGGAAGAGGCCCGCCACAAGCGGGAGGAACTCGCCGCCGTCGGCCGCCGGATCGACGAACTGCTGGTCGAATGCGAGCTGGTGCCGGAGGCGGGGCCGCTCGATCACCTCCAGATGCTCAAGGAGCGGCTGGATGAAGATCGTCGCATCGTGCGTCGCCGGGCATCGCTGACCCGACGGCTCGAGAGCGCTCGTCGCCGCCATCGGCACGCGATTCGGCAGGTCAAGGTGGCGGAGCGGGCCGTGCGGGAGTTCTACGACCGCTGGGGCGTTGCCGACCGGGAGGCCTTCCTCGCGAAGGTCGATCGGCGACTCGAATACGAGGAACTGCGACTGGCGGCCGAGGTGGCCACTCAGAACTGGCAGGATGCCTGCCGTCGGACAAGCGAACCGGGCGACCTCGAGCAGTGGCTGGCCGAGACCGCCGCGATGCCGCTGGAGACGCGGCTGGCGCGGGCCTGCCAACGGACCGGCGAACTGCGGGCCAGTCTGGCCGACGTTCGCGACCGGCGGGCCGCCGTGACCGCCCGGCTCGACGCCGCTGCCGCCGATCGCGGCACCGAATCGCTCCAGGCGGAACTCGCCGGCGTCGAGCAGATGATCGTCGAGCAGCGGGACCGCCGCCGGGTGCTCGAGCGGGCCCGCACCCTGCTGGAAGACACCCGGGCTGCCGTGGCGAGAGATCACCAGCCGCCGGTCCTCCGAGAGGCGTCCCGCTGGCTGAGTCGGCTTACCGAAGGTCGCTACCATTCGATCACGACCGCGATCGACGAAGCTCGTCTGGAAATCCACGAGCGCGACGGCCAGCTCTGGCGGCCCGAGCGGCTCAGCCGCGGTACGCGGGAGCAGGTCTTCCTCGCTCTGCGGCTGGCGCTGGTACGGGATCTGGGCCGCCATGACGTGACGCTGCCGATCGTGATGGACGACGCGCTGGTCAACTTCGACGACACGCGGGCCCGCTCGGCAGCCCGGGTGCTCGTTGAGTTTCTCACCGAGCAGGGACCCGATCGGCAGATGCTCGTGCTCACCTGCCACGCCCACGTAGCGGCGATGTTCCACGAGGCTGGTGCCCATGTCCGCTCGCTGAGCGATCCGACGCAGACATGGACCCGCCGGAAGCCTGAGCCCACAGCCCGTCCCGCTCCGCCCCCCATCCCGCTACCGCCGCCTCCACCAGCCCCCAAGCCGGTCGAGATCGTGGCCGCTCCGCAGGCTGATGATCTCTGGCCCGCCGAGGCCTTCTTCTTCGGCCCGCAGGAAGCGGTGGTGCCGTTGACGGCCCACCGCCATGAGCCGGCCGCCGCGGCCAAGCCACCTCGCCGCAACGCCGCCCGCACCCGCCGCCAGCGGCTCTAGCTGCCCGCGGAAAAAGCCCTCCATGGCCTTTTTCCACGTGAGCGACTCCCCAAAAAGCCGAGGTTTTTGGAGGTCGCCGATCGCCGCATCCTGCGGCGGCAGACTTGTTCCACAGTCTGCTAGGGCGGCCGGCAACGCAGCAAGTGACAAGCTCCCGTCGTCCTGCTACCGTGGGCTGGTGGGCGGAACAATCCCGCTCCTTCTCTGCCTCACAGGGGAACTCCCATGCGTACGCCTCGTCGTGGATTCACGCTCGTGGAACTGCTCGTGGTGATCGCCATCATCGCCACCCTGGTCGGGTTGCTGCTGCCGGCAGTGCAGGGTGCCCGCGAGACGGCCCGTCGGGCCAGTTGCGGCAACAATCTTCGCCAGATCGGGCTGGCCACTTCGACCTTCATCTCCCGCCACGACGAGACGCTGCCGGTCGGCGCGCACACCCACGGACTCGGCGCCGCCCAGAGCCGCGGCACCGGCCTGGCACACCTGCTTCCCTTTCTCGAGCAGGACGCCTTCTACGCGGCGATCGACTTCAAGAACATGTCGCTGGCCGTCGATGACACGCGACTTCCCGACGGCCGTTTCCTCCGCGACGCCGAAATCCCCACCTTCATGTGTCCTAGCGACGAGCGATTCACCGGCCCCCCTTCCTGGGCTCCCAACGCGCCCTGCCACTACGCCGCCTCCAGCGGCCCCACCGGCCACGCCAACAGTTCTGACCACTCCTGCCCCGAGGCGCTGGCCCTCAACGAGTATCAGATCCCCAAGCCGCCCCCCTCGCTCTACGGCAACCATCGCAAGTGTGCCGGCGCCTTCAACCGCGGCGGGATCGCCTTCACGGTTTCGTCGATCCGCGACGGCCTCTCCAACACGATCTTCTGGGGCGAGACCCGCCCCGCCTGCGGCGCCCATCACTCCCGTGGCTGGCTGCGGAGCAACAGCGGCCAGGGGCTGACAAGCACGCTCGTACCCATCAACACCGACACCTGCGACTGGGATAGCAGCGACGGCTGCCGCCATCCCCTGAACTGGAACTACGAACTCGGCTTCCGCTCCCGCCACGTCGGTGGCGCCTCGTTCGCCTTCGGCGACGGCAGCGTCCACTTCCTTCCCGACACGATCGACCATGTGCTCTTTCAGCGGCTCGGTGCCAAGGCCGACCGGCAGGCGGTGACAATCCCATGAAGTCGGTTCCTCAGCCTCGCTGGCCGGTGTTTTTCCGACTCCTCGGCCCGGCCTGCCTCGTGCTTGTCGCGAGCGGATGCGGTGGCTCGAAGCCGGCCACCGCCCCGGTTTCGGGCACGGTGCTCCTCGACGGCAAGCCGGTGGCGGATGCGGCGGTGCTCTTTGAGCCGGCCGAGGGCGGCGTGCCGGCCCGGGGCAGCACCGACGCCACCGGCCAGTTCACGCTGAGCACCTTCGCGCGGGGCGACGGCGCCCTGCCCGGCCGTCACCGCGTGGCGATCTCGAAGATGATCATGGAGGGCATCAAGGCCGACGCCTTCGGCCTCGAAGACTCGTCTGCCGCGCCGGCCAGCCCGCCGAAGTCGGCCATCCCTCGCCGCTATGCCGACCCGGCCACGAGCGGCCTGGAGGCGACGGTCGAACCCGGCGGCGCGAACGTCGAGTTTTCGCTCGAGTCTCGCGAGTGAGGCGGCTCAGGCCCCGGCAAAGGACTGTTGCACGGCCCGCAGGTATCGCTGCCGCATCCCACCGAGCAGCATCCCGAGATAGGCGTTGGCCCCCAGCGACAGAAAGAGGGCGATCAGGCTGCCGATCAGCCAGCCCCAGGGCCGTTCCGCCTCGGCCGCGACTGCCGCTGCCGCAGGCTCTTCGGGACGGACGGTCGCTACGGCCACCGGCGTTACGCGGCGAGGCCGTTTGGCCGCCTCGATCACCGAGCGTTCCACCGCTGGTGGCCAGGCATCGGCAACATAAATCCGCACGCGACGGACATCCCGGGAATCGGCGGGGACGTCGCTGGTGAACTGGTAGGGCGTGCTGCCGGTGACAAGATCGGGCTCGACTCGTACGAGGTAGTCGCCGCCGCCATCATCAGTCGGCAAATAGGCAGCCTCGATTCCCGTTGTCAGCAGGGCCGCCAGGGCCATCATGCATTCCAGCAACATCGCTCAATCCCCTCAACGATTGGTCCCGCTCATGCGGTGGCCGCGGAGTTCGGTGTCGTGCAGTTCCCGTTGCCGCGACCGATCCCAGACTTCACGGACCCGCCGTGGCGGCAACGAGCCGTAGATTTCAACCTCCCGAGCCTCGATTCTGCAACTCCGCCTCGGCCGGCCGGGCAGACCCGGTCGCCTGGTTGGCCGCCGGCCTGGCCTCGCCGGCATTGTCGGACCGCGTCTCCAGGCTGTCGATCTCGAACGCCAGCATCGTGAGGGCCGCCTGCAGGAAGGCCACCGCGATCGGTCCCACGAAGATACCGATCGGGCCCAAGGCGGTCACGCCGCCAAGCACGCTCAGCAGCGCCAAGAGGGGATGCAGCTTTGACTGCCCCTGCAGCACGAGGGGCTTGATGATGTTGTCGACCGAGGAAACCGCCAGCACGCCCCAGGCCGCCAGCCCGGCGGCGGCCCACGTCTCTTTGGCAAACAGCAGCAGGTAGAGACTCGCCGAGCCCCAGACCGCCGCCGCCCCCACGATCGGCACCATCGCCATGAAGAACGTCAGCAGGGTCAGCAGGAAGACATTGCCCAACCCGGCCACGGCATAGCCGATGCCGCCCAGGATCGCCTGGACCACGGCCGCCAGCAGGGTCGCCGTCACGACGGCGCGGCTGACCTCCTCGAACTCCTGGAGCAGCTGCCACTGGTAGCGGGTGTCGAGCGGGATCAGCCGCATCACTGCCGCCAGCATTCGCGGTCCGTCGGCGAGAAAATAAAAGAAGCCCACGATCATCACCACGATCCCGATCAGCACCTTGCCGATCACCATCGGCGCCCGGGCGGCGATCGGGGCCAGCCAGTCTTCCGCGAACCGGTGCAATTCGGCGTTGATGCCCTCGGCGGTGAGGTGCAGCCCGGTCGCCTCATTGACACCCTGCATCAGTTGTCCAAGCACCGCCGGGTCGAGCCGGACCGCCTCCGGGCTGCGGACCATGCCCATCGCATCGGCCACCGCCCTGGTGACCAAGAGCCCCAGCGGTACCAGCACGATCACCAGGACGATCACCGTCGTCAGCCCGGCGGCCATCCAGTCGGCGAGTCCCAGCCGGTCGCGGAGCCGCCGATGGAGCGGCCCGAAGATCACCACCAGCATCGCCGCCAGCAGGAGCGGCAGCAGAAACGAGGCCATCACCCGCAGCGAGAGCAGCCCGAACAGGGCGACCAGACCGAGCAGGACGGCGAACGAAACGAGCCTCGTCATGCCGGGCAAAGGCTTGCCCTCGTGCGATGATTGCGCCATGCGCTGAGTCTAATCAACCCGTGAGAAAAAGCCCCTGCTTCGACAGGTTTCGAAACTCATGCCCCCAAAAACGACCGCCTGGCCCGGTTGCGGCGCTCCCTCGGTTGACAGGACATTCTTCCAGGGGGCACCATCCCTGCATGGAAACCCCTCAGGTGCTGGTGGTCGACGACCATGAGGTGGTTCGCAAAGGGCTGATCAGCCTGTTTGCGGGCTCGCCGCTCAAGGTCTGCGGCGAGGCAGGTACGGCCGAAGAGGCGATTCGCCTGGTCCGAAAGTTCCGGCCAAACGTCGTCCTCCTCGACGTCCGGCTGGGCGATGCGGATGGCCTCGACAGCGTCCGCCACATCCGCTCGGCCGCTCCGCAGGCGCGGGTCGTGATGCTCTCGGCATTCGACAACCCGACCTACGTCGCCAGGGCGGTCGCCGCCGGCGCCCACGACTACCTGCTCAAGACGACCTCGCGGGCCGACCTGATCGCAGCGGTCTCGGCAGCTGCCGCTGGGGAAACCGCTTCCATGAAGGGCGAGTTGCGGCGGGTGGCGAGCCACATGGCCCACCGCGAGAAGAGCAACGCGGCAGGCATTGAACTCACTGGCCGGGAAACGCAGGTCCTGCGACTGATCGCCATGGGCCTGGCCAACCAGGAAATCGCCGAAGCACTGATGATCAGCATTGAAACCGTCAAGGAGCACGTCCAGAACCTCCTCCGGAAACTCAGCCTCGGGGATCGGACGCAGGCGGCCGTATGGGCGCTGCGGCACGGAGTCGGCTAAGGCGACATCTGAATACGCGTGGAGGGCTCCACCATGCACGTCGACCCACGAACGAGCCATCGTGAACATGACGGCCGGTCGGAGGAAGCGTCTTCCGAGCGGCCCAGCGGCGACACGCAGCCCGCCTCGGAGTTCCTGTCGCGGCAATCGACCGACTTCGGCCTGGAGGAGGCAGTTCGACCAGCGGCTGATGATCTCGACCCGCTCCTGGGCCGCCAGCTAGGCGATGTCGTCATCGAGCGACTGATCGACCAGGGGGGCATGGGGCGGGTCTACCTCGCCCGGCAACGGGCTCCTGCCCGGTACGTGGCGGTCAAGGCGATGCGGCCCGGCCGTGGTTCACCGGCGGCCGGGGACCGATTTCGGCGGGAGGCCGATCTGCTTGGCCGGCTCCGGCATCCGGGCATCGCCCAGGTGTTCACTGCCGGCTGTGGACGGATCGGGAGCGAGGATGTTCCTTATTTCGTGATGGAGTACGTGCCTGGAGCGCGGTCGCTGGTTCAGGGCTGCCGGGAACGAGGCCTCGACTCGCGGCAGCGTCTGGAAATCCTTCTGGCCGTCTGCCGGGCCGTGGCCCATGGCCATGCCGCGGGCATCGTCCACCGCGACCTCAAACCGGGCAACATCCTCCTCGACGGCGAGGGACAGCCGAAGGTGATTGATTTCGGAGTCGCCCGCGTGATGGAGGACGACAGCCAGGACTTCACCGAAACCGGAGAGTTCGTCGGCACGAAGCAGTACACGAGCCCGGAGCAATGCGGCGACGAGCCGATCGGCCCGGCGACCGATGTCTATGCCCTCGGCCTGATCATGCACGAACTGCTCAGCGGCCGGCTCCCTTACGAGGTTGCCGGCAAGTCGCTCAGCCAGACCGTGCAGATTGTCCGCGAGGCGCCGCCGCAGCGGCTCCAGTTCGCCGACCCAGCCCTGGCGCCGGGGGCGGCCGCAATCGCCGCGAAGTGCCTGCGCAAGCGGTCAGCCGCGAGGTACCCCTCGGCCGCGGAACTCGCCGACGACATCCAACGACTCCTCGGAGGCCAGCGGCCGCAAGCCCGCCTGCCCGGGCGGCTGTCGTACCTGCTGGCTTGGGGCAGGGACCAGCGGCCAGCGGTCGTCGCCGGAATCGCGACCGTCTCCGTCATCCTGCTCACCGCGGTCGCCATGACCGGCAGTCGCCCGCCTACGGCGGCCGGCACCGCGCCGTCGTCGGCTGCGGGCTCCGGCCCGACGGGGGGGTTTCCC
>JAQCJP010000181.1 GCA_027592945.1 Planctomycetota bacterium
CCCTTCCCAAGGTCCACGTCAGCCTGCCGAAGCAAGCCCACGATCTGCTCTGCACTGCGTCGCTTCTTCATCCGAGAACCCTTTCCAGCCCCAGCCGGGGCACGAGGATTCTCTCACAAGATCTGGGTCAGGATTTGGGAAGGGGGTCACGTGCTCTTCAACTCGAGCGAGTTCCTCTCCCTGGAGTGAGGCCGATGGTCGGCACGCGCATGCTGTCCCACACCTCGGGGCCCGGCCCCTCCCTCCGACACCCCACGCGGACTGTTCCCCAACTCTCTCATGAGCACTGGTACAAAAACTGGGGAGGGGTCAGTCCCCGGGATGCGCGAGGCTATCCCTTACGCGACGTTGCCGAGCCCGGTGTGGCGGAACCAACCGTCTCCGCAGCCGAACCTGGCGATATGATCCGGCCAGTCACCTTGCTGCGGTTTTCGTTGATCTTGGCGATCAGGCGTCTGATGTCGTGGCCGCTTGATTTCGACATTTCCATTCTGACGCGGCGGACTTCTGCCAGGCTATTCATCGGGAGTGTCCTCCTGCAGGAGTTCCAGAGGGGTCACGAGAATCGGACTTCCAATCCCCAAAATGCCATTCACACGACGTATATGTCCAAATTTGTTTGCGTTCGCAAGGTGGCGACAGTTCCACGTCACAAGAAAATCGCAGCGGTGAAAAGATGCTGCCGCAAGGTGGAGGGCATCTCCCTGCGGGTCATGTGGCATCACGCGATGAGCGATATAAGCGTCCACGATCTCTGCGACTGCGTCATCCAACTCGACAAGCGGTAGGTCGGCAATGAGTGACAGTGCCGCATCGCGGTGCGGAAAGTTGCCACCGCGCAGTTCGGCATCCACCGCCAGGCTGGTCACGAGTTCGTCCGAGCCGCCGCGCGCGGCATCGAACCATCTGCGCGTCCAATTGCGGCGGGCGCGCATTTCGGGCTCGGTCCGCTCCTCGTGGTAGAAGCTCGCAATCGTGGTTTCGATGTAAACTCGTGCCATGCTCCCGAATTGTACACCGCCTTCCCGCATCGGCACCATGAAGAGGCCACGCTCGGTCTGCTCGGGCCGCTGGCGGGCAAGCCTCATGATCGGAGCGCTTGCGTGAGTGCTGGCGGACGGGCAAGGCGATCACCGGACCGTGGGACAGGATGCAGACGGTCACCGGCACCAACTGCTGGTGGAACACCGCGGGTGAACCGGTCCGGTTCCTGGACAAGCCGCTGGCCGACTGGCAGGCGGCCGGGCATGAACTGGGATCGGTCGTGGCCGATCCGCTGTTTGTCGATCCGGCCACGCGGGACTATCGGCTCCGGCCCGAGTCGCCGGCGATCGCCCTCGGATTCAAGCCCTACGATTGGTCGCAGGCCGGCGTCGTCGGCGACCCCGCCTGGGTCGCCCGGGCTCGAGAGGGCTGGGAGGCACCGGCCTCTCGGCCGTGAACAAGCGGCAAGGTCGAAGCTGCGGGACGAGCTCCTGGCCCGCGAGGTGTTCGACACCCTTCTCGGTGATGAATGCGATGAGCCGGATGTCACCAGGCAACGTCGGCGAGGTCGTCGCCGGTCCATTCGTCGCTCATGTCCACGGCTTGGTCGCTCGGAGCAAGGTCGTCAAGGAACAGCCGGGCCAACTGCACATCGCTCGGCCGGGATCAGACGACGCTCGAGGATGTGGTGCATGAGGGGCTTCTCCGGGTGCTCGAGGATCACCGGACTCGATGGCAGCCCTTTCGACTGTGGTCGATCGAACCCGTGGGCGACGGTTTTCAGCCCGAGTTTTCCGATGGCGACTTCAGCCGGTTCCCCTCCCTGCGGGCCCGCAATCCGTGTGCCTGACGATGGGACCTCTCCAAGCGTCCAAAGACCACGTTCACAACCACCGCAGCTCGGAGTGAGCCGGTGCCGTGTGACTCGGGCTGCGGTGCAGCCGGCACTGACTCAATTTTTAAGAATGTCTTTTCTTGCGGTTGTGAACCCCGGCCCCAGGCGGCCACCATGCTCCTGGGGGGGCCGGGTGGAGCGATTCGCACCAGTCAGTGGGGCGATTCGCTCCACCCTCTGGGGCAAATCGCACCACGTCCCGACCCGCTGCCGATACTTCAAAGCCAACCCGTCGCCCGGGAGCAGTCGCCGAACGGCTGGCGTCACTCGCCGGAATCGCCGGCGTGACGGTTGCCGGGATGAGCGATGCCCAGGCCGTTCCCTACACACCGACCGCCGGCGTGGCAGCTGCCCAGGGCATCCCCGGCTTCACGTTCGTCGATGCCAGCAACGTCACCCTCGGCAGCCTCCGGCCCCCGGTGACCGATGGCACCATCGGCTGGGATGTTGACGGGGCGGGCGGCGATGAGTTTGCGGTGCGCAACTCGTCGACGCTGGTGGCGTACTTGAGCGGGCCAGGTGGTCAGTTTGCCAAGACCTACACCGGTACGTTTGGGGGCAACAAAATTCGCAATGTTGCAACAGGCTTCACGGTCGATGCCGATGCGCTTCCTTTCTCAGGCGGCAACTCGCGCCTGACGTATAACGCAAACCAAAACCTCAGCCCCCTCTTCACCACCAACACCCCCGGCCAGTTCGGCTTCCGGTTCACCAGCGGCAGCGACACCTTCTACGGCTGGGCCTCGCTGACGATCGACTTGGCCGGAAGTGGCCAGGGCTTTGAGATCACCGAGGCCTACTACCAGACGACCCCCAATACCGGAATCGCCGTTGGTGCGGTGCCGGTGGCGGTGCCCGAGCCGGCGGCGATGGCCTTGCTGGCCCTCGGTTCGGCGGGTGTGATGGCCTGGCGTTCCCGACGGCGCGGCTCCGCCACATAAAAGCCCCTGGCGCGAGCCGGGGGGACGGCGGGCCGTCGGGCCTTCCCGGCCCACGGAAGCCCAAGCACCCGTTCACCACCCACCCGCCCAATCCGCGGTCACCACCAACCCACCCCGACACTTGTACCGCCGCACGGCGGGCTATTGGGAACTTCCCGCACTGCCCAGGTTGCAAACCTGGGCCCACGGTTCACCGATCGGCACTTCCCCATCTCAGGCGGCGGGCCGTCGGGCCTTCCCGCAACGCCCAGGTTGCAAACCCGGGCGAAGGGGGACAGGCACCTCGCTTCGCTCGGAGCCAGTCCCCGCGTTTACGCCAGCGCGTCGTGGATCACGTGGCCGTGCACATCGGTCAGCCGCATGTCGCGGCCGCTGAAGCGGTAGGTCAGCCGCTCGTGGTCGAGGCCGAGCAGGTGCAGCATCGTGGCGTGGAGATCGTGGATCATGAACTTCTTCTCGACCACCCGATAGCCGTAGTCGTCGGTGGTGCCGACCACCGTGCCCCCCTTGACCCCGCCGCCGGCCAGCCAGAGCGAGAAGGCCTGCGGGTTGTGATCGCGGCCGTTGCTGCCCTGGGCGAAGGGCGTGCGGCCAAACTCGCCGCTCCAGACGACGAGCGTGCTGTCGAGCAGCCCCCGCTGCCGCAGATCGCGGATCAGGGCGGCGATCGGCTGGTCGACCGCCCGGGCGTTGTTCTCGTGGCCGTCCTTGAGATTGTTGTGCTGATCCCAGCGGTCGCCGCCGACCTTCGGACAGGTCAACTCGACGAACCGCACCCCCCGCTCGACCATCCGCCGGGCCAGGAGGCACTCGGTGCCGAAGATCCGGGTCGGATCGTAGCGGCTCTCCAGGCCGTAGGCCCGCTTGGTGGTGGCGGTTTCCCCGGCCAGGTCGAGGAGCTCGGGCACTTCCGTCTGCATCCGGTAGGCGAGTTCCTGATTGGCGATGGCGCTTTCCAGCGCGTCGGGCGGCCGGCCGCCGCCGGCGGCGAGCCGCCGGGCAAACCGCTCGTCGAGGCGGCGGGCCAGGTCGAGCTTGGCCTGCTGCTGGGCCGGGCTCTTCTCCCGGGGCCGGACGTTGGCCAGCCCGACGACGTTCGGCTTGACGACCGAGCCCTGGTAGGTCGCCGGCAGGAAGCCGTTGGTGAAGTTGTCGAGGCCGCCCGGTGGAATCAGGCCGCCGTTGAGCACCATGTAGCCGGGCAGTTCATCGTTCTCGCTGCCGAGGCCGTAGGTCGTCCAAGCGCCCATGCTCGGCCGTCCCTGCAGGCCGCTGCCGGTGTGGAGAAAATAGTTGGCGTTGGTGTGCTCGGGAAACTCGCTGGTCATCGAGCGGATCACCGCCAGTTCGTCGACCACGCCGCCGATGTGGGGAAACAGGTCGCTGACGGGAATCCCGCTCTTGCCGCAAGGCTTGAACTGCCAGGGGCTCGGCAAGACCGTGCCGACGTTGTTGAACTGGGTCGCATCGACCTTGAAGAGGCTGTGGGGATCCTTGCCGGCATCCTGGGCGAGCCGCGGCTTGGGATCGAAGCTGTCGACCTGCGAGACACCGCCATCCATGTAGAGAAAGATCACGCTCGTCGCCCGGGCCGGATGGTGCAGCGAGTCGACCACTCCCAGGGAGGCCCGGGCTGCGTCGCGATGCAAAAGCGCGGCGGCGGCGATTCCCCCGAAGCCGCAGGACGCCTGCCGGAGCAGGCCGCGACGGGAGAGCGGCAGCGGACGGACGCGGCGGCAGGGATGCGACGATTTCATCGGAAGAGTCTCCAGCCGCGTCACGGCACGAAGATGAACTCCTTGGCATTGAAGAGGGCGTGGGCCAGATCGGCCCAGGCCGATTCGTTGGTCGGATCGGCCGCGAAGTCGACCCCGTGCGCCGCGGCCTGGGCGGCGAGAAACTCGACCGCCACCGCCCGCTCGTCGGCCGTCGGCTCCCGGGCGAAGGCCTCGCGGTACATCTGGGCGATCCGGGCCTCGGCGGTCAGATCGCGGTCGGCCAGTAGCCGGCGGGCCCAAACGATCGCCTGCTCGCTCACGAACGGGTCGTTCATCAACGTCAGCGCCTGGGCCGGGACGTTGGTGACGTTCCGCCGGCCCATCGCCTGAAACGGGACCGGCAGATCGAAGGCCAGCAGAAAGCTCGGCAGGAAGTTGCGGCGAATCGTGGTGTAGAGGCTGCGGCGGCCGCCGCCATCGAGCGGCCCCGACTGCGGTCGGCCCCGGCCGTCGTGGAAGTCGGTCAGGAAGACCTCGACGCTCGGGCCCCCAACGGTGCGGTCGAGCCGGCCGCTGACGGCGAGGATCTTGTCGCGAATCGCCTCTCCTTCAAGCCGCCGCAGCGGGTAGTGGTGGAGCAGCAGGTTGAGGGGATCGCGTGCGGCGGCCTCCGGACTCGGCGTCGAAGCCATCCGCCAGGTGCTGCTGGTGACGATCTCGCGGATCAGCCGCTTGACGCCCCAGCCTTCCTCGACGAACCGGACGGCGAGGTGATCGAGGAGGGCCTGAGCCCCGGCGTCGGCCGGAGGCTCGCCCAGCTTGCCGAAGTTGTCGGTGGTCGGCACGAGGCCGCGGCCGAAGAGATGGTGCCAGAGCCGATTGACCATCACCCGGGAAGCCAGCGGATTGGCCGGATCGAGCACGCGGTCGGCCAGTTCGAGCCGGCCCGAGGAGTCGGCAGGCCAGTCCGGCTGGTCGGGGCCGTCGATCGCCTCGAGAAACCGCCGGGGCGAGAGTTCACCCGGCCGGGCCGCCGAGCCTTTCAAGAGCACGAACTGATCGATCCCGTTGCCGTCGAGGAGGGCCGGCGCGGTTGCCGAGACGAGCCGGGCGTCGGCGAGGATCCCGGCCCGCGTGGCGGCGTGAGCCGCCGCGTCCGCCCGGATCGCGGCGGCCGACCCTTGGTCCCAGTCGATCGCCTCGCCGGCCAGGGCGGCATTGAGTTCGACCGGCCAGCGCGGTGCAACCCGCTCGGGCTTCGCAACCGCCGCCACCGTCTCGGCGACACCGGCCTCGCCCTCGATCGCGGCATATTCGACGTGGACGACGTGGCCGGCCGGCCAGTCTTTGATGTCCCGGCGAAGGTCCTGCCTGATCCACTGCCACTCGCCTTTGGTGTCGACGGTCATGACATGCGGGACGTAGAGCGGGCCATGCACCATCACATGCCCGTCGACGATCGTGGCAATCTGGAGCCGCCCCCGCACCCGATGCCAGAGGACGCCCTCCGTGAGCCGCCGCTTGGGCGTCCGCAGGAGGCGGCCGGCCCGGTCGATGCCGCCCAGCGGCTTGGGATCGCGGGTGCCGACCGATCGCGACGTCGCCCAGACGGCATCGCTGCGGGCATGGCCGAGCGGTTCGACGCTGATCGGCAGCGTCCCGTCGGCAGCGTCCGGCCCGATCACCGGCTGACCGGCCGGCACGGTCTCCCAGGCGGCTCCGTCGCAGATCAGCCGCGTCGCCTGCTCGCCTCGCGTGTAGTCGGCCAGCACCGTCTCGGTCGTCGCGGCGGCCGGCAACGGCGACTTGGCGGTGATGCCCGTCAGGGACTCAAGCCGGGGCAGGATGTCTGCCCGGGTCGCGGCGTCGGCGGCGGCGAGCTGGGCCGCCACCCGGCGGTTGGCCTCGAGCGATTCAAACGGCACCTGCCGGTAGCTGCTCGACATCACCATCCCGGCGATCGCGTAATAGTCTTCGTCGGAAATCGCGTCGAACTTGTGGTCGTGGCAGCGGGCACAGCCGAGGGCCAGCCCGAGAAACGCCTTCCCGAAGGTGTCGACCCGGTTGTCGATCCGGTCGGCCTCGTCCTGCCTGATGTCGACCGGCGAGTGGACTTCCTCCCCGAGCAGCCAGAAGCCGGTGCCGAGCACCGACTCGTTGCCGCCCTCGGCCGACAGCCGGGGCGGCTCGATCAGATCGCCGGCAATCTGCTCGCGGACAAACTGGTCGTAGGGCAGGTCGGCATTGAGGGCCCGCACCACCCAGTCGCGATACTGCCAGGCATTGGGGATCGGAAAGTCGAACTCATGCCCCCGGGTCTCGCTGTAGCGGGCGACATCGAGCCAATGCCGGGCGAACCGCTCGCCATAGTGCGGCGAGGCGAGCAACTCATCGACGTATTGCTCGAAGGCCTGCGGATCAGGGTCGGCCGCCACCCGGGCGACATCGGCCGGATCAGCGGGCAGGCCGGTTAGGATCTCGCTGGCCCGCCGCACGAGCACCGCCCGCGGGGCCTCCGGGGCCGGCTCGAGCCCGGCCGCCTCCAGCCGGCTGAGCACGAAGCGGTCGATCTCGCCGCGGCACCAAGCGGCCTCATCCACGGCAGGCAGGGCGGGCCGCTCGGGCCCATGCCAGCACCAGTGGTCGGCCTTGCGGGCAGCGATGTCGAAGGCTTCGATCCGGGCTTCCTTGCCGTCGTCCGGCCAGGGCAGCCCGCGGCGAACCCATTCTTCAATGGTCGCGATCGCCGCATCGGGCAGCTTGCCGTCCGGCGGCATCTGCTGGTCGCTGTCGTACCGGACGACCTTGACCAACAGGCTGGCGTCGGGCTCACCGGCCACGGCGACGCCCTCGGCGGCGAAGAAGTCGGCCCGCGAGTCGAACGTCAGCCCGCCCTCCGGATCGCCCGCCTCGGCGGAATGGCAGCCGCTGCAGTTCTCGACCAACAGCGGCCGCACCTGCGACTCGAAGAAGGCGAGGTCGTCAGCCGAGGCGGCCGGCGCTTCACCACGGCCTGACGATGTCAGCACCAAGACCAGGACCAGCCCCACCGCCGCCGCCCGCCCGATCAGGCCGCGGCGGCACGCTTTCGTCGTGCGTGGAAATGGCTGGTTCGTCATGGACAGACACACTGATTTTCACGGAAATCCAAGTCTATCCTAGCCCGCTCGGACTCTGGGGCTGGCCCCCGGTCGTTACCGCTGCCCCCGCTTTGATTGCCAAAATCTGCGATCTCACCCGAGGCTGCGTCGAAAAACGCCCTGCGGT
>JAQCJP010000182.1 GCA_027592945.1 Planctomycetota bacterium
CCCGGCCACCGGAGTCGGCAAAAAAGTGGACATTCCCCTTTTCTCAACCGCCGGAGTTGGTCAGGGTGTTCTCCAGAAAAGGGGAATGTCCCATTTTTTCTGGCCGCGGCTGCGGAGTTACCTCGAGCTCGTTCGGTTCAGCCACACGATCTTCGCCCTGCCCTTCGCCGTGATTGCGGCCCTGATCGCGATCCGCCTGGGGGGCGACGGCCGCTGGTCGCTCAGCGAGCCGCTTTCGCTCGTCCAGCCTCTGCTCGGAATCCTCGCCTGCATGGTCGCGGCACGGACCGCGGCGATGGCCTTTAACCGGCTGGTCGACCGGGCGATCGACGCGGAGAATCCCCGGACCGCCGGCCGGCACCTGCCGCGGGGTGAACTGGGGGCCGGCGAGGTGCTCGGGCTGGTGGCTGCCTCGTCGGTGGCGTTTGTCGCCGCGACGCTCCTGTTTCTGCCCAACTGGCTGCCGGTGGCCCTCGCCCTGCCGGTGCTCGCCTGGCTGCTGGGCTATTCCTTCGCCAAGCGGTTCACGTCGCTGGCCCACCTCTGGCTGGGGGCGGCGCTGGGCCTGGCGCCGGTCGCCGCCTGGATTGCGCTGCGAGGCGAGACGCTCCTGCGGGACCCGATTGACATCCTGCCGGCGGCGATCCTCGGCCTGGCCGTAACCGCCTGGGTAGCCGGCTTCGACATCATCTACGCCTGCCAGGACGCGGCCTTCGATGCCACCCACGGACTCCACAGCATGCCGGCCCGGCTGGGCGTCGCCCGGGCCCTCCGCCGCTCGAAGTGGCTCCATGGCGGGACGATCCTGCTGCTGGCCAGCCTGCCGCTGGTGGTTCCCCAGTTGGGCTGGATCTACTGGACAGCCCTGGCCGCCATCGTCGCCCTGCTGGTCTGGGAGCATGCCTTGGTTCGCCCCGATGACCTCTCCCGCGTCAACCAGGCCTTTTTCACGGCCAACGCCGCGATCGGGATGGTGCTTTTGGCCGCGATCGCGGCTGATTTGTGGCTCTAGTTTCCGGCTGCCAGTTGCCAAATCCGCCGGCCTGCGGTTTCTATGATGCTGGCAGCGGCGACTGAGCCGCCGCGTCGCGACGCCCACGAGGAGTTTTGTCTCGCATGATTCGAGCCGTCACGCCGTCCCTGGAGCCGATTCGAGAAAAGGTGGAAGCCGGCGAGCGGCTCACTGCTGCCGAGGCCGAGTCGCTCTGGGATCCGGCCCTCGATCTCCACGAACTGGGGCAACTGGCCAACCTCGTGCGTGAGCGGAAGAACGGCAACCTCGCCTACTACAACATCAACACGCACCTCAATCCGACCAACGTCTGCGTCTACCGTTGCACCTTCTGCGCCTTCCGGGCAGATCTTCGCGAGGACCGCGGCTATGTGATGAGCGACGAGCAGATCCTGGCCCGCGGCCGGGAGGCGGTCGAGGCCGGCTCGACCGAGATGCACATCGTCGGCGGACTCCATCACCAGAAGGACTACGACTGGTATCTCAACATCATCCGGATCCTCCACGACGCGTACCCGGCACTCCACCTCAAGGCCTGGACGCCGGTCGAAATCAACTGGTTCTGCCACCTCACCAAGCGTTCGATCCGCGACATCCTCGCCGAGCTCAAGGACGCGGGCCTCGGCAGCCTGCCGGGCGGCGGGGCGGAGATCTTCCACCCCGAGGTCCGCGACAAGATCTGCGAGCACAAGGCCGACACGAAGGAGTGGTTCACGATCCACCGCACGGCCCACGAACTCGGCCTGCGGAGCAACGCGACGATGCTCTACGGCCACATCGAGAACGCCTACCACCGCACCGACCATCTGATCCGGCTGCGGGAGTTGCAGGACGAGACCGGCGGCTTCCAGACCTTCATTCCGCTCGCCTTCCACCCGGAGAACACCCGCCTGGCCGACATCGCCAAGCCCTCCGCGGCGATGAGCCTGCGGACGATGGCGATCAGCCGGCTCGTGCTCGACAACTTCGACCACCTCAAGGCGTACTGGATCATGCTCGGCATCGGCACCGCCCAGGCGGCGCTGGCCTACGGGGCCGACGACCTCGACGGCACCGTCCGCCACGAGCTGATCTACCACGACGCCGGAGCGACGACCCCCGAGATTCTCTCGGTCGACGAGATTCAGCGGCTGATCCGCGAGGCGGGCCGCGAGCCGGTCGAGCGGGACACGCTCTACCATCGGGTCGTGCGAGAGGGCGACGGCTGGCGGTCCGCCGAGCGGCTCCAGGCGGGCTGACGCCCCATGGATGGTTGGGGCCGGCGAGATGGCACGGGCTCGCCCCGAAGCCTGCGTGAGGCTGACGCCCGCTCACTCCCGCTCGAAGGTCACGAGGATCGCCTTGCTGCCGGGAGTCGTGGCAAACTCCGTCGGCCGCCATTCGCGTTCGCCGCGGAAGCAGAGCCGGCGACGGTCGTCGTCGATCTCGTAGATGCCGACGAGCCGGGAGCCGGCCCCGTCGCCGGCGGTGATCTCGATATCGATCGCCGGGGGCGTGGCGAGGGGATCGAAGGCGTTGGTGCCGCTGCTGACCTCGCGGCCGTCAACCGAGAGCGTCCAGGTGCCGTCATCGCGGTTGACCACCACGATGTTCCGCTCGCGGGCCGGCTGCGGATTGCCGTCGGCTTCGATTGTCACCGCCCGCCAGGTGCCCGCATAGGCGGCTTGGTCGCGCTGGGCCTCGTCGTCCTCGGCTGAGGTCGCCAGCGGGAGAACTGAACAGCACAGCCAGCACCCGCAGATCGCCGCCGCCCGAGTCAGTCGCATCGTGAGATTCATGATCGCCTCCTGGATTGGCATCGTACCCCGCAACCGGAATACGGGTTCGCGAGGGGTGAGCCCGTGCCAATCGAGCCGGCGTTGGGAAACCAAGCGCAGCCGACCAATCCGCTCCGCGGATCGGTGCCCGTGGCGAAGCGAGGTTTCCCGCGAGCGAGCGGAATCCCGGCGGGCATACCGGGGCGTCAAGACGATCTGGTGAGCACGGAAACAGTTCCCGGCTCACCCCACCTGGCCGAGACCGAGCATCCCGCCCCAGCGATCGAGGACGAGCTTGCGGAGCCGGTCGTATTTGGGATCGGCGAGTTCCGGGTCTTCCTGGAAGACGGCCAGGGCGTCGCGGCGGGCCTCGGCGACGACGGCCGAGTCGCGAAGCAGGTCGGCGAGATAGAGGGGCGGGGCGCCGCTCTGCCGGGTGCCGACCAGGTCGCCAGGGCCGCGGAGGAGGAGGTCTTGCTCGGCCAGGGCGAAGCCGTCGCAGGTGCTCACGAAGGCGTCGACCCGAGGATGGGGCTCGTCGCCCGAGCCGGTGACCGCCCCGCAGATCCCGCGGGTCGGGCCGCGGGCGACGCGGCCGCGGAGCTGGTGGAGCTGGGCCAGCCCGAACGACTCGGCGTCGAGGATCGTCATGATCGTCGCCTCGGGCACGTCGATGCCGACCTCGATCACGCTGGTGGCCACGATCGCGTCGAGCCTGCCGGCGCGGAAGTCCTCCATGATCCCGGCCTTGGCGGCGGGCTTGAGCCGGCCGTGGATCAACCCGAGCCGGAAGGCTTCCAGCGGACCGTTGGCAAGTTCCTCAAAGGCCGAGGAGATCGTCGCCAGGTCCCGCTTTGATTCCTCGACCGCCGGCACGACCACGTAGCCGCGGCGGCCGGCCGCGAGCTTGTCGCGGAAAAACGTCCACCAGCGGTCGAGCTCGGCCGGGGTGACGCGGTAGGTCGCCACCGGCTGGCGGCCGGGCGGCTGCTCGTCGAGCGTCGAGACGTCGAGGTCGCCGTAGACGGCATGGGCGATCGTCCGCGGGATCGGGGTGGCCGTCATCACGAGCGTGTGGGGCTCGGCCACGCCCTGCTGGAGCATCGCCCGCTGAAGCACGCCGAAGCGGTGCTGCTCGTCGATCACGACCAGGCCGAGGTGGCGGAAGGTCGCCGAGCCGCAGACGAGCGCCTGCGTGCCGACCACGATGTCGGCCGCGCCCGAGGCGATCCGCTCGGCAACCGCGGCTCGCTGCCGGGCCGTCTGGCCGCCGACGAGCAACTCCACCTCGACCCCGCTGCCGGCCAGGAGCCGCTCGAGCGAGGCGACATGCTGACGGGCGAGCAGTTCGGTGGGGGCCATGATCGCCGCCTGATACCGCTCGGGCGGGGCGGTGGATTCGGGGGCCGCCGCCTGCTCCGCCACGGGCGTGGCGACCGCGGCGAGCAGGGCGTAGATCGCCACGGCGGTCTTGCCGCTGCCGACATCCCCCTGGAGCAGCCGGTTCATCGGCTCGGGCCGGGCGAGGTCGGCGGCGATCTCGTCGCAGACCCGCCGCTGGGCCGCCGTGAACTCGAAGGGAAATCGGGCCCGGATCCGGGCGTCGAGCCGGGTGTCGACCTGAATCGGCGGGGCTGCGTGGGCCCGCTGCTGCCGGCCGCGGTGCATCCGGAGGGCCAGTTGGAGCATGAAGAGCTCCTGATAGACCAGCCGCCGGCGGGCCGCCTCGATCATGGCCTCGCTGGAGGGGCAGTGAATCTCACGCAAGGCCGCCTCGATCGGCAGGAGGCCCTTCTCGGCGAGCATCGCCCCCGGAAAGGCCTCCGGGCAGATGCCGGCCGCGTGGTCGAGGGCCGCCTGGACCGCCAGCCGGACCTGCGACTGCTGGACGCCCTCGGCCAGCGGATAGACCGCCAGCCACTCCGATGCGTGGGCCGCCTCGCCCCCGGCGAGCCAGCGAACCTCCGGGTGGGCAAACTCCCAGCCCCCCCTGCCCCGCTTCGGCTGGCCGGCGAGCACCACCTTCATCCCCGGCTCGAACCGCTTGGCCATGAAGGGCATGTTGAACCAGACCGCTCGCAGCCGCCCGTCGGCCGTCTCAATCGTGACCGTCAGCATCCCGCGGCCGGTGGCGGTGGTCCGGCTGGCCACGTCGGCGACGGTGCCGGCCACCGAGGCGTGGGAGCCCTCGACAAAATCGGCGAGCCGGTGCGCCCCCGAGAAGTCCTTGTAGTCGCGGGGGAAGTGCATCAGGGCGTCGCGGACGGTCGCGAGCCCCAGTTTGGCGAGCCTCGCCGCCCGGGCCGAGCCGACGCCCGGCAGCCGCTCGAGCCTGGTCGCGAGGCTCGGCTCGAGGCTGGCAGGGGCAGGGGCGGCATCCATGAGTGCAGAGTCTACCCGCCGCCGGCTTTGAGCTGCCGGTAAGCCTCGACCGCCAGCCGGTCGCACTCCTCGTTTTCCGGATGCCCCGAATGCCCGGCGACGTGGGTGAAGCGGATCGTGTGGGCGGCAGTCAGCCGGTCGAGCTGCCGCCAGAGATCCTCGTTCTTGACCGGCACGAACCGGCCCTTCTCCTTCCGCTTCCAGCCCTGGGCCTTCCACTTGGGCATCCAGTCGGAGAGTCCCGTGCCGACGTAGACGCTGTCGGTCACCAGCTCGACCACGGTCGGCCGCTTGAGCTGCTCGAGACCGCGGACGACCGCCGTCAGCTCCATCCGGTTGTTGGTCGTCCCCGGCTCCGCACCTGAGTCTTTCGACTCCCGGCCGGTCGCCGGGTGGCGGAGGATGTAGGCCCAGCCGCCGGGGCCGGGGTTGCCGCTGCAGGCTCCGTCGGTGAAGAGGACGACCTCGGCAGACTTCCCTTTCGACATCGACTCTTTCCCTCCCTGGCGGGCCGCGGCAGGCCGCACGCTTCAGATCACGCTTCGGGCACCGCCGCCCACGGCCGCCGGCTCGACGGCCTCCTCCGCCTCGAGCCGAACCGGCAGCGTGACGATGAATCGGCTGCCCCGGCCGAGCTGGCTCTCGAGCGAGACGTCGCCGCCGAGCAGCCGGCAGAGCTCACGGACGATCGAGAGGCCCAGCCCGGTCCCGGAAAACTCCCGCGTCATCGCGTCGTCGGCTCGGAAGACGTTGCCCTGGCGAAACTTCTCGAAGATCGCCTGCTGGTCGTCGGGGGAGATCCCCACCCCGGTGTCGGCCACGACGAGGGTGAACTCCTGCGGCCGGCCGCCTCGGGGCCCTTCCACAAGCTGCCCGCGAACGTCGACCCGCCCCCCCTCGGGCGTGAACTTGACGGCGTTGGAGAGGAGGTTGGAAAGAATCTGCTGGACCTTCTTGCGGTCCTGCTCCACCTCCTCGAGCCCCGGGCCGATCTCGAACGAGAGATCGATCCGCCGCTTCTCCGCCAGCGGCCGGATCATGTCGCACTGGCTGCTGACGACCGCCTCGAGCGGGAAGACCGCCGGCCGGACCTCCATCTTGCCCGCCTCGATCTTGGCGAGGTCGAGAATGTCGTTGATCAGCTCGAGCAGATTCCGCCCCGAGGTGCGGATGTTCTCGACGTACCGCCGCTGCTTGGCGTCGAGCGAGTCGATCCCCCCGAGCACATCGGAGAAGCCGAGGATCGCGTTGAGGGGCGTCCGCAGCTCGTGGCTGATCGTCGCCAGGAAGTCCCCCTTCAGCCGGTTCATCTCGTAGAGGTTGAGGTTGGCCTGGGCGAGCTCGTCGACCTTCTCATCGAGGGCTCCGTTGGCCTGGCGAAGCTCCTCCTGGGTGTCGATCAGCCCGTGGAGCATCCGGTTGAAGGCCACCCCCAGCTCCTCGAACTCGTCGGCGGTGTGGATGTCGGCCCGGGCCTCGACGTTGCCGCGGCGGACCTCGTCGCTCACTTCGCGGAGGTGCTCGAGCGGCTTGACGATCACGTAGCGGACGATCGCGTAGGCCACCAGCATCGCCAGGAAGACGGTGATGATCGCCGTCGCCAACAGCAGCGCCCGGTTCCAGTTGATCGCCTTGCGGGTTACGGCGTCGGGCATCACCACCTTGACCACCGCCATCAGGTCGCCGGCAGCCAGCCGCGGCCGCTCGCCGCCGCTCCCCGGAGGACCGGCGTATTCATGGCAGATCACGCAGTCCTGCCGGAAGCGGATCGGCTGGTAATAGTGATACTCCTTGTTGTCATCGGTCCGAAAATCCTGGCACTCGACGGGATCGGTCAGGCCCAGCGGGCTGGCGTCGAGCCCGGCGGCGGCCTCCGCCTCCGGCCGCCGTTCCTCGAAATAGTCGAGCACGACCAGGTCGAGCGGCCGGTAGTCGGCCCGTTCCTCCGGCGGCGCGTCGGGACGCAGCAGCCGCCACTGATACTTCTCCCGCGGCAGCCGCTTGGCCAGGCTCTCGATCGTGCTGGCGTATTGCTGCTCCTTTTCGAGCATCTTCCAGTGATGCTGGAGCATGATCGCATCGACCACGTGGCGGCCGGTCGCCCGGCTGCTGGAAAAGACGAGCTGCTCCGTGCGACTGCCGTACCACCAGAAGCTGCCCGCGATCAGCACGAACAGGCAGAGCCCGAACAGAAAGCGAACCTTCCGTTCGAGGCTTGTCTCGCCGAGGATGTCACGAATGGAGCGGTATGACATGGGAACACGCGGGCCGGGCAGTCCAGCGGGTGAAATTCTACCCGAATCGCCCGACCGAGCCCGGGGGACCGTGGGCCGTTGGTTGAGACAGCGCGGGCTCCGGCTCAGAGCATCTCAACCGGGTCGACGTCGACGATCCAGGCGATCCCGTCGGGAGTCTTGAGGCCGGCGGTGCCGCGGCGGACGAGTTCCCGCAGCGCCGGGCCGTCGGGGCCGTGAACCTGGAGGTGCCAGCGAAACCGCTCACGGAGCCGCGGGATCGGGGCCGGGGCCGGGCCGAGGACCCGCACGCCCGTCCCGCCGGGCTCAGCGCCGCGGGCCGCCTCCTGGCGGAGCCGGTCGGCGAGGGTGCCGGCCCAGGCCGCCACCCGGTCT
>JAQCJP010000183.1 GCA_027592945.1 Planctomycetota bacterium
CGGCAGAAGAAGACCGATCAGCGTGGCGATGATCGCTATCACCACGAGCAGTTCAACAAGCGTAAAGCCACGTTGGACTCGGTGATCACAGCCTGCCTGTCCTGCGAGAGATTTCATTGCCGAGCGGCAACCGTTCATCGTGCGGATTCCCCGTCTGGTGTTTGGGCGTCGTATGTGGGTCACCGCATCGGCCGAATGTGCGTGGGCGATGGAACCGGCCGGGGCATCCACGCCATACGAAGGCTGTCGCCGTAAACAGGGCAACCCAACAAAGCGTAGCAGTGAGGCAGGCTTCGTGGCAATCATGTTCGCCGAACATTCGGTGTATCAGCTGGTGTGGACCGCCCGCGGCCGAAGACGACAAAAGTGATCAACATTCGGTCCGGTGGCGGTCAAGCACAACGCCTGGTGGGGTGATACAACAAAGGGATGGACGAGACACTTCCCGCCGTGTTCAGGCTGATCGGGAACACGCCACTGCTTCCGTTGGCGTTCCCCGATTACGGAGTAACGATCTACGCCAAAGCGGAGTTCTCGAATCCCAGCGGCTCGATCAAGGATCGGCTGGCTGCGTATCTGATTCTCGATGCCCGCCGTCGCGGACTGCTCCACAGGGACTCGGTGATCGTCGAGTGCACGAGCGGCAACACCGGGATCGCCCTGGCGATGGTGGGTGGCAGCCTGGGGTACCGCGTGCGTGTTTTGATGACCGACACGGCCAGTGTTGAGCGGCGATTTCTCCTCGAGCACTTCGGAGCGGAAGTCGTGCTCTTCAACGCTGGCCGGGGATATCGCACGGGCCTGGAGATGGCCGAGCAGATGGCCGCCGATGACGACCGGGTCTTTCTGCCGCGGCAGTTCGAAAATCCGCTCAACGCCCGCGACCACCAAGAACACACGGCCCGCGAGATCCTCCAGCAACTCCCGGGGCCGATCGCGGCGGTCGTGAGCGGCTACGGCACCGGCGGCACGCTGAACGGCGTGGGCAGCGGCCTGCGGGCGGTGCACCCAGGGTTGCGGGTTGTCGCCATGGAGCCTGCTGAGGCCGCCATGCTCCAAGGGGAGGCCCCCTGCTGTCATGCGATCGAGGGCGTGGCCGGCGGGTATCTGCCCCCGTTGCTCGATGGCGTGGCGATCGACGAGGCGGTGAAGGTCTCCTCGGCGGACGCCCTGGCCATGACGCAGCGGCTGGCGCGAGAGTTCGGACTGCTGGTTGGAGTCTCCGCCGGTGCGAACGTGGTGGCGGCGGTCGAGACGGCCCGGAAACTTCCCGGCCACGGAAGGGTCGTCACCTTTCTCTGCGATCGTGCCGAGCGATACTATTCGACGCGGCTTTTCCATCATCGAGACAAACAGGGTGGGCCCGCGGGAGCCCTCGCTCCGGCAGAGGGCCAGAGCATGTTCGATACTGAGGCGGCCCGCGGGGCCGGAGTGAACTCCAAGGAGGATTCGGATGACATTTCGCTGGGGGTCGATGACGTGGGCTGTGGTTGCCATGGTGGCTGGGATCACGGGGGGCTTCCACGCGGCAGCCGCCGATGACGACGACAGGGGTGAACCAGTCACCGTGTCGCTGCGGCTCGACCCGACCATCCTCGACATGGAGCGGCTCAAGGCCAGCCGCATGGGGTACATGCCTGCGCGGATTGCGATTGTCGCCGAACGGCCGGCAGGAATCACGAAGGAGCCGGCGTATCAGGGCACGCCCAAATATGGCTGCCTGCGGATCGGCAACGGCCCCCGGCACGAGACGCTCCTCGCAATTGACGAGTGGAACGACGACCAGGGCAGGATTTACGTCGACTCCAACCAGAACGGTGACCTCACGGATGATGGTTCTGGGGAATGGGAGAATCCCCGCGAACTGAGTGGCGTGATGACCTACATGACGATGGTGCCGGTTCGGGCATCCTGGGGCTCGCCGGTGGAAGAAACCGAGGAGGGCGAGTATCGCCTCTTCATGTACAAGCGGCACGGCTCGGAGAGTCTCAACTACGCCAAGATCAGCGGCCGTGCGGGCGAGGTCGCGTTGGGTGACCAGACCTACTCGGTCGTGCTCTACGAAAACACCAACGATGGGCTGTTCACGGTGCCTGTTGCTGGCGACCTGACCCGCCGCCCGGTCGAACTGGCCATCGACCTCGATGCAGACGGCACGTTCAAGGGGCAGACGACGCAGCTGGATGGCAAGGAGTTTCGTTCGCCGGAACGTTTCACCCTTTCGGAACCGTTCCAAATCGATGGCGTCTGGTATCTCGGCCGGCCCTCGATCAGCGGCAGCCAGCTGACGCTGATCCCCACCGATCCGCCGGGAGCCGCTGCACTGCGGAATGCGACTCCGGTCGAAGTCAAACAGCTTCTCGAGCCGGGTACGCTTGCTCCGGAATTCGAAGTAGAGGCGGTCGACGGCTCGCCGCTGAGCCTTGAGTCGTTTCGAGGCAAGGTGGTCGTACTCGATTTCTGGGCGACCTGGTGCGGCCCCTGCCAGGCCTCGATGCCCGGGCTGGAGAAGCTCTATCAGGCTGTCAAGGATCAAGACGTCGTCGTCTTGAGTCTGAATGTCTACGACGATCGTGACACCTTCGACCAATGGGTCGAGGCCAACAGCGGCTCGAAGTACAACTTCACCTTCGCGTTCGATCCGGCCAAGAAGGGTGACCCAGCCAGCGTGGCGGGCGGCCTCTATCATGTGCCGGGCTTGCCAACGATGTATGTGATCGATCGGGCCGGAAAGGTGGCGGCCGCCTTGGTCGGCGCCGGCCAAGAGGAGGCCCTCGGCAAGGCCTTGAGCACGCTCGGGATCACCGTGCCTGAGGACGAGACTGCTGAGCGGGAGGCAGCAGCAGGCGGTCCCGGCGGGCCCTGAAGCCGGGCATGGTCCGAACCAGTGGGCCTAGGACCCTGGCGGAACGACCTCCCCGTTGCCTGCCGGCGGTCAGGGTTCGTCTGTCGCAAAGCGGAAGAGGTGCCGCTCGCCGCGGACGAAGAGGGAATCACCGTCCGGGGCGGGCGTGGCGTCGACGCCTTCGCCGACGTCGTTTTCCGCCACGACTTCCAGGCCGGGGGCGTCACGGATGACCGTGATCGTGCCGCTGCGGTCGGTGAGATAGACGTGGCCGCCGGCCGCCACCGGTGAGGCGTAGGTGCGGCTGACGCCCGGGATCCGGGCCGTCTCCCAGTGGGCCCGGCCGGTGGCTGCATCAAGGCAGGTCAGCAAACCGGTCTTCTCCTTGTAGTAGGAGAGGCGGCCGTCGGAGAGCAGGGGGGAGGCAACGTCGGGCGTGCCGGCGTGCTTGGTCCAGAGGACATGCCGCCCGCCGGCGAGATCGCCGCGGCCGGCCAGGTCAAACGCCCCGAGGAACGCTCCGCGGAACCCGCTGCCGATGGAGGCCGTGCCGTCGGCGGCCACCGCCGAGGCGCAGGGCCGCACCGTCTGGCCGCCGCACTGCCAGAGTTCCTGGCCTGTCGCCAGATCGTAGCCGCGGGCGGCGTTCTGGCCGTTCATCACCACCTGCATCGTGCCGCCCGAATCGGCCGTGATCAGCGGCGTGGCCCAGCAGGTCGGCTCGTCGCGAGGCGTCTCCCAGACGGTCTTGCCGGTGCGCTTGTCGAGGGCAAAAAGTTTGGACGGGCCTTCATGGTCCCAGGGCACGATGATCAAGTCGCCCGCGAGGGTCGGCGAGGCGCCCTCTCCGAACGCATGACGAATCGTCATGTCACCGAGATCGCGGCTCCAGACCGGCTCACCGTCAGTCGTGAGGCAGTGGAGGCCGCGGGAGCCGAAAAAGGCGTAGACCCGCTCGCCATCAGTGCAGGGCGAGGCGGAGGCGAAGCCGTTGGTCTGATGGGTGCCTTCGTGGGGTACCGCCTTGACGCACGACCGCGACCATTGTTCCCGGCCGGTTTCGCAATCGAAGCAGAGGAGCCGGAAGTCGAGCAGGCCAGGCTCCCCCGCCACCGGGACGGCGGTGGTCACAAACACCTGTCCACCGACAACAATCGGGGAGGAAGACCCCCGCCCGGGAATCTCCGCCTGCCAGCGGAGGTTGTTCGCGGCGCCGAACGCAACCGGAGGCTTGGCCGTGGTCGAGACCCCGTTGCCCCCGTCACCTCGCCAGTGCGGCCAGTCTGCCCGGGTCGGCGCCAGGCTCCAGGCGGTCGCCGCGATGACAGGGATGACAAGCAAGATCCGGGAGGGTCGAATCAGCATCGTTCGGGCTTCCGGGGTGTATCAAAGCGGCTTGGTGGTGGAGTCCGCTCCGGGACACTAGCCTATGCCGCACTGCTCGGTAGCTGGAATCCCCCGCTGCCGAGGCAGCCACTGCGGGGAGACCTTGGCATGGTTGGCATGGGAACAATGGAAATCCTGATCCTGCTCACGCTGTTCTTTTCGTCGGGCGGGCCGCTGAGTCTGCCGCTCTCGACGCCTCCGCTACCGCCGGACCCGCTGCTCGAGCGGGCGGCTCCAGCGGAGTGCCTCGCGTACCTGGAGCTGGCCGGGCTCGCCACGCCACAAGCCGATGCCGACAATCCGACCGAGCGAATGCTCGCCGACCCAGAGATGCAGGAGTTTCTCGCGGCGCTTGGGAGTCAAGCCGCGAGGCTCTTCCGCGAGGCCGCGGCCCTGCCCCCGGAGGGCAACGACGCGAGCGCCACGCTCATCGAGGCGGCACTCACCCGCCCGCTGGCGATCAGCATCGAGCGATTCCGGCCACCGTCGCCGCAGGGGCCGCCCGAGCTAGCAGCGTCGCTGCTGATGCGATTGGGCGATCGAGAGGCCGCCATTCGTGGGGCAGTTGCGGTGCTCGTCGACAACGCCCTTGGCGGGGGGCCACCGGCGGGGGCACCGCGAACGGTCCGCATCGCGGGGACGCAGTGGCAGCAGGTGGCGACACCCGTGGGGCCGCTCTCCTGGGGATTCCATGACGAGTCGTTCATCATCACGATCGGCCCTGACACGCTCGAATCGCTCCTGAAACGGCTTGCCGATGACGGCCGCGAATCGCCGGCCTGGAAGGGCGACATCGTCAAGCGGTTTCCGGTAACTCGGCGGAGCACATTGACCTACCTGAACCTCAAGAAGGCGCTCCGGCTCGTGATGTCCTTGCCGGCTGCCGAGCGAAGCCCGCTATCGGCTGTGCTCGAGGCGGCCGGCGTGGCAGACCTCGAGGTGGTTGGCGGGGTTACCGGGATGTCCGAGAGCGGCGTCGTCTCCTCGCTCTGGATCGGATGTGCCGAGACGCCTCACGGGCTGCTTGCAAAGCCGGCTACCGGCGTCAACCGGTCCGTTCTGGCCCGGTTGCCGAGTGAAGCCGTACTCGCCCAGTCGTGGTCGCTCGATCTCTCCGCGATGCTCGCCGCCGGGCTCGATGTCGTGGCGGCGGGCGACCCGCAGGCCGCTGCGGAGATTCGCGGCCAACTCGAACAGTTCCGGGCGATTGCCGGCCTCGATCTCGACGCGCACCTGCTCGCCCCGCTGGGGCCCGACTGGTCGGTTGTTTCCGTGCCCGCCCCGGGAGGGCTTCTGCCTGGTTTCGCGCTTGTCGCCGGGGTGCGTGATCGGGCGACCTTCGCCAGGACGCACAAGGCGCTGCTCGGCATCCTGCGCAACGCCGCGGCTGCCGGGAGTCTGCCGGTCTCGGTGCGGGAGATTCCATATCGCGATCAGACGCTCTTCTGTCTCGAGGCCGCGACCGCGGAGATGCCGATCCCGATCACCCCAAGCTGGTGCCTCACCGACGATCGGCTGATCGTCACGATCTCGCCACAGTTTCTGAAAACCCTCCTCGTCCGCGACCCTGGAGATCCCGGGCTTGGCAAGCTTCCCGAGGTGAAGGCGGCCATGGCGGGTGGTGAGCCCGCGTTTCTCGGCGTCGTCGATCCGACCACACTGCTGGGAACCCTCTGCGGGCTCTATGAAATGGCCGTGCCCTTGGCTCGGACTGCCGGTCGCCAGCAGGGCCTCGATGTCGATCTCCCTCAGCTGCCACCCGCGTCGGCCATCATGCCCTATGCCCGGCCGAGCGTGAGCCTGATCCGGCACGAAGACGACGGGATTCTGATCGAATCGACCGGCACGATTCCCCTCGGGCCGCTCACCGCCGGCGGCGGCCTCCTCGGGGTCTCACCCGCCGCCACGCCCGTCATGGTCGGCCTGCTGCTGCCGGCCGTGCAGTCCGCCCGCGAGGCGGCCCGTCGGGCCCAGACGCAGAATCAGTTCCGGCAAGTGATGCTGGCGATGCTGACCTACGAGTCAGTCCGCAGGACGCTTCCGCCCCAGGCGATCTGTGATGATGACGGCAAGCCGCTGCTGAGCTGGCGGGTGGCGATCTTGCCCTATCTCGATGAGGAGGGGCTCCATAACCAGTTTCGGCTCGATGAGCCATGGGATAGCGATCACAACCTGAAACTCGTCGAGCAGATGCCTGCTGTCTATGCAGACCCGACGGCGCCGGCCGAGCAGGCTGCCCGCGGCTTGACCACCGTGCAGGTGATGACCGGCCCCAATACGCCGTTTGCAGTGCCGGCCAAAGGCCTGCAGTTTCGTGCGATCCGCGACGGCACATCGAAGACGGTGGCCATCGTCGAAGCGATGCCCGACAAGGCCGTGCCCTGGACCAAACCCCAAGACCTCAGCTTCGATCCCGACCGGCCGCTGGCGGGCGTCGGCAACCCCTGGCGAGCCGGCAAAGGATTCCTCATCGGCTTCTTCGACGGAAGCGTCAGGCTGATCGACCCGGAGATCGATCGGGCAACATTCAAGGCATTGGTGACCCCGGCGGGCGATGAGCCAGTCCCTGTGGCGCCGTGACGCGGTCGTCTGCTGAGGGGCGAGGGCTGCACGCCCAAGGCCGCCGGGAGTATGCTTGCGGGCTCCGCCGCGTGAGCACGCATGACCGATTCCGGCCCCCGGCCCCCCTCGCAGGCCGACATTCTTCGCCTCGAGCAGTCGCTGCGGGCAGCGGTGCCCGAGGCGGTCTTTGCCTCGCCGCGGGTCGTCCGCAGGATCATCCGGGCCGACCTCGACCTGCCCTTCCTGCGGGCTCGGGTGCCGCACCGGGAGAGCATCGCCCTGCCGCCGGCCCGGCTGCTTGAGCTGGCCGATGATGTCTGGGCGTTGCCCGCCGAGTTGCCGGAAACGATCCTGCTCGTGGCCCGGCCCGACCCGGAGAACCCGGCCCTGCGCGGGCACCGTGGCCTGGCCACCGCGTATTGGCGAGCGCTGGCCCACGGCTGCTTTGACATCGCGGCCTGCGACCTGCTGGCGGAAGAGGCCACCGACGGCAGCGACTTCCGCCAGCTCGTCGAACGCGCTGGCGAGACGGCGTTTGCCGAGGCGACGGCCGTGCTGGCCCAGGAGGGACTGCTGCGCGACCCGGGCGATCGCCGCGAGGCGATGGCCGAGTGGATCGCGGTCGTCTTGGAGCTGGCCGCCTTCGAGCCTCGCCTGCTCCCGGTCTGGTTTCCGGCGGTCGAGGATCACGAGTCACTCGTCGACCTGTTCGAGACGCTCATCGATGGCGAGGCGATCCTCGATCGGACCCGGCCGGCCGAACTGGACGATCCGGCGGCGGCTGATGTCGCAGCGGCGGAGGAGGCCGATTTGCGGAGCGGCTCTCGCCCGGCGGGCCGGCTCACTCGGCGGGCCGCTGCGTTTCTGCAGCGGCGGACCCTCGCTGCAGCCCGCCGGGGAAACGACGTCCGCGGGGCGATCCTCCAGTGGCGGCTGCGGCACCTCGCGCGCGGCGACGAGGCCGCCCGGGAGCGGGCCGAT
>JAQCJP010000184.1 GCA_027592945.1 Planctomycetota bacterium
CCCTGCTACCTCAAGATCAACCACGGCTTCTGGGAACAGCTCTACGCGATCTTCGGCCCCGCCGATCCCGCCCGGATGCGGGTCCAAGACCCTCAACGGTTTCGCGTCCAGTACGTCGACTCATGGTTCGTCGACGCCCTGACTGCGGCGATCGGGCTGGTCGCCCGCCCGAAAGCCGCCCGGCTGGTGTTCCCGGGAATCCACTTCGGAGCGAGCCTGGCCAGCGGCACCCACGACCATCCCGAGGTGCTCGCCGGCGTTGCCGCCCGGGAGCCTCGCGAACGGAAGATCGTGATCGGCGCCGCCATCGGCCTGGTCGCCTGGTGGGAGAGCGTCTTCCCGGGCCTCCAGCCCGCCTTCAGCGACGGCAGTTTTCCCAAGCGGGGGCTGGCGGACGGCCGGCTCCGGGAAACACTCGCCCGTGCCGCGGCCGACTCGGCCCGGATCGTGTTCGTGGTGCCGCCGCACCTGAGGGGCGTCCGGCTGACCGATGTGGGCCTTCCGCAGGAGACGATCCTGGTGCCCGCCGAGACCGTCCATGAGTCGTGGGCGGCTTGCCTGGCGGTGACTTCCCGGCACCTGCTGGGCCGGTTGGCGGAGGATGGCCGGCTGCTGGTGATCACCCAGTCGGCAGTCTTTTCGGCGCTGCTGGGCTGCTTTCTCGTCGAGGCGCGGCGGCGGCTCCTGCCCGCCGGGAGCCGGCTGCGGTTCTTCGACCTCGGCCAGGTCCTCGACGTGGCCGCGCCGGAAGCGGGTGGCCGCTGGACACGGCTCTTCGCCCGCGGCGACACCGGCCTGTTCACCATCGACCCGAACGCCGGGGCACCGTCATGCTGAACGCTGAATACCTTCCCCGCGAGCGGCTCGAATCGCTTGGCTTCGCGACCCTGGGGACCGATGTCCGGATTCATCCCTCCTGCGTCCTGGTCGGCTGCGAGCGGATCTCGATCGGCAGCCACGTCCGGATCGATCCATTCTGCGTCATCACGATCAGCGGGCGGCTCGTGATCGGAAATCACGTGCATCTCTCCGCACACGCAGCCCTGATCGGGGCCGGCTCGATCGAGATTGGTGACCATGCCAACGTCTCCCACGGAGCGAAGCTGCTCTCCTCGAGCGACGACTTCTCGGGGGCGGGGATCGCCGGTCCGCTGGTACCGGAGGCCTATCGCCGGGTCCGGCATGCCGCGGTGAGCGTCGGCCGCCACGCGATCATCGGCGCCGGCTCGATCCTCCTGCCCGGCGCCGAGGTCGGGGAGGGCGCGACCGTCGGGGCGGTCTCGCTCGTCAAGGCCCCCCTGGCCGACTGGACGGTCAACGCCGGCGCTCCGGCCCGGGTCGTGGGTCGGCGGGACCGGGCGGGTGTCCTGGCCCTCGAGGCCCGCTTCCGGGCCGAACAGCCCGACGGGTAACGCCGGCCAGCCGCGGCCGGCCGGTCTCGATCAGATGCCAAGATCGGTTCGCAAGCCCCCCCCGTCGATGTTTCGCAGGAAGCGGAGGTTCTCAGGTCCCCGGTCGATGATGCCCTTCATCCACCGCCAGTAGTCCTCGACCCAGGCATCCTGCCAGGCCTCCGGCGGCAGCGTAGCGGGCGGCGAATCCTGCTGGCGGCATTCGACCCGGACGCGATGACCATCCCAGACCGCGGCGGTCAGAAAGGTCGGCAGGTTGAGCCGGCGGGCGAGCGCCGGCAGGCCCGCAGAGAACTTCCACTCGCGACACATCGCCGCGCGACGAATCACCCGCCCGCCATGCACCCGGTCGGCCGCCCCCAGGAGAACCCCGCCCGACCGCAGGTGGACCGCCGTCCTGATCATCAGCGCGGCGCGGCCCGCCGCCGGAATGGGATCGAGAAACAGGCCGCCCGTCGCCGCCGGCAGCCAGTCGGGCAGGTCGGCGGCGTTGGTCCAGACCAGCAGCGGCATCGACCGCTCGAGCACGAGGTTCATCAGGAGCTTGGGCGGGCCGAGGTGGGCCGTGGCAAGGATCACGCCGCCGCTCCGCCGGGCGGCATCGAAGTCGCTCCAGCCCGGAGGGTCGACGATGCCGAGGACTTCCGTCCGCCGCCGGGGGTCGGCCAGCCGCAGCTTGATGACGGCGTTGGCCGCCACCCCCCACCAGGCCCGCTGCGGCCAGTCGGCCTGCCCGGCGACCTCCGGACAGGCTGCCGCCCAGTCCCGCAGCCGCCCGAGCCGTCGGCCTTCACGGGCGATCGGCCGGAGGGCGTCGAGCACCGCTGGCAGGGGCAGGCTCGAGGCGGCCAGGGCTGGCACCAGATCGGCCACGTCAGCGACTCCCTTCGCCGCGAGTCGCGCGTCCCGGGCCGCCCCCGGCCGCGCCCGGCCCTCGAAAGGTGAGATCCTCGGGATCGAGCCACCGCATTGAGGTCGAGAGAAACGGCATCCGGGCCCGCCACTTCTCGCCGACGTAGCGATATCCCGGCTGCACTTCGGCTGCAAAGGCCTCCCCCTTCCGACGCGCGATCTTGGGGGAGGCCGCGGGATGCTCGAGGAGGGCCCCGTCCGGCCCGCGGTACTTGTGCCAGACGAAGGCATCGATCGCGTGACAGCCGAGGCCGCGGGCCTCGGCTGTCAGACAGAGATCCATCCCGTAGCAATGAAACCCGGGCAGCGACTCGTCGAACCGGAGCCCGCTCGCCCGCCGGATGCCCAGCCAGAGTTCGTCGAGCGACTGGACCGCGGCGGGCAAGGGCCCGAGCCGCTGATACCCCCGCGGGTCGCACCAATGGCCGACGAGCCGGCGGGCTCCCGAGCGGGCCGGGTCGGCCGCGACGCCGACCGATCCGATCACGCCCCAGTCGGGATCGATCTCTGACAGCCGGGCGAGAGCCGCGGCCAGGTCCTGCTCCCATCCCGGCGGAAAGAAGACGTCCTGGTGGGCGAAGATGATCAGTTCTTCCTCCGCCTGCGCCTGGCCCTCGGCGTAGATCCGGCAGATGTCGGTCGAGATCCGATTGGCGGTGTTGTCGAGCACGATCCACTGATGCCTCCCGCCGGTGAAGAGCGGCGAAGCCTCGACGTGCCGCTCAAACTCGGGCCGGTCATCGAGGGCGACGACGATGCTCAGCCGGGGCAGCTCGGGGGGCGGGGCCAGGCCGCCGAGCTCCTGCTCCTCGGCCGGATCGTTGGCCAGGTGGTACCACTCCTCGGCGACGACGTCGTCGATCCGAGTGTGAATCCGCTTCAGCGGCCAGGTGATCTCGGCCGCCACCTCGATGCGGTGACGATCGGCCTCGTACCGCTTGAGGCTGCCGGGTAGGAAGCCGCAGCTGCGGTCCGCCGCAGTCAGGGCCCGGTGCCCGAGGCCGGCCGGCTCCATGAGCGACCGGCCCGGCAGTCCGGCGGCGGGCCGGCCGAGGACTGCCAGCAGCGTCGGCACGAGGTCGAGCGTCGAACAGATCCGGTCGTCCGTGCCGGCCGCAGGCCCGGTCCCGTCCGGCGTCCAGAGACAGAGCGGCACGTGAAGGAGGTCGTCGTGGAGCCGGCCGCCGTGGCCGACCCGGCCCAGCCGCGGGCGGATTCCCGAGCCGTGGTCGCCGACCAGCGCGACCACCGACCGCTGGAAGTCGATGAGACCGAAGAGGTCGGCCAGCCGCCGGTCGAGTTCGCAGAGCCCCCGCTGGTTGCCGGCGACCTGTGGCTCCTCCGCCAGACTCCGGCCGCCGGTTTCGGCGACCTGGTCGCCCGGAAGGCTCGTGTGGAAAAACAGGAGTCCGGGGCTGCCGGCGTCCGCCCGCTCCCCGAGGAAGCCGGCCGCCGCCGCGAACACCCCCTGATGATCGCCGGGGGAAAACGACAGACAGCGGTCGAAATCGGCCGCCCAGCAGGAGGGTTGGCCCGGCCGGGAGGCGTCGTCCCGATCGACTTGCAGGTCGCCGGCGGCGGCCTCGTGCACGATCGCCAGCCGGTCGAAGTCGTCGCCGAGGAGCCCCGCGAGGGTAGGCACCTCGAGGGCGGCGTGTTGATGCTCCAGGCCATGATGGTCCGGGAGTTGCCCGGTGAGAATGGAGCCGCATGCGGGAAGCGTTGAGCCCGAGACGGTCCGACAGTGGGTGAAGATTCGGGCCCGGCGGAGCCAGGCGTCGAGGCGGGGCGTCGTGCTGCGCGGGTGGCCGCCGATCATGAGATCGGGCCGAAGGCAGCTCGCGGCGATCAGGATGATGTCGAGGGGCCGGGGCTCACCCGCCGGCCGAACGCTCCCTTGATCACAGCCGGTCATTGCCGGCTGCTCTGCTCGAGATGCCCAATCAGGCTTCCGGGTGTGGCCAAGGTCTCGGCGGTGATGCCCTCGTCCCGGAGCGTGATGCCCGTCCGCCGCTCGAGCTCGAGCACGATGTCGAGGCAGCCGATCGAGTCGATCCCGAGACCATCGGCCCCGAGGGGCGTCTCTTCCCCGACGACACCCTGGACGTCCTGGGCATGCGACTGCACCACCTCGAGCACGATCCGGGAGAGTTCTTCGCGATCCATCCTTCCCACTCACTCCTCGACGCTCGGCCGGCTATGCTGGCCGGCCCCCACGGAGTATGCCATTGGCGGCCATGGCTCGTCTTCCCCTCTCGATCATCGTGGTCTTCCACAACATGGCCCGGGAGGCTCCGCGGACCCTCCAGACGCTCTCCCCGGCCTACCAGCGGGGTGTCGATGCGTCCGATTACGAAGTGATCGCGGTCGATGCCGGCTCGACCTCCCCGCTCGACCCGGGGCTGATCTCGGGGTTGTCCCCTGGCTTCCGCCTCCTCCGCACACCGCCGGCTCCGTCGCCAGCCGCCGCCGTCAACGCCGCTGCCCGCAGTGCGGAGGGGGAGGCGATCGCGCTTTGCATCGACGGTGCCCGGATGCTCTCTCCCGGGGTCGTCGCCGGCCTGCTCGCCGGCCTGCGGGTGGCGGCTGATCCGGTGGTCGCCACGCTCGCCTGGCACTTGGGGCCCAAAGTGCAGAACGAGTCGATCGCGGAGGGCTACGATCAGGCCGCCGAGGACCGGCTGCTGGCGTCGGTCGACTGGCAGACCGACGGCTACGAGTTGTTCCGGATTTCGACGCTCGCCTCCTCGTCGGGAGCAGGCTGGTTCCTGCCGCTCAGCGAGAGCAACTGCCTGGCGGTGCCGCGGGCATCCTGGGAGACGCTCGGGGGTCTCGAGGAGCGGTTCGTCGCCCCCGGGGGCGGCCTGGTCAATCTCGACTTCTACCGGAGGGCCTGCGACCGGGCCGAGAGCCTGGTGCTCCTTTTGGGCGAGGGCAGCTTCCACCAGGTGCACGGGGGCGTGGCGACCAACGCCCCCCGAGGCCGGCATCCCTTTCCGTCCTTTCATGCCGAGTACCAGGCGATCCGGGGGGAGCCCTTCTCCCCGCCCGTCCGCGAGCCGATCCTGCTCGGCGGCATGCCGCGGCAGGCGGTCCCATTTCTGGCACACTCGATCACCGCGCTCGGCTCCGCGTGAAGGTGCGACCGCCGACCCGCCAGAACGGTTCGCCTGATCAGACGGGAACGGCGCCGCGGCCCGGATCGTAGCGGATCGACATCGGCGCGCCCGCCCGGCTGGCCAGCTGGTCGAGCCGCGAGAGCGTCCGGTATTCCGAGTCGAACTCCCGGGCAAGGTTTGCCCGTCCGGCCGGCGAGAGGGCCGGGGGCCGAGCGGCGGCATGGCGGTTTCGCTCGGCCGTCGGCCGGAATCCGAACAGCCGCTCGACGTCGGCGGCGAGCCGCTCCGTGGCGATCACCCCGGCCAGTTGCTCCGGCTCGATCCGCTCGAGCAGATGATCGAGGTACCAGGCGAATCCCTGGGGGACATGCCCGATCAGGGCCATCATCGTCGTCAGCGAGGTCACCTCTCGGCCGTCGGTCCGCACGAGCCGCTCGGCAAACGCGTTGGCATCCTCGAATGCTTCGAGAAGTTCCCGTTCGCTCCGGTGCCGGAGCCTGGTGATCGGGTCATCGCTGCGGGCCGCCGGCATCGGATCATGCGCGAGCCGGTGCCGCCGCCAGTTGAAGGCCGACACGAAGCGGGCCACCGGGTCACGAACGAGGATGACATACCGCCGGCCGGCCTCAGCCACCGGCCGCTGCATGTGAATGTGCCCAAATTGGTAGTTCCGGGCCCGCAGTTCCTCGACGATGCTCCCACCGCCGCATTTTCCGACATGGACGAGGTCAAACATCGCGGCGGGCCCGATCATCGGTCCGCCTGCGATCTGGTCGCCGCGGCCCGTGACCGCAATGCCTCGTACACCTCCGCCACCTCGCCCGCCAACGGACTCCCGTCTGCCAGCTGATGGCGAAGCCGCGGATCGTGGAAGGTGAGGCCCGCCGGATCACCGGCCAGCGGCAGGCTCAGCCGCCGGGCCGCGGCCATGGCGTCGCGGTTGAAGGCGGCGGCATCGGGGAGGTATTCCAGCAACGAGCAGCCGCTCTCCTCCTGCCAGGCCAGCAGCCGCCGGTTGTAGGCCAGCCAGAGATCGAGGGCGGTCTCGATGGTGAACAGCCAGGGCGACCGCTCCTGCAGCGAGTTGGCGACCTCCTGGGGGTGCCGGAAGATGCCGATCGTCTCCAGCCCGGGCACCGCCTCGAGCCAGCCCTCGAGCACCAGCAGCGACCGCGGGTCCTTAAAGCCCCAGAGCGGCGAGTCGGCGAACGAGGCGATGTAGGCGTCGCGGATCCCGCGGTGGAGCCGGCCCCAGACAATCGGCTGCCCGGGAGGCTGGTTCCAGCTTCCCCCCGCCTTGCGAAGCAGGTCCTCGTGGAGGGCCATCAGGGCCCACGACTCCCGGTTGCCCTTCTCATTGGCCGGCGACGAGGTGATGACATCGCCGAGGTCGAGGCCGCACTCCTGAAGCGTGCCGGCCAGGAGGCTCGTGCCGCTGCGGTGCATCCCGAGAATCGCGATCACCCGCTGCCCGGCGGCGGCCGGCGGTTGCGGAGCGGGCGTCTGGTCGGGCGGTTGCATCGAATCAACTGGCTCGGCGGTCGATCCTGGAACTGGGAAGACCCGTTATCATACCGGGACGCACGCGGTCTCCGACCGCCGTCGCCGGGTGTGCGGTTGCCCGGCTGATTCCGCCGGGTCGCCGGCACGTGGAGAAGAGCCGGTGACCCGACGCTGCCTGCTCGTCCTCGGCATGCACCGCAGCGGCACCTCGGCCCTCACGCGGACGCTCGGCCTGCTCGGCGGGACTCTCCCCCGGGAAACGATGCCGGCCGTGGCGGACAATCCGCGGGGCTACTGGGAGCCGCCCGGCATCACCCGCTTCAACAACCGGCTGCTCGACTCGGCGGGCACCCGCTGGAACGACGAGGCGGCGATCCCCGCGGAGTGGTTCACCGATCCGGCCCGGGGCCCCGACCGGGAAGAGGCCGGCCGGCTGCTGAACGACGCCTACCCCGACGGCGAGTTGCTCGTCTGCAAGGATCCCCGGATCTGCCGGCTGCTTCCCTTCTGGCGGGGCGTGTTCGAGGCCGCCGGCATCCAACTCCATCCGCTGCTGATCCTCCGTGACCCGCTGGAGGTGGGCCGCTCGCTGGCGGCCCGAGCGGAGAATCCCGCCTTCCGGCCGGCGGCGGTCGTCTCGCCCGCTCGCAGCCTGCTCCTCTGGCTGCGGTATGTCCTCGATGCCGAGCGGCATACCCGCGACCTCGACCGGCACGTCGTCCGCTACGACAGCCTCCTCGACGACTGGCGGG
>JAQCJP010000185.1 GCA_027592945.1 Planctomycetota bacterium
AAGAGCCTCCCGAGCAGGAGGTTCACGGCGCCGTATTCGTAGTCGAACATCCCCCGCCAGGTCAGGGCCGTGATGTAGGCCGGCACCGCCCAGGGGATGATCAAAAGCGTTCGGTAGATCGCCTTGCCGCGGATCGGGCCGTTGATCGCCACCGCCAGGAGGACGCCGATCGCCACGTGGCAGACGACGTTGACGATCGTCCAGACGACCGTCTTGACGAACACGCCCCAGGGGCCCCAGAGCGTCGTGTCGCCGAGCACCTCGGCGTAGTTCTGGAGGCCGACCACCCGCCAGTCCTGAAACCTCGCCAGCGACATGTCGGAGAGCGAGAGGACGAGGTTGTAGAAAAACGGATAGACGATCACCGCCACGATCACCGCCATCGCCGGCAGCGAGAACCAGTAGGCCGTCGGGTTCCGCCGCCAGTCGGCGACCAGGCCGAGGATCGCCGGCCACTGCCAGACGAGCAGGGCGAGCAGGCCGAGGCCCGCGAGCACCTTGAGGGCGAGCACCGCCGGCCCCGGCTCGAGCTGGCGATGCATGAGGTCGATGAATCGCGTGGCGTCGGCCTGCATCCCGGCGGCCGCCCCGGCCGGCTCGAGCGTGCCGGCCAGGAGCCCCTGGTAGCTCGGCCGCATCCCGTCCCAGACGGCCCGCAGCTCCGCAGCCACCGGCATCAGCCGGCCGTTTTCGAGCTGGGCCCGCGAGGCGGCGAGCGTGGGGTCGTCGGCGAAGACGGGATCGTCCCAGGCTGCCCGGCGGGCCGGCAGCATTCGGAGGGTCTGCACGAGCCGCCGCTGGACCGGCTCGCTGGTCATGTGGCGGATGAAGCCGGCGGCCGCCTCGGCCCGCTGGCCTGTCGCGTTGACGTTGAGCGAGTAGCCCTTGGGGGCGACCATCGGCCCCATCGGCAGGCCGGTGGCATCGACGACCGGCAGGACGGCGACCGCCGCGTCGATTCCCGGCTCGGCGAGGTAGTCCGACCAGCTCCAATCGCCGTTGATGATCATCGCCGCCCGGCCGGTCTTGAAGAGCGAATCGGCCAGTTCGTAGTCGCAGTTGGCCGGGGCGACTCGGTGGTCGTCCTGGAGTGCCCGGATGAAGGCCAGGCCGGCGGCCATCTCCGGCGTGTCGAGGGCCGGCAGCGGCGGCGCGGCCTCGGGCTCGGCAAACACCCAGCCGCCGTAGCCGGTCAGGAAGGGGATCGCAAAGAAGGGCTCGGTGAAGTTCCAGACCAGGCCGTAGCGGTCGGTGCGGCCGTCGCCGTCGGTATCGACCGTCTGCTCCGCTGCCATGGCAACAAGCTCGGCGGTCGTCGTCGGCGGTTCGGGCAGGAGGTTGCGGTTGTAGACCAGCGCCAGGTGGTTGCCGAAGCGGTCGCCGACCTGGACGAGCTCCTCCCGGCCGGGGTCGGTCCGGGAGGGGAGCATCGTCACCGCCCCGGGCACGAACTCGGCCCGCTCGTCATCAGGAAACCAGGGGCCGAGGTCCTGGATGATGCCCATCGTCTGGAAGGTGTCGAGCACGTCGGAGGGGCCGTAGACGAGGTCGGGTCCCCCGCCGGCCAGCGCCGCCGCCTGGAAGCCGCTGCGGAGTTCTTCCGTCTCCTTGTAGAGCGGCCGGATCGTGATCCCGGGATGATCTTCCTCGTAGCGGTCGATCTCCTCCCGGAGGAAGGCCTGTTCCGCGGGCCGAACCTGATGCCAGAGGGTGATCACCTGCCGGGTCTCGGCCGGCCCGCAGCCAACGGCGGCCGCGAGGATGACGGTGGCCCAGAGCAGCTTGCCCACGCCGCCGCTCACTCCTTCCCCGCCGGTGCCGCCTGCCTGCCGGGTCCGCCGTGAGTTAGCCGGATCACCGCCGCCTCGCGGCCCGGCAGCGTCACCACGGCCCGCCCTTGCTCGGTGCGGAGCCGCACCTTCCCCGCCTCGCCGGAGGCGGTAAAGATCTCGCGGGCGGTCTGGCCGGCGGCCAGCGGGATCGACCACTCGTGCGGGGACTCGCCCCGGTTGAAGCCGACCAGCAGCACCTCGCCGTCGAGCGAGCGACGGAAGCCCAGAAAACCGGCGGCATCGTCGGGCTCGAGGAACTCGAGGCTGCCGTGCCGGAGGGCCGGATGCTGGCGGCGAAGGGCGATCGCCGCTTGGTAAAACCCAAACAGCGATCGGTCGAAGGCGACCGTCTCGGCCGGGCGGGGCCGGCCGCGGGGGTCGGCCTGCTGCGGGGCGAAGGCCATCTCCGGCCAGACCATCGGCATCCGATCGCAAGGATCGTCGGCCCCCCACATCCCCGCCTCGGTGCCGTAATAGATCATCGGGGCGCCCGGGAAGGTGAGCTGCATCAGGGCGACCATCCGCTGGATCCGCCGCTCGGCGGCGGTCGGCTTGCGGAGATCGTAGTCGGGAGTGCCCCGCGGGGAGACGCCGATGTCGTAGTCGAACCGGTCGGCCTGCTCGTAGCCCCCCCGTCCGCCGTTGACGATCATCGAGGCGAGCCGGTCGGTGTCGTGGGAGTCGACGAGGTTTAGCATCCGCTCCTGGACGCGGCGGGGCTGGCCGGCGAGCCGCTCCTCGAGCTGGCGAACGGCCCCGCTGGGAGCGAGCGTGCCGTCAATGAGAAAACCCTTCACCGGGAAGGCGAAGCCGTGGTAGTTCATCACGGCGTCGAAGCCGGTGGCGGCCAGGAACTCGCCTGCCTCCCCCCACTCCTCGGCGACGGTGTAGGCGGCGGGGTTGAGCTTCCGGACGTGGGCATTCCAGTCCCGCCAGAAGCCGCTCGGCACGTCGCCGGCGACGTCGAGCCGCCAGCCGTCGATCCCGTCGCTCGGGTCGCCGTTGCCGTCGGGATCCATCCAGCGGCGGGTGATCGCGAAGATGTAGTCGCGGGGGCCAGGGTGAAGATCGCCGCCGTCGGCGGTGTCGGCAAACAGCGGCAGCGTGTCGATGCCCCACCACGACTCGTAGCGAAACTCGTCGGCGGGGGTGGCGGGATCGTCGTAAGCGGTCACGACGTACCAGCTGGCGTAGGGGGAGTCGGCCTGCCGCCGGCGGAGGTCGCGGAACGCAAAAAAATCTTTGCCGGTGTGGTTGAAGACCCCGTCGATCACCACCCGGATGCCGCGGGCGTGGGCCTGCTCGAGCAGCTCGAGAAAGAGCCGGTCGGCAGCGGTCCACCGCCAGGTGGCCGGGTCGGCGGTCTCCTCCTCCATGATCGCCAGGTCGCCGGCGGGGTCGGGGCCGAAGTGGGGATCGACGTGATGGAAGGAACTGCCGTCGTACTTGTGGAGCGAGCGGGCGTGGAAGACCGGGTTGAAGTAGATCGCCGTGACGCCGAGCCGCTCGAGGTGGTCGAGCCGGTCGATCACGCCCTGCAGGTCGCCGCCATAGCGGCGATGGAAGACGCCGTGCTCGAAGAAGTCGGCCCCGAGTTCGGTTTCCCAGGCGTCGCGGGCATACCAGTCGCCGGTCCAGGGGGAGACCCGCCACGACTCGGGCACCTCGTCTTCAAGCGACTCCCGGGTCGGGTCGTTGGAGGGGTCGCCATTGGCGAACCGCTCCGGAAAGATCTGATAGAAGACCGCGTCGGGTACCCAGGCCGGCTGATCACCCAGGGCCGCCTGAGCGGCCACCGCCAGCGTCGCCGCGACAAATGAAGCCAGATGTCGACGCATGCCATCTCCGCCCCGCGAGCCTTCAGATTGAGAAGCCACTCTGCCGGATCAAGGCGGCAGTTGTGCGTTGCCCGCTTCGTTGAGACCGGTCGTTTCGCACCCCGCCAGGATGGCTGAGAAGGTAGCGGCCGGACGACTTGGCTGTCAATGGTTGGCCCCCTCGCTGAGGGTGTTTTGATGGCGTTCACGCCCTTGGGCAGCCCGGCTCTCTGAGTGGACGCATCGGTAATCCGTCACCGCACGCAGAAGGGATTGCCAAGCCGCCGTGCAGTTTCATTGCCCTCCACGTCGTGGCCGGCTAGTGTTGACGGGTGCTTGAGGGCGAGCCTTTGGGACACTCCAGTCGGAGGCTAAAAGCGATGAAACGAGCGGTGTCGGTCCCCTGCCTGATCGCGGCTACAGCCCTGGCCGCCCTCCCCTGCCCCGCAGCGGCCCAGAACGTCTCGGCTCCGGTGATCCTCCAGTGGTTCGAGTCGAGCTGGGGCACGATCGAGCGGCGGACGGCCGACTTCCATGCCGCTGGTTATGGCGGGCTCTGGACGCCGCCCCCCGGGCGGGCCCTCTATACCGAGGCCGGCGGCGGGATCGGCTACGACATCTACGACCGCTTCGATCTCGGCGGCCCCCGCGACACGACGCTCTACGGCACCGAGCTCGGCTACCGCCGGGTGATCCGCGAGGCCCAGCGGACCGGCGGCAGCGTCTACGTCGACTATGTCCACCACCACGTCGGCAGCTTCGACCTCTTCCCGGGCAACTCGCCCGGGCCCTACGTCCAGGATCGCTACGACTATCCCGGCTTCGAGCTCAGCCTGCCCGGCCAGCAGGATGGCGACACCTACCGCGCGCCGTCCGACGCTCCGCAGGGCGACCCCGCCTTCGAATACCAGTTTCGCCTGGCCCGGCTGGTCACCCTCAACTTCACCGCCAGCAACCCCAACGAGTTCGTCCGCAATCCCGTTCCCGGCTTCGCGGCCAACGTGCCCCAGGCGGCCGATGCCTGGGCCGTGCCGACCGCCACCACCGACGCCGCCGGCCGGGCTGTTCCCAGCACGGTCCTCCGCCAGGCCAACACGCCCACCGAGGCCAATCGCCGCTTCTATCCCGATCAGGACGGGCCCGCCCGGACCGTGGTCGACGGGGGCGTCGCCTACACCGTCTACGACTTCAACACCGCCGATCCGACCGCCGGCGACGCGGTGGTCGAGGGGGTCGGCGAGACGATGATGCGGTATGCCCAGTGGCTGGTGCAGGATGTCGGCGTCGACGGACTGCGGGTCGATGCCGCCCGGCACGTCCCGCTCGGCACGGGCGGCGATCCCTACAACCCGACGCAGGTCGACGTGCCCCGGCTGGTCGACCGGGCCGTCGCCGGGGCGAACCCTCGCACCAACCTCGACGGCACCCCCCGCTCGGTCTTCCAGTTCCAGGAGGTCTTCAACGGCGACCCCAACTTTCTCCAGACCTTCGTTCGCACGTCGGCCGCTCCGGGCGACACGACCGATCCCAATCGCGACGTGCTCGACTTTCCGATGTGGTACGCGATGCGGGAGAACCTCTCGGCCAATGCCGGCAGCAACAACTGGTACAACATCCGCAACGCCTCCCAGGACGCCCGCGACGACGGCCTGGCCAACAACGGTTCCCAGTCGATCGGCTTCGTCGGCAACCACGACGAGGGGGGCGTGCACCTCTCGAACGTCGCCCACGCCTGGATTCTGACCCGCCCGGGCAACGCCTACGTCTACCTCCGCGGCAACGATTTCGACCGCTCGGGCAACACGCAGTTCTTCCTCAAGGACGGCCGGGGCGACGCCCTTGGCGGCCAGTACGGCTCGCTGATCACCGACCTCGTCGAGATTCGAAACGCCTACGGCCGGGGCGACTTTCAGGAGCGGTGGATCGACGGCGGGGGCAGCGGCGGCTTCAGCAACGTCTACGCCTACGAGCGGGAGGGATCGATGCTCGTCGGCCTCAGCTCCGACACGACCGGGGCCGGGATCACCAGCTTTGACGAGCGGACGATGGGCAGCAGCTTCGCCCCCGGCACCCGCCTGATCGAGCTGACCGGCAACGCCGCCGATTCCGAGGTCGACCCGCTCGGCCAGATCCCCGAGCTCGTCACTGTCGGCTCCGGCGGCAGCGTCACGATGCGGATCCCCCGCAACCAGAACGTCAACGGCGGGACCCACGGCCGCGGCTACGTGATGTATGGCCTGCCCCGCCCGGTCGGCACGGTTGGGATCTCGGCGGTCGCCCAGACGATCGCCGGCGAGACCCCGACGCCCGCCACCAACAGCTCCGCCCGGCTCTCGGCGATCGACGTCGTCACCGCCGACGCCTTCACCCTCTCGCTCGACACCGAGAAGCGGGTCCTCGCTGACGGCTTCCACGACACCTTCGCCGACGGGGCTTCGGCCCTCTTCCGGTTCAACGAGGGAATGGACCTCAACGGCAACGGCCAGGTCGACTACGCCTCGAGCGCGGCGGCCAACGCGACCCGCTACGGCTTCGAGGCGTTCACGACGGTCAACGAGCCGGGCTACGATCCCGACCCGGCCCAGAGCGGGGCAGGCCGCTACGCCCAGGCGATCGACGCGACCCAGCTCGCCGAGGGCTACCACTACGTCACGGTGCGGGCCTTCCGCAATCAGGGGACCGGGGAGAGCGAGGTCTTCACCGATTTCCGGCAGACGATCTACGTCGACCGGCTCCCGCCGGAGGCGAGCCTGGCCGGCTTCGAGGAGATCGGCGGCGTCGCCGACGCCCGCGACCTGCTGATCCGCAGCGACGACCTGACGGCCGACTCGGTGGACGTCCTCTGGAACCTCCCGGCTGGCCTCGATGACAGCGAGGTTCTCGCCCTGCTGAGTGGCTCAACCGCCGCCGAGCAGATCGACCGCGACCTGTTCAGCTTCCAGGCGGCCGACGTGATGAGCGGCAATCTGGTCGCCACAGTGGTGACCACCGAGATCACCGGCAATCGTTCGATCCGGCGGATTCCGGGGCTGGCCGCCGCCACCTCGATCGGCCGGGGGCTCGGCGACCTCGACTTCGACGGGGGCTTCACCGCGGCCGACGTCGAGGCCTTCGAGACGGTCGTGCTCAGCCGCGACGAGCAGTTCAACCCGGCGGGCGACCTCGGCGGCGACGGGCTGGTCAACACCGCCGACATGCTCGGCCTGCGGGGCACGCTCACCGCCGGCGGGGCGGGCCCGACAGTCGAGGCGGCGGTGACGGGAATGCTGCGACGGCGGGCCGATCTCAGCGGCAGCGGCGGGGCGGGGCCGGCCGACATCGACCTGCTCCGCAGCCGGATCCTCAATCCGGCTCTCTCGACAGACCGCTGGACCGACGACATCAACGCCGACGGCGTGCTCGACGCCGGCGACCTGACGAGCCTGGTCGAGGGGCTCTTCGAGACGCGGTTTGGCGACTTGGACCTGGACGGCACGGTTGGTCAGGGCGACCTGGAAACGCTCGTCACGGGCTACGGGGCGACCGGCGGCTGGGCGGCTGGCAACGTCACGCTCGACGCGGCCGTGGGCCTGGCCGATCTCTCGGAGCTTTTGGCCGGCTACGAGGGGCCGGCCGGGCTCGATCTGGGCGACCGGCCGAATCTCGACGTCGCCGGGGTGGTGGCCCTGCGGGACGCCGGAATGGCCGCCACGCTCGGGCCGATTCTCGTGGAGGTCGCCGCTGGGGCGAGCGAATCGCAAGACGCCGAGCCGCGGATTGCCGTGGCCGGGTCGCTGACAAAGGCCGGCGGGGGCACGCTCCTGCTCGACGCGGCGGCCGGTTACTCCGGCCCGACAACGGTGGCGGCGGGCACGCTCGAGGTCGCCGCGGCCGACGCCGTGGCCGCCAGCGAGGTGACCGTCGGCAGCGGGGCGACGCTGGCGGCGGCCCCG
>JAQCJP010000186.1 GCA_027592945.1 Planctomycetota bacterium
CAGCAGCCATCCGTAACGCGGGCTTTGCCCCCATGCCCGCCGCTAGCGGCCTCGCACCGCTTGCTGATATTCCCGATCGCGAGCGCCGTAACGGCCCGCCTCAGCTTGTGATTCAACGCAAACACCCCGTGATAACGATGCCGGTGCTTCCGCGGCGGCGGGACGAGATCGACAAGCCTGTCGAGGAACTCGGGGCGGCGTGAGCTCGACGACGCCGTTGGCTCCCGGCCGCGCGGACTTCCAGCGGCGCACCCGCTCGGTGAGCGCGGCCAAGTCTGCGGCGGTGACTGGCCGGGCCGGCAGGAACGTCGGGAAGGTGACCAGCCCGGCGACCTCGGGAAAGTGGCTCAAGGCCTGGGACAGCCCCGCGTAGAGGCTGTCCGCCCGAAGGTAGGCCGTCCGTCCGTGAAACTTGCGGACCATGTAGTGGCCTTCCTTGTTCTTCGTTGTGGTACCGAGGTTCTTGGAAGAGCGGTCCGTGGCCGACAGTTCCTCGCCCTGATCAGACAGCTCCATCGCCGTTCGCCGGAGGGCATGGTGGGTGACGCCATTTAGCCCAACGCCGTCGGCCTTCTTCTTGATCTGCTTGCAGATCAGGTCGTAGGTGCCCGGATTGTAGGCCCGGATTCGGACCGCGTGTCGCTGGGACAAGCGGCGATGCTCCTCGGTGAAGCCTCCGAAGATGTACGGCGAGCCGGCCACGCGCCGACTTCACGCGGATCATCCGGCTGATCGAGGAAGGGCGGCCGGGGCATCCGCAGCAGGAGTTCCCAAGGCTGTCAATCGATCCGGCCTCAGGATCGCGCTTGCCGCCAGCGGCTCGGCGGCAGGCCGTGGCGGCGAGTGAAGGCCACCGTCATGGTTTCGGGATGCCGAAAGCCAGCCCGGGCGGCGATCGTGGTCAGCGGCAGATCGGTCCCGGCGAGCAGCTGCTCCACGCGGCGGAACCGCACCCGGGCGATTTCATCGTGGGGCGTGTGCCCGAGCCGACGAAGAAACCGGCGTTCGAGCACCCGCCGGCTGACCCCGAGCGACCGCACGAGGTCGGCCACCTTGATGCCCGTGCAGGCCCGCTCGCGGATTTGCCGGACCGCGGTGGCCACCAGCTCGTCGTCGATCGCCAAGACGTCGGTGCTCTGCCGCGTCGCGATGCCCAGGGGGGGTAGCAGCCATTCGTCGTGGTCGAGCCGCTCGCCGCGGAACAGCGCCCCGAGCAGCTCGGCAGCCAGCCGACCGGCGCTGATCGCGTCGGGGATCACGCTCGAAAGCGGCGGGCTCGTGAGGCCGCAGAGCACCGCGTCGTCATCGACGCCGAGCACGGCCACTTCGTCGGGCACCGCGAGCCCCGCCCGCCGGCAGGCCTCGACCGCCTGCCGCCCCCGGACGTCGTAGCAGGCGAACAGCCCGACCGGCTTGGGGAGCGTCACGAGCCAGGCCTCGATCGCCGCGTCTTCCGCGGCCTCGTCGCGAGCTCGGCCGCGGGGCTCGTAAACCGAGATCGAGCGGCCCCGCGCCGCCGCCGCGAACGCATCGCGGCGATTGCCGCTCCAGCGAAACCGGTCGTCGCCCAAGAAGGCGAGGTGCCGGAAGTCGCGTTCGATGAAGTGCTCGGCCGCCAGCCGAGCGATGGCGACGTCGTCGGTCTCCACGTAGGGCACGCCGGGAAGCAGCCGGGCGGCGCTCACGTCCACGACGGCCAGCGGGCCGCCGCGCTGGATCTTCTTGATCGCGGCGGCGATCGCGGGGGTTTCGACCCGGGCGATGACGCCCTCCCCACGCCACCCCTTGAGCATCTCCAAGGGGGGCATCCCCCGGCCGTGCTCGGGGAGGAAGATCGTCCACGGCTCCTGCTCTTGGAGATGCCGGTGGATGCCCGCGAGCAGACCCCGGCCGTAGGCGTTTGACGCCTCGATCAGGAGCGCGACGCGAGGGCTCGGCCGCGGGGCAGCACGGCGTGACGCTGGCATGCGAACACTGTAGCACGGAGTCAACGCAGGAAAGGGGACAGTCCCCGCGGCGGGGACTGTCCCCGTGAGTCAGGAAAACGTCCACTCCGGCAGCGTGCGGATCGCGCCGCCGTGAATCGCGCTCTCGTGGGCGAGCAGGCCCGTGCAGGTCCAGTTGGCGCTCTGGCGGGCATTCGGATAAGGATCGCGGCCCTCGACCAAGGCCGTCACGAATTCGTGCACCAGATGCGGATGGCTGCCGCCATGGCCGCCCCCCTGCGTGAACGAGAGGTGCTGGTGCTCGTCGGCATCGTAGACGCCGCCGGTCGTGAAGGGCCGCAGCGGCTCCGGGAGCCGGTCGGCGAAGTCGGGCACGCTCACCCGCCGCGGAATCTCCGGCTCCGGCTTCTTGGCCGTGTGGAGCACCGGCTCCTCCCCCTCGCAGAGCTGCCACTCGAAGCTCTGCTTCGACCCGTAGACGTCGAAGCTCTCACGGTATTGCCGCGCCGTGTCGAACAGCGAACGGATGATCCGGGCCACGACGTCGCTGTCGCGGAGGGCGACATGCGCGGTCTCGACGGCGAAGGGGGAGCCGTACTTCCCGATGAGTTCCTCGCGGATTCGCCCGGAGCCGAAGCAGCTCACTTCGGCGGCGTCTTTGCGTTCGAGCGCCAGGCACGGCCCCACGCAGTGGGTCGCGTAGTGCATCGGCGGCAGCCCCGGCCAGTAGTCGGGCCAGCCGTCCATGTCCTGCTGGTGGCTGGCCTGGAGAAACTGGATCCTGCCGAGCTCGCCCGCGTCGGCCAGCTGCTTCACGAACAGAAACTCCCGGGCGTAGACGACCGTCTCGGCCATCATGTACTTCAGGCCCGTCCGCTCCGTGAGCTCGACGATCCTCCGGCAGTCCTCGACGCTCGTGGCCATGGGCACGGTGCACATCACGTGCTTGCCCGCCTCCAGGGCCGCGAGCGACATCGCCGCGTGGTCCGGGATCGGCGAGTTGATGTGGACGGCGTCGATCTCCTTGTCCTTGAGCAGTTCGGCATAGTCGCGATACCGCCGCTCGACGCCGTGGGCCTTGCCGATGGCGTCGAGTTTGTCGGCCGATCGCTGGCAGATGGCGACGAGCTCGGCCTGCGGGTGCCGCTGATGGATGGGGATGAACTCGGCCCCGAAGCCGAGGCCGACGATCGCGGTGCGAAGCTTGCGGGGCGCGGAAGGAGACACGGTCATCGGGCGGCTCCGGGGAATACGTCAGGGCTTGGTGGTCAGAAACTTGATGAGCGCGAGGAACTCGTCTTCCGGCAGGCTTTCGAGGATCCCCGAGGGCATCAGCGAGACGGCCGACGTGGTCCGCTCCTCGATCGCGGCGACCGGCACCGTCACCGGGCCGTCGGGGGTGCGGAGCACGAGCGACTCGGGCGTCTCCTCGGCGATGATGCCGTTGATCGAGCGGCCGTCGTCGGTGATCACGGTCGTCAGTTGGTAATCCGGCCCGACCACGGCGTTGGGATCGACGAGGTTTTCCACGAAGTAGTCGGGACCGTTCATCCAGGCACCGGTGAGGTTCGGCCCGAGCTGGCCTCCTGAGTCGCCGTGGACATGGCAGTTGGCGCAGGCCTTGGCGAACACGGCCCGGCCGCGGTCGCGGTCGATTGCCCACCGCGGCGTTGACCGCCAGACCCCCTTCAGCCGGGCCATCGTGGCCTTCGCCGCGGCCGGCGATTCGTTCACCTTGCCGTAGACGCGGTCGAGGGCGGCCCGGATCTCCGCATCTTCGAGGCCGCGGAGCTGTCGGAGCTGGGAGGCCGTGACGTCGTCCTTGGGAAACCGCCCGCCCTCGAGCGCCGCCACGAGCGGTCGGGCGAAGGCTGGCTTGCTGGCGAGCGTTGCGACCGCCGCCCGGCGATCCTGCTCGCCCAAGGAGCCGTAGTTCGCCAGCAGCCTGTCGCCCACGGTCGGGTCGTTCGAGCGGCTCACGAGCGGCAATGCCGCGGTGCGAAACTCGGGGTCGTCGAGCAGCGACACGAAGATCGGCACGGACTCCGCGTCGTTGACCCGCGCGAGCAACGCGAAGGCTTCTCTGCGAGCCGCGAGGGCACCACCCCGGTCGGCGAGCGTGGCCCGCATCGCGGCCAGGACTTCGGCATCCCCGAACACGCCCGACAGCCGGCGGACCTGCTTCGCCGTCGCGCCGTCCGCGAACCGGGCGACCACGGCCGCCCAGCCCTCGGCCGCCGGTACGGCCCCTGAGTTGGCCAGGGCGAAGTCGAGGATCTCGACCAGCCGCGTTGCCCGGGCGGGCGGTTCCTTCACCATGGCGGCGACCAGCAGCCGCCGCCCCTCCTGCGACCGGCCCAGATACCAGTCGATCGAGTCGGCGAGCGGCTCGATCGGCGTCGCCTCGGCCAGCGCCGCGGCCCGCAGCAAATCGCTCTCCATGAGCGGGGCCAGGCCGCTCCAGATCAGCTTCGGCAGGAAGCGGTCGGCCGCATCCTCACCGTGCATGGCCAGTGCCGCGCCGAGCGTCCAGCGGTCGGCCGGCGGCAGCATGGGCAGCGCCGAAGCGAGTGACCGACGGACCAGCGGCGAAGGATCCTTTTTGGCCGCCGCCAGGAGGGCCGCCATCGGAATCCGCGGTGTGCCCGGAAGTTCGGTGGCGAGCGCGACGGCCCAGCCCCGCACGCGATCGTCCGAGTGGGCGAAGGCCCGGGCCAGGCCCGCGTCGTCGAGGGCTCCCGTCACGTGGAGCGTCCAGAGGCCGCGGAGGGCCGTCACGGCGTCGGCCGAGGAGGCCATCTCCCGCAGGGGCTCGAGCACGGCGGGGTCGAGCGTGCCGGCGGCGGACCGCTCCTGGAGGAGCCGGCGTGCCGTGCGGACAAACCATTCGTTGCGGTGCGTGTGCAGGGCCACGAGCTCCGCGTCGGTCTTGGCGGCGAGATCCACCGACACCGGCCGGAACGTCTCCGCCCAGGCCACCCGGTAGAGCCGGCCGTTGGAGCGGTCCCAGACCTCGGTGGCGGGATTGTGACAGTGCTGCCGGTCACTCCAGTCGATCACGTAGACGCCGCCGTCGGGGCCATACTGCAGGTCGACCGCCACGTATGTCTCGTCCGGCACGTGGAGGATGTCGTAGCCCGCGTGAAACACCTCGTAGCCGCTCCCCTGGCGGACGGCCTCCTGGTGGTTCAGCTGCCGGCCGTGGAGGTTGTTGGTGAAGATCCGGTCGCGGTAGATCTCCGGCCAGTTGTCGCCGAGATAGACCATCGTGCCGACGTGCGAGTGGCCGCCGTAGACGGCGTCGGTGCCCTTCTTGCCCGCGCCCCCCTCGCCGCTGTCGTACCGGGCCGCGGCCGGCAGGAAGTTTTTGAGCGCGGGGGCGAAGGCAGGTGCCTCGCGGCAGATGAAGGGGGGGTAGCCGGCGTTGGCCTGGTTCCAGAAGTGGCCGTTGCGGAGGATGTGGGTCGTGCCACCCCCGCCGTGGAAGCTCCGGCAATGGGTCATGAAGGCGTCGCCCACGCTCGAGAAGTCGATGCCCCACTGGTTGCTGCCGCCATGGGCGAAGATCTCGAACTGCTTGCTGACCGGGTGATACCGCCAGATGCCGGCCTTGATGCGGTGCCGCTCCTCCGGCGGCGCGCCGGGCCGGCCGACGTCCGACGTGGTGAACACGCCGTGGCAGCCGTAGAGCCAGCCGTCGGGCCCCCAGGTGAAGCTGTTGAGCGTCTCGTGGGTGTCTTGAAAGCCCCAGCCGTCGAGCAAGATCTCCGGCTCGCCGTCGGGCAGGTCGTCGCCGTCGCGATCGGGGATGAAGAGCAGGTGCGGTGCCGCTCCCACGAACACGCCCCCGAAGCCCAGCTCGAGGCCGCTGGCGAGATTCAGCCCCTCCGTGAAGACCTTCCGAGTCTCGAATGTGCCGTCGCCATCGTCGTCGGCGAAGATCACGATCCGGTCGAGCCCCTGGCCTTCGGGCCGCTTGGTTGGATAGCTGTGCCCTTCCACGACCCAGAGCCGTCCCCGCGGATCGATGGCGAACGCGATCGGTTGATGGAGGTCGGGCTCGGCGGCGACGAGGTCGAGGCGGAATCCCGGCGTGACCTTCGCCCCGGCGACGGTCGCTGCCGCCTGGTCGTTGGTCGCCGCCGCACGCGTGCCGCCCGGCTTGGCCGGCTGGTTGGCGACCGTGTGCCAGAGCACCGGGCTCGACCAGTCGCGGCCTTGCCCCTTCGGATCCTTTGCGAGCCGTGCCGCCGGATTGGCGGTGACCGTCGTGCCCAGGTCGGTCAGGCGGATGTCGCGAAACTGCAGCTTCACCGGCCCGGGGCCCGAGTGGAGCTGCAACGCCAGCCGGCCGGAGAACTCCGCCTGCTTGGCGTCGCGGTCGTCGAGCACGGCGGCGAGCGTGTCGTTGATCCAGACGGTGACATGCCCGCCGGTGGCCCGGATCCGGTAGCGGTTCCAATCGGCGGCCCGCACGACCTCGCGGATCGCCTCGGGCGATGCGAACACATCCGTCCAGGTGCGGCCGTCCGGCGCGATCGCTTTGCGCACGCCCCGCTCCACGAGCAGCCCCCGGCCGTGCTCGTCGTAGATCCGCCCCAGCCAGGTCGCGCCGTCGTCGAGATCGGCCTGGTAGCCCCGGGCGTGGCCGTCGGGCAGCCGCGTGCTGCGAAACTGGATGCCCGAGTTGGCCGACCGATGCCCCTCGATCCGGTATTCGAGAGAAAGGTCGAAGTCGCCGACCGTGCCGTCCCACCAGAGAAAATCGTTGCGCCGGAGTTTCTCGCCGGCGGGGATCTCCGCGGTGATCGTGTCGCCTTCGATCCGCCAGCGGTCGGAGGCACCGCTCCACTCCGTCAGCGGCCGCCCGGCAGGTGCCGGGGCCGAGCCGTCGGCCGGCTGGGCCGCCGCGGTCGGATCTGCCAAGATCCCAACGGTGATCGCGGCCGCTACGGTGCAGAGCGTGCGGGAGGTCATCGATCGTCTCCTGATGAGAGTGGACACGCAACAGCGGCAGCGGACAGGCTGTTCGCTGCGACCGGCGACGTTCAGGCCAGCCACCCCCCCCACTATCGCCCACCCGGGGCCGGGCGACCATGATCGTCTGCACCGCGGGCTTGAGGTTTTTTACCGTCCATCAAAAGGCTGGGTCGGCCAATGGCACTTTCGCAACGGACTCGGGGCTTACGGACTGCTCATAAGTAGCGAGAGCGGGCATTTCGGGCGGCTCGGGCCCGTTGCCGCAAGCTCCCCGAACCCCTCTGCTGTGGCGTTTTTCTCGCCTGAGCGCAGACCGTCCCCAGTCTAGACCGTCTCCCAGTCGGCCGTTCTCGGCGTTTCGTCGCCTCGCGTCCGGCACCACTCAGAGGCTGTGGATGTCGATCATGGGCAGCTCGTCTATCCGTGCCTGAATGATTGCCCGATCGAGGGTGGGCCTGCACGAGCTCGCCCCAGTCGGCGGGTGGCCCGCGGGCGGGAGAGACTGGCGGAGGCTCGAGCGGTTCGCCCAGATGCGTGAGGACCTTCCGGATCGACCCCGGCTTGGGTGTAACGCGATCAGCCGGATGTCGCCGCC
>JAQCJP010000187.1 GCA_027592945.1 Planctomycetota bacterium
GGCTGCGCTCGGTTTCCCAACGCCGGCTCGATTGGCACGGGCCCACCCCTCGCGAACCCGTATTCCGTGTGCGCGCGTGTTGGTGCAATAGAAGGCCCCCGGCCGTTGGGCCATCTCAGACCCACGGGTCACTCAAACTCGTCGAGCCAGGCTCGGATCTCGTTTTCATACTCGCTGGCCAAGCCCCCCACGATCAGCTGCCGGTGGAAGTTGGCCGCGCCCATCTTGGTGTGGTCGGCGTCTTCGGCGCTGGGAAATCGCTTGGCCGGATCGGGGGCGATCAGGCCGCGGCAGAAGTCCATCAGGAGTTCATTGCAGGTCACCTCGGCCGGCAGAACCTGCGGCAGCCGGTGCACGAGCGATCGCTTGGCCTCGAGCAGATCGCGAAACGAATGCAGCCCGCTGAAGGGCGGCTGGCCCGAGAGCATCTCGATCAGCACGTAGCCGAGGCTGGCGAGGTCGCTGCGGGGCGTGTTGTCGCGGCCCTCGAGCACCTCGGGGGCGGCATAGGCGGGCGTGCAGGTGCGGGTGGCGGGGAGGTCGTCGCAGGCGTGGGCCGAGCCGATGTCGATGATCTTCGCGTTGCCCGTCCGCTTGACCATGATGTTGGCGGTCTTGATGTCGCCGTGCACGATCCCCTCGCGGTGGACGGCCGCCAGGGCCGCCAGGCACTCCCGTACGATCGCGATGGCGACTCCCGGCTTGAGCCGCGACTGCCGCGGCCCGGCCGTCACGCAGACGTTGTTGAGATAGTCCCAGCGGTCGTCGTCCACGTTGGCGCGGGTCTGCTCGAGGAGCTCCGGGGCCAGCAGACGGGAGAGGTCGTAGCCGTCGATCCACTCCATCTCCATGATCCGGATTCGTCGCTGCTCGACGAAGTTCTGCACGTCGAGGAGATTGTCGTGCTGGATCTGGGCCACCCGGGCGGCCACCGACGCGATCCGGTCCATCGCCTCCATGTAGAGGCTTTCGGTCTCGTAGCGTTCCGGCGAGAAGATCTTGATCGCGACCGGGAGCGTGAAGTCGCCGGCCCCCCGCCGCATCGTCAGATAGACGACTCCCTGCCCGCCGGCGCCGAGCCGGCGGGAGAGCGTGTGGTATTCCGTCCAGTTGAGCCGGCCGGAGCCGAGGATCTCGGTGTAGCGAGCGAGGAGCTCCTCGGGGCACCGCGTGCCGACGTCGCCGGCAGCCGAGATTGTCGGCCGCTCCTCACGGATGATCGTCGTGCTCATGGCGTCTGCCCGTCCCTGGCGGATGACGAGGCCGGCGGGGCCGGGAAGCCGAGCCGCTTGTCGACCCGGTTGCGCAGCCCCTCACCTCGAAGATACCTTCCCAGATTGTTGCAGAAAAATTCGGTCATCGCGTCGATTCGGTGGCCGCTCTGTCCGGCGACATGAGGAGTGATGATCAGGCGGGGCGCTCGCCAGAGCGGGCTTTCAGGGGCAGGCGGCTCCTCCGGCGTCACGTCGAGAGCGGCGGAATCGAGCCGCCCTTCCTCGAGGGCCGCGGCGAGGGACAGTTCGTCGACCAGCGGTCCCCGGGCGACATTCACGAGGATCGCCCCCGGTTTGAGCGCTGCCAGGGCGGCCGCGTCGATCATGCCGCGGGTCTGGTCGGTGAGCGGGGCGCAGAGGAAGAGCACGTCGGCCGCCGCCAGGACATCAGGCAGCATCTCCGGCGGCCCGAGCACCTCCACCTCGGCCGGTTTGTTCACCGGGAACCAGTCGGTCGCCAGGATTCTCACCTTGAACGGTTGCAGCACAGCCGCCAGCCGCCGCCCCACCCCACCGAGGCCGACGATCCCCACGGTCGCCCCGGTGAGATCACGAGTGGGCCGGCGGACGAACTCCTTCCGCGCCTGCTGTTCGAGGAAGAGCGGCAGCCGCCGCGTACAGGCGATCGCCAGCCCGAGGGCATGCTCGGCCACCTGATCGGCCAACACGCCCGACGCGCTGGTGACGACGATTTCGGAATCGACGACTGCCGGCACGAGGCAATGGTCAAGCCCGGCGGCCGACGACTGAATCCACCGCAAGCGGCCCGCGGCGACGACCTCCTCCCAAGGCACCGGCACCTTCGCATGGCCGCAGAAGATGTCGGCCTCGGGGAGTGCTGCGGCCACCCGTTCCTGGCCGGCGTCGACGATCTCGGCGCCGGGAGCTGCCGCCGCGATGCTGGCGACGTGGCGGGCCTCGACGGGATAACAGAGCACGATTCGCATCGCCGAGCGTTGTCGCAGCCGGAGGCGTTTTCTGACAAGTGCCGGGCGGCCGGTTTCTCAAGGAGGCCTCGATCACGGGGCAGCCGTCACCGTTCAAACGGCCGGTCGGCCCGGGGGTTGCCGCTGTCGGAGATCGAAGGTCAACTAGAGGGGTTTGTCGCCGCCATTCTCCACCCGCCCCGCCAGCATCATGCGCACCTCGCTGCTCGCCCTGGTCGCCCTCGCATTCTTGCGCATCGTGATCGGGCTGCACTTTTTCCTGGAGGGTGTCAGCCACCTGAGGGATCCTGAATGGTCGAGCGTGCCGTTCCGCAAGGCGGCCGTCGGCCCTCTGGCCGAGCAATACCGCAGCCTGCTGCCGCAGACCGGCGACTGGTCGGGAACGCTCGGGGCCGCAAACGGCTTGACCACCGCCGACGTGATCGCCGCCTGGGAAAAGAGCCTCACCGACGGCTGGCGGAAGCGGCTGGCCGACCGGCGGAAGATCATCCCGCTGGCCGGGGAGAAGCTCGACCAGGCCGAGGCCGCGCTCGAGGCCTCACAGAAGGAGCTTGCCGACTGGCTGGCCGGGATCCGCGAAGACCTCGAGACGTACCGGCTGGAGGTCGTCCGCCTGGCCGACAAAGAGGCTGCTCCTGCTTCCCGGGAGGTTCCCTTCGAGCGGGAACGGGTGGCCAAGAAACGCCGCGAGCTCTCCGGCCAGGCCGCCGACTGGATGGCCGAGGCCGCGGCGATCGGTCGGCGGCTCGAGTCCGAATGGGACGCCCCGCTTCCCCCTGCCGACCGCAGCCGGATCGAGGCGGCCGCCCCGCGGACGGCGCTCTGGAAGGCCGACCGCTTCGTCAGCTGGTCGCTGACCACGATCGGAGCCTGCCTGGTGGTGGGGCTGTTCGTGAAGTTCAACGCCGTCGGCGGGGCGATCTTCCTGCTCACGGTGATCGCCTCCCAGCCCTTCTGGGTGCCCGGCGCGCAAGACACGTACGCCCAGTGGGTCGAGATGGCCGGGCTTCTGGCCCTGGCGGCACTGCCGACCGGCGGCTGGAGCGGCCTCGACCACTTCCTGGAGCCGTGGCTCGATTCGCACTGCCCGCTGCGGCGTGCCTGCTGCGGCAGCCGGTCGCCACGCGGCAACGCCTGACTCACTTTTTCGCCCCGAGGTGATCTCGATGAACCTGTCTGAAGAGCAGAAACAGATCGGCAAAGACAACTTCACCGACGCTGTCAGCATCACTCGCCGTGATTTCCTGGCCGGCATCACCGCCGGTGTGGCGGCTGGCGCAGGCCTCGGCTCTCTCTACTTCGGCTACGGCAAGAGCGTGGGCGATCCGCTCCGGGTCGGCGTGATCGGCACCGGCGACGAGGGGAGCGTGCTGATCGGGGCCCTCAATCCCGACTACCTCCAGGTCGTGGCCGTGGCCGACATTCGGCCCTACAACCGCTTCCGTGCCTTCCACGGCGACTCCTCGAGCCCCAACGCGGCACGCGTCCGGCCGGGGCTGATGGCGAAGTATGGCTGGAAGACCGAAGACGCCGCCCGCAAGCAGGTCAAGGTCTACGAGGGCTACGAAGAGCTGCTGGCCAACGATGACGTCGAGGCGGTGATCATCGCCCTGCCCCTTCATCTCCACGCCCCGGCGGCCATCAAGGCGATGCGGGCCGGCAAGCATGTGCTCACCGAGAAGCTGATGGGCCACAGCATCCACGAGTGCAAGGAGATGGGGCGGGTGTCCCGGGAGACGGGCAAGCTCCTGGCCACGGGCCACCAGCGGCACTACAGCATCCTCTACGACAACGCCGTCCACACGATCGGCACCGCCGGGCTGATCGGCGACGTCCACTCGATCCGGGCCCAGTGGCACCGGGGGAACCTCCCCGGCAAGGATTCCTGGAAGCCGCCGCTGCCCGGCGACGAGAAGCTCGCCAAGCAACTCGCCGGCTGGAAGAAGGCGCTCGACCGGGCCAAGCCGGCAGACATCGACGCCCTCCGCAAGCGGATCGCCCAGGCCGAGGCCCAGCTGCTCGACGCCGAGGTCGATGCGGCCGCCTACGGCTACACGGAGAAAACGCTCCCTGACGGGGCCCTCCGCACGCCGCTCGAGGAGCTGATCCGCTGGCGGCTCTGGGAGCGGACCGGCGGCGGCCTGATGGCGGAGCTCGGCAGCCACCAGCTCGACGCCGCCGGGATCTTCGTCTCGGCGATGCACGGCAAGGGGAAGAAGGTCAAGCCGCTGACGGTCACGGCCGTCGGCAACCGGAGCATCTTCCCGGCCGACCGCGAGGTCGACGACCATGTCTACTGCATGTACGAGTATCCGGCCCCGGGCTACTTCGATGCCGACGGCGGTGTTGCCGATCCCAACAAGAAGATCGTGGTCACCTATTCCTCGATCAATGGCAACGGCTTCGGCGGCTACGGCGAGGTGGTGATGGGCACCGCCGGCACGCTGATCCTCGAGAACGAGCAGGACGTGATGCTCTACAAGGGCTCCGCCCGCGACACGCGGGTGAGCGTCTCGACGGCCAAGGACGGCGCCCCGGTGCTCGACACGACCGAGAGCGGGGGCGGCGGGGGCGTTGTCGCGGCCACGACCGGCGGTGGCGAAGCCCCTCCCTCCCGCGGCTACACCGAGGAGATGGAGCACTGGGCCTGGTGCATCCGCAACCCGGCCCCGGAAAACCAGCCCCGCTGCAAGCCGGAGGTGGCCCTGGCCGACGCCGTGATTGCCCTGGTGAGCAACATCGCCCTGGCCAATCCGACGACGCAGCCGCGGATCGAGTTTCGAAAAGAGTGGTTCGACATCGCCAGCGACGACACGCCCGAAGGAGTCGCGCCCGACGTCACCCGCAGCGAATACTCAGCCTGACGACATCCAAGTCCCCCGGCGAAAGCCGGTGGAGACGGCGGGCCGTGGGACGATCGGCCCTCGCCACTCACCAGCCCGGCTGATACCAGCCATCGGCAAACGCCCACCGATTGCCGCCGGAGTGAACCACCCGGCTCGGGGCGTCGGCGTGCCACTCCCATCGCTCGCCAGTGGCGAGATCAAAGACGCTCGACACGCAGGGCGTGGGTCCGAGATCCCAGCGGCCCTGGTCATCGAGCCGGAGCATCGGCTGGGCCCCCTGGATCGTCAGCAGCCGGGCCAGTTCCGGAGCGCGGCGTTCCAGGGCCCGCTGCCGCTCCGCGTCGGTTCCCCGCAGGTCGAACAGCCGGGCCGGCTGCGTCGAGCCCGGCCCCATCGCGTAGCGGAGGTTGCCGGCCGCGTCAGCCTTGCTCCAGACCCAGCGGCCGAGGCTGCGGTCATACCGACCGTAGACATGGGCCGGCTTGATCTCGGCCGCCGTGACGGGGCAGACCTGCTCGGTGACCGGATCGAAGCGGTAGATGACGGATCGATCGCGGCCGGCATCGTCATCGAAGGTCGCCTTGTCGGCAGGAACCGGCTGGAACTCGGCGGCCGTCACCGGCATGCAGTTCGCTACCGCCGTCACCGCGAGCATCAGGGTGCTGATTCTCACCAGAAAAGCCGTCATGAAGCATGCCTCCCGTATTCAGAGGCGGGGCGAGCGGGCCGGAAGTCATTGACCGGCCTCGATTCCCCGCTGAAACCAAGAATACGATGCCCCCGGCAGATGGTCGGCTACCAGGGTTGGCAGGGCGGGTCGTCAAGCCCTGAGACGCCGGCACGATCGATTCAGAGCACCTGACCTGAACGCCTCGCACCGCCAGCGTGGCGGCAGGCATGCTCGAACCCGCCTGACCGGCGGTTCGGCGGGCTTAAGAAGCACCCCCACGGGGAGTCGAACCCCGGTTTTCGGACTGAGAATCCGACGTCCTGGGCCACTAGACGATGGGGGCCCTATGCTTTGGTTCTAGCAGTGTCGGCTGGGGAGTCAAGCAGACTTGAAGGCCCCTTCCGGGAGGCCGGCCTGGACCATTTTCGCGGCAAAGTCGGTCATTCGCTCGTGGCCGGCACGGGCGCGGCCCCAGCCAGTTCAGCGGCGGCGAAAAAGCGTGCTGCGGCGGGACCGAGACCGGCCGATCGCGAAGCCTGCTCCCGCGGCGGCGAGGGCCGCTACGGCAATCCCCAGCCACCGCCGCCGCTCCTGCTGCCGCTGCGATTCGACTCGCTTCTCCACAGCCTCGAGGTGTCGCGTGGCTTCGTGGAGTCTCGATGTCACCGCGTGAGCCCGCAACGGGGCCGTGGCGGCGGCGGCAGCCGCGGAGTGAGGATCACCCACTCCCGGCTGAAACCAGGCGATGTCGTCCGAATCCCAGGCCAGCGGCGAATGGCCGTTCTGCTGGCCGGCCGCCACGCTGCTCTCCAGCCCGCTCACCGCCTGAAGCAACTCCCGCGGGGTGGCGAAGCGGTCTGCCGGATCCTTGGCCAACAGCCGGCTGACGATCCCGCAGAGCCCTGCCGGCAGGTCGGGGCGTCGCGTCTCGAGTGGCACCAGCGGGTCTTTGATGTGGGCCATCACGACGGCGATCGCCGTGGTCCCGGTGAAGGGAGGCTCCCCGGCGAGCAGATGGTAGACCGTTGCCCCGAGCGAATAGAGGTCGCTGCGGGCATCGACTGGCCGGCCCTCGCCCTGCTCCGGGCTCATGTAGAGCGGCGTCCCCAAGGTCATCCCGTCACGGGTGAGTTCCAGATCCTCGCCCGCAATCCGCGCCAGCCCGAAGTCGGCCACCTTCACATCCCCGGCCGGGGTCACCAGGAGGTTTTCCGGCTTGATGTCGCGATGGACGATCCCCTGCTCGGCCGCCCGCACGAGCGCCGAGCCCACCTGCGAGAGCACGGCGAGCGCCTGGCCGGCATCGAGCGGCCCGCGGCCAGAGAGCCAGGCCCGCAGCGACGGACCGGCAACATATTCCTCGACCAGGAAGTGATGGCCGGCGATGCTGGCCACCTCGTGAATCTGCACGATGTGCCCGTGGACGAGCGCCGCGGCCGCCCGGGCCTCCTGTTCGAACCGCTCCACTGCGGCAGGGTGACGGAGCGTGGCCTGCCGGAGCACCTTGACAGCGACGTGCCGGGCCAGGGACGTCTGCTCGGCCAGGTAGACATCGGCCATCGCACCACTTCCCAGCCGCCGCAGGAGCCTGTATCCTCCGAGCCTGCGGCCGGACAAATCATCTTCGGCGGCAGGGCCGGCGGCGTGTGCGTTTGCGTCTGCGTCCATGGGCCATCGAGTATCGGCCGTCGGTGCCAACGCGGCAAACCGGGCCCGTCCGCATCCCTCGCCAGGAGTTTTTCATGCCCGCCCCCTCCCCCGCCGCCCTCCAG
>JAQCJP010000188.1 GCA_027592945.1 Planctomycetota bacterium
TCGGTCCCGGCAAACTCGCCTGCTGCCTGCCGCCATTCGCTGATGAACTCCTCGCTGGTGATGTCGCGGCTCTCACCGTCGACCAGTTCGAGGGCGACGGCGCCGACGTGGCTGCCGCTCATCCGGGCGTCGGGGCCGACCTCCCCCTGGGCCGCCACCTGACCGACCGCCCGGTGGACGAGGGTGACAATCGGCTCGCCCGGCGGCGAGAACTTGGCGGAGGCCGCGAAGGCCGCCTCCTCGATCCGGCGAGTCGCGTCTTCGGTGACATCGGCCGGGGTGCCGTCGGGGAAGACGATCTTGGCCAGCAGTCGGTTGGCGTCGATCTTGGGGAAGAGCGTGAAGGGAGTGACGCCGCTGCGGACGATCCCCATCGCCACCAGGAGGATGCCGAGGGCGACGGCCAGGGTGGAGAGCCGGTTGTCGAGCGCGATGTCGAGCAGCGGGGAGTAGATATGGCGGACGACCCACTTGAGTGTCCGCTCGCACGCCCGCTGCAGGAAGGCGATCACCGGCAGGAGCAGCCGCAGCGGGTAGAGGATTACGCCGAGAATCGTGAACAGAAGGCTCTTCTCGTGGGCAAGGTGGCCCGGCAGCACGAGCGTCGATTCAAACAGCGACATCAAGAGGGCCGTGATGAAGGCGAAGGGCATTACCGCGATGAACTTCCCCATCACCCCCGAGACGAAGCAGAGGGGCATGAAGGTGATCACGGTGGTCGTCACGCTGGAGACGACGCTGGGAATCACCTCGACGGTGCCATCGATCGCAGCAGCCATCAGGCCCTTGCCCATCCGGCGGTGTCGCTCGATGTTGTCGCTGACGACCACCGCGTCGTCGACGACGATCCCGATCGCCATCAGGAAGGCGAACATCGAGAGCATGTTGAGCGTTTGGTCGGTCGTCAGCATCAGCATCCCGGTCCCGAGCATCGAGAAGGGGATCCCGAGCGATACCCAGAAGGCGATCTTGAGATCGAGGAACAGGGCCAACACGACGAACACGACCGCCAGCCCCTGAAGGCCATTGGAGACGAGCATGTCGAGCCGGTCGCGAACGTCGACCGACTGGTCGGCCCAGGTGACCAGTTCATAGCCCGGCGGGAGGGCCGCGTCGGTCACATAGCCCTTGACCGCCGCCACCATCGCCAGCAGGTCCTCGCTCGAGGTCCGATCGACCGAAACGACCATCCCGGGCCGGCCATTGATCTGATTGGTCGAGGCGACGTCGGCGAACTCGTCCCGCACGGTCGCCAAGTCGCCGACGGTGAGCACCAGCCCGTCGGGCATCGTCACCAGCGGCAGCGTGGCGATTTCCTCGCCGGAGTACCGCTTGTTCTTGCCCCGGAGAAGGATCTCCCCGCTCTCGCTGCGGATCACGCCGCCGGGCAGCTCGATGTTCTCCCGGCGGACGATGTCGGCCACCGCCTGGAGCGAGAGGCCGTACTTGCGAAGCGTGGCCTCGGAGATCTCGATGTCGATCTCGTAGTCGCGGGCTCCCTGGAGATTGGCCGCCGACACCGCCGGCAGCGTCAGCAGGTCATCGCGGACCGCCTCGGCCACGTCGCGGAGTTCCTCCTCCGAGACCGCCCCCTGGCTCGCCGGCGGTGCCAACACACCCACCTTGATCGCCGGCGTGCGGAGCGTCACCTGCTCGACCTTGGGATCCTCGGACAGCTCGGGAAAACTGGGAATCCTGTCGACCTCCGAACGAATCTCGGCGAGCGTCTTCTGAACGTCCTCGACGCTTTCGCGGAGTTCGAAGACGCAGAAGCCCGAGCCCTCCTGGGCAACGCTGGTGATCTTCTTGATCCCCTCGACGCTCCGGCAGGCCTCTTCGATCTTCTGGCAGATCCCCTCCTCGACCTCCTCGGGGGTCGCCCCCGGATAGGGCACGGTGACCAGCACGATCTCGAGGTCAAACTCGGGGAAGACCTCCCGCCGCATCGTGGCGAAGGCCATCGCCCCCACCAGGAGCACCGCGACCATGAGGGTATTCATGGCCGGCATGTTGCGGATGGTCCAGGCGACGATCGCTCTCATGTCTCACCCTCACCTTCCGGCACGATGGCGGCGGGCGATGCCGTGGGCGGCACCTCGACGGCCGCCGCCGTCGGCTCGGCTTCCATCACCGCCATGCCGGCCCGCGGATGGGTCAGCTGGCTGGTGATGACGTGATCCCCGGCCGCCAGCCCCGCCGGCCCGCTTTCGAACACGGCCCGACCATCGGCCACCTGCACCGGACGTGGGGCGATGATCTCGAGGGTGCCATCTCGGATCAACCAGATTTCTCCGCTCGGCCGACGGGCCTCCTCGGGAATCGAGACCAGTTCATACGGGGAATCGACATGCACGAGCACCTCCACGAACATGCCCCGCATCAGCGAGCGGGGCGCCCCCGGGGGCAGTTCCTTTTGCGGCACGCCATAGCGATCGACCGCCCGGGGTGAGGTCGGATCGGCGACGATCACCCGGCAGGGCAGCGTCCGGGTCTTTTCGTCGAGCCCCCGCCCCTCCTGCCGGGTCAGGACGCCGTCCCACTGGTAGGCCCGGTCGCCGACGGTGAAGACCACCGTCGCCGGAGTACCGGGCAGCTCGTGGGGGCCGCCGGCCAGCGGATCGGACAGGCCGGCCGACCGCCAGACCCGGGCCAGTTCGTCCATCTGCAGGCTGGTGCGGATTTCGGCGGCGCTCGTGTCTTCGATCGTCACCAGGGGCGTCCCCTTGGCCACGTACGAATCCTGCTCGGCCTGATCCTCGACGATCACGCCGTCCATCGGGGCCACGATCCGGGTGCGGGCCAGGTCGAGCTTGGCCCGCTCGAGCATCGTGGCGGAGAGGGCCTTGGCCTCCTCCAGGCGGAACCGTCGCTTCTGCAGCACGCGGTAGCCGCCCTGAAGGTTGGTGAGATTGGTCGTGGCGGTGAGTTCTTCCCGCACCGCCCGATCGTGCTCGGCCTCGGTGACGATCCGGCCCGCCTTGAGCGCTTCGAGCCGCTTGACCTCGCGGCGGGCCAGCTCAAGCTGCTGGGTGGCCAAGTCGATCGCGGTGGCGCTTTGCTCGATCTCCTCCTCGACCTCTTGAATCGACAGGGCAGCCTGGCTCGCCTCCCGCTCGAGCCTCGCCACGTCGAACTCGTAGTCGCGGGGGTCAATCTCGAAGAGAAGCGTGCCAGCAGTCACAAACCGTCCTGCCTTGCAGTCCCGACTCTTGCGAACCACCCGGCCGGGTACCTCGGCGGCGAGGGTGACCTCGCGTAACGGCACGACGACCCCGTCGAGCGGGATCGTCAGGCCGGCCGGCTCGCGGATCACCTCGACCGTCCGCACCCGAGCCGCAGTCGGCTTGTCCGCCTGCTTCCGCTCCGGCGGCGGCTGCTGGCCGAGGAGCATGAAGATCCCGATGCCCGCCCCGAGGATGAACAACGGGGCGATCCATCCGATGATGCCTCGAACGACGTTCATGCCGACGGAGCCTCCGGAACGATGGTGTCTTGGCCGGCAGCGGGAAGCGGACGACCTGCGCCCAACGCCGCCAGCGTGAATCGCGTGATGTGGTCGGCGAGCTGCCGCGGCATGTGGAGGCTCTCCCGCTCGCCCGCCGGCACGAGCATGCCCACCACGTCGCCAGCGGCCCGATAGAGGAAGCACTGCCCGATGACGCTCAAGGCGACCCGCCGCAGCTCGGTCTCGGCGAGCCGACCTTGGCAGAGCTCGTCGAGAATCGAGACGAGCAGCTCGAAGTGAGGGCGAAAATAGTCTTCAACGAGTTCCCGACACGCGTCGGTCGGCTGAAGCACCTCGCGGAGCATCAGGCTGACCTGCCAGGGGGGCTGGCCGAGGCCGAGCATCCGCTCGAGCATGTTGCCTACGAAGTCCCGCAACTTCCTGTTGGCGGGAGTGCCCTCCGGCCAGTCGGGCTCGGGCACCTGGCGGAGCCGTTCCTGGTGGGCGTGCTTGACGCTCTCGATGTAGAGCCGCTGTTTGTCGCCAAAGTAGTAGTTGACCGCCGCCCCGTTGACCCCGGCGGCCAGGCAAATGTCGCGGACCGTGGCACCTTCATAGCCCCTCTCGGCAAACTCCCTCCCGGCAGCTCGCAGGAGCCGCTCCCGGGGATCCTCCACCGGATCGCGGGTGGAGGCCTCTCGGCCAGTTCCGGTTTTCTGCGAAATCCGCTGGATCATGGGAAAAAGTGGCCTTCTCGCGGTTTCAAACACGCGTTTCAATCAAGTGTATGGAGGTGAAACCGCAAAGTCACGACTGGTTTAACCCGCCGAATCCCGAATTTTTCGGAACTTCGCGCGGGCTCGGGGTGGGCCCGTATTCCGTGCGTCCTCGAGTTGGAAAAGGGTACAGGCACCTCGCTTCGCTCGGAGCCAGTCCCCTTCTCCAGAGAAGCCCCCCGGGCGGCCACCACCAACCCGACCAATCCGCGTCCCTACCCCCGCAGCTGCTCGCGGTAGCGGTCGAGGAAGTGGTTGGCCACCTCGGCGTTGAGGGTCTGCCAGGCTTCGTCGAGGAGCGTGCCCGAGAGGATGCCGTCGGCCGCCTGCGAGGCGACCGTGCCGAGCAGATCGACCAGACGCGTGACCGGCTCTCTCCCCACCAGCCGCTCGCTGTCGACGTGGAGAAACTCGTTGGCGACCAGCGACATCGTCGGCAGCTTGGGCACCGGATCGCGGCCGTTGATGTAGCGGAAGATCTTTCCGGCAAACTCTCGGTTGAAGGCCTCGCTGGCCTCCCTGTTGCCGATCATCGGTGCCCCGAAGGTGCCGACTTCGTGCACCGGGACAAACTTCCGCTTCAACAGCCAGGCGGCGTAGAGGGCCAGGGCGCCCCCCAGGCTGTGGCCCGTGATCCAGACCGGCCGATCCCGCTGATTCACCTCCGACTCGATCGCCGCCGAGAGCTCCGGCCAGATCTCGGCGATCGCGTCGGCGAACCCCTTGTGAAACCGGGCCCGCACCCCCGCGGCCGCTAGGTCATGGCCCAGCCGCCCCTCGGGCACGACGAGCAGGTTCATCGCGTCGGTCAGGAGGATGTCCTTGAGGCCGTCGAGCGTGGTCGGCGATTCGGTGCCCCGGAAGGCGACGACGATGTTCGCCTCGTCGGTGCCGAGCCAGGCCTGCGTGTTGTCGGCGCTGAACAGTCGGGCGTCGAGGCCGAGGAGTTCCTTGAACGCCGCCTTCCCTTCAGCCGCCGGCAGATACGCGAGTGCTGAGGCCTCGCAGAGAAACCGGGCGTTGTCGAGGCCGCCGGGTTGGTCCTCATCGAGCCGGAAGCCGCCCGAGGCGGGCTGACTGCCTTCGCGAGTGCGTTCAATCGACATAGCGTCGCTCCTCTCCGTCGGGGGCTGCATTCTTCCAGGCCCGCAGGATTCTGGCCGGGATCCCATTGCCCGAGACGTCGATCATCCGGAGGTTGACCGGCGGCGTCTCCAGAAATCGCTCGAGACCCTCGGGGGTTATTTTCGTGCGGGCGAGCCGCAAGGCCTCGATGGTCGGCAGCCGGGCGAGGGTCGCCAGCCCCGCGTCGGTGATCGCGGAATCGTTGAGCGTGAGCTCTCGGAGATCGGACATCGTCAGGAGCAACTCGAGGGTCTCGTCGGTAACGTCGGGATTGCCCATTTCGAGAATCACCGTGTCGGGCCGCTCGGCCAAGAGCGAATAGTCGTTACGATCCCAATCGGTCAGGACGATGGCCCGCTCTCCGTCGATCACTCGCTCCCGCTCGCCGAAGCCGACGATGGCCCGGTGGAGCCGCTGGTAGGCAAACGGCGTCGCGCCGAGGACCAGACCTCCGCCGAGCACCGCCAGCGGCACGAGCAACGCCCGGGCCTCACGGCGACCGAAGAGCACCACGAGGCCTCGGCCGAGCAGCCAGCAGAATCCGACCGTCGCTGCCAGCAGGCCTGCAAAGATCAGGACGGCACCGATCTGCTCGCTCATGCCTTCGGTTCTCGCAAAGGGGCGGTGGCTGGGCCACCGAGCACCATCCCGGCAGCCCGACGACCGCTGGCGAGCGCCCCGTTGATCGAGGCCGAGGCCGCGTGGTCGCCACAGAGCAGAAGCCCGTCGGCCAGCCGCGGCGAGGCGGGCCGTTGGCGGCGGGCCGCCGGTGATTCATCGGGCAGCGCGTGAGCGACCTCGACGGTGGCCAGCTCCCGCCAGCCGCGGGCCGCACTGCCGAACCAGACGGCCGCCTGCTCACGGACGGCGGACGCGAGGTCGGCGTCAGGAGCGGGCTCGAAGCCTTGCCGCACCGACACGGTCACCAGCGCAGCCCCCGCAGGGGCATATCCGGCAGCGACATCCGAGGGAACGGTCAGATTGTCGATCGGGCCCGACGCGTCAGCCGACACCAGCAGCGTCGGCGAGTCGAGCGGCGAGCGGTCGGCGGCAAAGGCGACCAGCCGGGTCGATTTGTCGGCCCGCTCCTGCCAGTTCCCGGCGTATTCCGGCGGCAGCAGTCGCGCCGCTGCGGCTCGGTCGGTCGCCACGACCACCTCGGGGGCGGCAAACTGCTCGCCGCTGGCAAGCTCGACCCGGCCGGGGGACGCCTGCCGGACGGGGCAGCCAAGCCGCAGGCACCCCTCCGGCAGCCCCGCGGCCAGCTGCGCGGGGATGGCAGCCATGCCGCCGGCAGGCAGGCAGGCCCGACCGAGGGCAAACATCGCGAAGTCGAAGAGAAAGACCGCGGCGGCGGTATCGAGCCGTCGCTCGAGGAAGACGCCGCCGAAGAAGGGCACGAAGAACCGTTCGATGAAGGCCGGCGAAAAGCCGCGGCGGGCAAGTTCTTCGGCGGTTGTCTGCTCGCCTGCCTCGCCCGGCGCGTCGGGATCGAGCCCGGCCCGCACCGCCGCCACCGCATCCCGCCGCAGCCGGGCTGTCCGCAGGCCGTCGGCGATCCCGACGGTGCCAGCCAGCACCGCTCCAACGGCTGCCAGGGGATTCCGCCAGGGATCGGCCACCCGGCGGAGCCGGCTGCCTTCGGCGACGAGGGCCCCCGCTTCGAAGCGGCCGAGCTTGAGGGCGGCGAGATCGAGGTGCCGGCGGCCTTCCGGATAGGCGTCGTTGTAGACCTGGAAGCCGCGATCAATGCGAAAGCCGTCCACGGCGTCGGTGGCAACCCGCCCGCCGACCTGCCCGTCTGCCTCGAGCAGGAGCACGCGGCGACCCGCCCGGCTTAGTTCCCGGCTGCAGGCGAGCCCGGCGAGGCCCGCGCCCACCACGATGCAATCGGCGTCGTTCATGAGGTTTTTCTACCACGTTGCGGGCTTCCGGAGACCGGGCAGAGCCCAACGGCCCGCCGTCCCCCCGGCTCGCGCCGGGGGGCTTCTATGCGCGAACGCACGCGCACAAACGGAATACGGGTTCGCGAGGGGTGAGCCCGTGCCGATCGAGCCGGCGTTGCTGGCCGAGCGAAGCCAGGATGGCGAAAGCGAGGCCAGCATCGAGCGAGCGAAGGGCAGGATGCCCGCAGTGAGCGTCCGGCGAGACGGCACGGGCT
>JAQCJP010000189.1 GCA_027592945.1 Planctomycetota bacterium
CCAGAACTCGGCGGCCCCGGCCCCCCTCGCCATCGAGCAGAAGCGGGATCCCCCGCCGCAACGCCCGCACCCTGACGTCTTCCCGACCGTCGGGCGAGGCTGCCCGATCGAGCCGATCGAGGAAGGCGGCGATATCGAGCAGTTTGGCCCTGTGCTCCATGAAATACTGGTCGACCACCTGTGGGCCGGTGAGCGGACAGGTCGATGCCGGCATGGGGGTGGCTCCGGGGGGGCGATGCGATGAATCCGAGATTCTAGCCTCGCCGACCAGGGCCAGGCCGGGCCCGCCGCTGACGGCCAGCCGGTGGCGGCGGCTCGATCGGTTCAACGAGCGCCAGCCCGTGGACCCGATACTCCCGGCCACCGGGATGCTCGAAGCAGGCGCGCCGGCTGCGGATCATCCGGCCGGCCCGGAAGATCATTCCGGCGTCGGTGCGGAAGAAAGAGGTCTCGGTCAGTGCCTCGACCCGGACCCGTCCCGTCACAGGTGGATCGAACGCGGCTAGGGCCAGCACCAGCCCCCGGTCGGTGCAGGTGGCCGCGGCCGGGCTCTCGAGCGAACGGGCCAGGGCCGCCGTCACGGCCGCCGGGAGAACCGCCCCCTCGACCACCGGCCGGAGGATGCCACCAAACTCAGCCTTCCATTCCGGACCGTGGGGCCGCAGTCGGCGGCGGCCGCGATGCCGGTCCCAGGTGGCTGCGTGGGCGATCTCGTGGAGGAGCGTTGTCAGAAAGGCGTAGGGGTTGAGGTTGTCGTTGATCGTGATCCGGTGGAAGGCCCGGCCCCGGTCGGGCGGGCGATGGTCGCCGAGCTTGGTCCGCCGCGGCCGTGAGAGCCTCACTTCCAGCGGCAGGCGGGCCACCAGGTCATCCACGTACCCGCCGGCACCGGCTGGCAAATGATCAGCCACCAGGCGGCTGATCGCAGCGCCGGTTGCCGGGGCCCGGCTGTCGGCCGGTGATGACGAGGCAGGCATCCGTGCCATCAGGGTGAGTCGTCCGTGCTTAGTCGTCGGCGTCGATGATCGCCAGGGTGGGAATGTCTGCCGCGGCGACAACATGCGTCTCGAAGTATCGCACGATGGCCGCCGCTTCCTCCTCGGTCGGCGGCTGGGGCGTCTCGTCACGGATCACCGGTTCGACATGCGGCTTGCCAGCCACGATCGTCGTCCGCTCCTCGACATGCCACCGCGGTCCGAAGTGGAATACCGCGTAGTACATCGTCTTCGCCTTGAAACTGCCCACCCCGCCGCAGCGGCAGGCCTCGTAAAACATCCGATGCACCGCCCGCCAGGGCCGATCCCGCTCCTCGCAGGCGACGTCGTGAACCACCGAAGCATCCCGAAACTCACCGGCAAAGGGCCCTCCCATGAAGCTCCAGAACGCCCGCGGAATGCTTGCCCCGTTGACGAGGCTTCCGGCCGGGGCCTCCCAGCGAACCTCCCTGGGATCGAGGTAGGCGAAAGGCTCGACGAGCGTCATCTGCCGGCCGTCATCCTCCCAGCGGGCCACGATCTCGCCTTCAAACCGCCCCCAGCGGCTAGCGCTCGGCCCCGCCCCATCGGCCATGACCGCGGCCGACCGCGGACTGGCGGCCTTGGCGGCTCCAAGCGGCTCGGTCACAGCGGCTACCGCAGGATCGCGGGGCTCGGGCAAGGCGAAGTCGAGCCCCTGAGGCGTGGCCAGCGAGGCGAGGTAATCGATCAGCGGCCGGGCGGCCTCCGGCAGCGAGCCGTCATCACAGGCAAGGCGAATCACTCGGCCGTCCCGCTCGATCGCAAGGTCGTACTGCCGACGATCGCTGCCGGCGGGGGAAAACCGCTCGCTGGAATGCTCGACTCCGCAGCCGCCGACGAGTTGCTCGAGACGGCTCCGCTCAGCCACCGGCAAGACGGCGGCATCAAGCCGGCAGCCTCGCAAGGCCCCGGCGAACCCACCCGATTGGAGGAACGTGATTTTCATGGCACCGCTCCGCTGCCCCAACCTTCGCTAGTATGCCAGATCGCGGCAGCGTTCGTCAGCAGCCGTGGAGCGTGATACCTTCGGACTTCGCCGAGGCCGCGTGTGGCGGTCTGGACGTGCCTAGCAACCATTCTGGATACGACGCCATGAAGCCGCCCATTTCCCGTCGCCGGTTCACTGGCAGCATGATCGCGGCAACGGCAGCCATCGCCGGCCCCAGGGTCGCCCGCGCCCGCCGGCTGGCCGATGAAACCATCATTGGCGAGGCGGATCACACCTACCGCGTCAGGCACCACTTCCCGCAGCTCCCCGATCGTTTCACCTGGCAGACAACCCACGGCGTTGCCCTCGATGCCGCTGGCAATCTCTACGTGATCCACGAGGGCCGCCGTCAGCAGAAGGATCATCCCTCGATCTTTGTGTTCGACCCCGCCGGGACCTTCATCCGAGCCTTTGGCAGCCAGTTCCAGGGGGGCGGCCACGGGATCGAGGTTCGCCGAGAGGGGAGCGATGAGTATCTCTACGTCTGCGCCTACCAGCAGGCGAAGTGTTTCGCCAAGTTGACCCTCGATGGCGAGACTGTCTGGTATCGCAAGGCCCCGATGGAGTCGGGGGTCTACGCCCCCGGTGAAGACACCTCCACCAAGCCCTCCTGGAACCGCCAGGGCTTCCTGCCGACCAACATCGCCTTTCTCGAGGAGGACACCTCCAAGGCTCCGGCCTTCCTCCTGGCCGACGGCTACGGCTCCTTCAAGATTCATCGCTACGACGCCGACGCCGCCTGGCAGTCGTGCTTTGGCGGGGCGGGCAAGGGAGAAGGCACCTTCAACACGGCCCACGGTCTCTGGGTTGACCGGCGGCCGGGCCGCGAGCCGACAATCGTCGTCACGGATCGGGCCCACAACACGCTTCAGTTGTTCGACCTCGACGGCACCTACCGGGAGACGATCGGCGGCTTCGGCCTGCCGGCCAACATCGACACCTGGAACGACCTGATGCTCGTGCCCGAGTTGAAGGCCTGCGTGACGATCCTCGGCCCGGACAACACGCCGGTCGCCCGGCTCGGGCGGGCCGTCGAGCGGCTCGACGAGATCAAGGACCTGCGGACGAAGCCGGAGAAGTGGCTCGACGGGCAGTTCGTGCACCCCCACGACGCCTGCTTCACGCCCGACGGCGACATTGTCGTGGCCGAGTGGGTCGGCACCGGCCGGATCACGAAGCTCGAGCGAACCTGATCCACCGGGGACTGGCTCGTTTTGCGAAGCAAAAAGTGCCTGTCCCCCGAAGACCGGCCGTTGGGCCATCCCGGCCTCCGCAAGCCCCAGCGAGCTCTCCCCACCAGCCGCCCAACCCGCGGTCACAACCAACCCATCACGGCTCTTCCCCACGGTATCGGACGCTGCTCCGGACCGCTGACGTCCCCTTTCCCCGCAGCCCCGCTCGCGAGCCTCCCCGCAGCCGGTGTTTCCCGGTAAGACATAGCAAGCATGGAGACCGCACCATCCGCGACCACGATCCCCCGCCGTCGCTTCTGGGCCGACCGCACCGCCGCCCGCCTCTTCCAACTGGCCCTGGTCTCACTGGTGGCCCTCGCCGCGGTTGCTCCCTGGATCGTAACGACGGCGATCGGCGTGATCGGCGTCGATGCCACCACCCCGATCGACTGGGTGCCCCAGTCGTTTCCTGCCCGGCGGGCCTACGCGGAGTTCACCGCGGAGTTTGAAAGCGGCGATGTCGTGATCGCCTCCTGGCCGGGCTGCACCCTGGCGGCCCCGTCGGTGGGCCGCTTCATCATTGCGGCGACCGGCCCGGAAGCCCCCCGCGATGACGACGGGCGGCCTTGGTTCGAGGATGTCGCCTCGGGCGCTGCCGCCCTCAAGCGGCTGACGGCCCCGCCGCTCTCGCTCGACCGCGAGACGGCGATCGAGCGGCTGACGGGCATCCTGATCGGCCCCGATGGCGAGCAGACCTGCGTGGTGATCGGGTTCACCGCCGCCGGCCGGTCCGACCGCCGGCGGGCCCTCGCCTGGATCCGGGAGATGCTCGCCGACACCGCCGGGGTGTCGGCGGCCGAGCTCCACCTCGCCGGACCGGTGATCGACGATGTGGCGGTCGACGTGGCGAGCGACGAGAGCCTCCGATTCTACGGGCCGCCGGCGGCCGTGATCGTGTTCGTGCTGACCTGGCTGGCCCTAAAGTCGTTCCGCTACGCGGTCGTGGTCTTTCTGCTGTCGCTCTTCTGCGTGGGGCTGGCCTTCGCCTCGGTCGGCTTCTGGGGCGACCGGATGAATCCCGTGCTGATCGTGATGCCGCTCCTCGTGCTCACGCTCGGCGTGGCCGGCGGCATCCATCTGGTCAACTACCTCGTTGAGGAGTACCGCCGCGGGCCGGGCCGGGGGGCCGCCCTCCGGGCCATGAAGACCGCCGGGCTGCCCTGCAGCCTCTCGGCCGGCACGACGTCGCTGGGCCTGTTGTCGCTGGTCGTCAGCGAGCTCGAACCGATCCGGGTGTTTGGCTTCCATGCAGCCGTCGGGGTGCTGGCCACGCTGGTGGTCACCTTCCTGGTGCTGCCGGGCATCTTCGCCCGCTGGCCGATCCGCCGTCGGGTCGAGGGCGGCCACGCGCCGAGCAAGGAACTTCCCTGGGCCCGCTGGGTGACCCAGCAGGCCGGCGTAATCATGCTGGCGGCTGTGGCGGGCCTCGGCCTGGCCGCAGCCGGCGTCGGCGGCATCCGAACCTCGGTCGGGATCGACACGCTCTTCACACCAGCCAGCCGGGTGATCCGCGATTACGCATGGCTCGAGAAGGCGATCGGGCCGCTCGTGCCGGTGGAGGTACTCGTGCGGTTTTCCGCCGATACAGAGACCCGTGCCGCCGAGCGGCTCGACATCGTCCGCGAGGTCGGCGCGGCGTTAGGGAGCCTCAGCCCGGTGACCGGGATCACCTCGGCCGCCTCGTTCGTGCCCGACCTTCCCAATACGTCGGTCTCCCTGACAGTCGCCCGCAAGGTTGTGATCGCCCGCCGGCTCGAAGACCGGCTCTCGCAGCTCTCGGCAATGCGGCTGATTCGCGACGTCGAGGGGGGGCAGCTCTGGCGGGTGACGGCCCACACCTCGGCCCTGGCCGGCCTCGACTACGCCGCCTTCCTCAAGGAGGTTCGCCGTGTCGTCGAGCCGGTGATCGTCGCCCACGGCGGATCAACTCGCGGTGTGGCCGCCGAATACACCGGCGCGATGCCACTGATCAACGCCATCCAGAATACGCTCCTCCGCGACCTTTTCGTCAGCTTTCTGTCGGCCTGCCTGGTGATCTCGCTGGTCACGATGATCGTCGAGGGAGGCATCGTGCCGGGCCTGTTGGCGATGGTGCCCAATGTCTTCCCGATGGTGGTCTTGTTCGGTCTGCTTGGCTGGACACGGGCCACCCTCGACGTCGGCAGCGTGATGACCGCCTCGGTGGCCCTCGGCATGGCGGTCGACGGCACGTTCCACTTCCTGACCTTTTTCCGCCGCGGCCTGGCTGCGGCAGGTGGCTCAGCGACGCCGGCGGGACGGGCCGCCGCGGTCACGGCAGCCTTCCGCCACGCCGCCCCGGCCCTCCTCCAGACGGCTCTCGTCTGCGGGATCGGGATCCTTGCCTTCGTGCCGAGCCCCTTCGCTCCGACGCGGCGGTTCGCCCTGATGCTCTCGCTGCTGGTCGCCTCGGCCCTCGTCGGCGATCTTGTCGTCCTGCCTGCCCTGCTGGCCACCCGGGCCGGCCGCTGGTTTCGCTCGGTCCGCGTGTGAGGGTTGCGTGAGCGGCATGGCAGCCGGGTCTGGCCGTCGAAAATCGGGATCCGCGCCAGCGGACTGCCTCGCTACGATGAGGTGCGGCAAGGATGCCGCGTCATCACAGCTGCAAGGAGGCCCGCATGACGGAAGCCCAGCCGAAGCTGTTCGTGCTCGACACGAACGTGATCCTTCACGACAGCGGCTGCATCCGCAACTTCGAAGAAAACGACGTTGCGATCCCGATCACGGTGCTCGAAGAACTCGACCGCTTCAAGCGGGGCAACGAAGACATCCACTTCCAGGCCCGCGAGTTTCTCCGCCGGATCGACGCCCTCACCGGCGACGTCCTCTCGGCCACCGGCAGCCCGCTCGGTGAAGGGCTCGGCTCGATCCGGGTGGTGCTCGGCGGCTCCTCCGAGGATCGGCACCGCGACTCGTTCCTCCAGGACACGCCCGATCACCGGATTCTCTGGACGGCCGTCGCCCTCCAGGAACAGCTCGCCCCCCGGCCGGTGATCCTCGTCTCCAAAGACACCAACCTCCGGATGAAGGCCAAGTCGCACGGCCTCCCCGCCCAGGACTACACCTCCGACAAGGTCAAAGGCTTCGACACGCTTTACACCGGCAAGCGGACGGTCGAGGGCATCGCTTCGGAAGTGATCGACCACCTCTACGCCAACGGGGGCGTGCTGCCGCTCGAGCAGCTGCCGCTCGAGCAGCCGCCGGTCGCCAATGAAAACTTCGTGCTCCGCAACGGCAGCAAGTCGGCCCTGGCGACCTTCCATCGTGAGGCAGCAGCCTTCCACCGCGTCGAGAAGCAGGCCTGCTACGGAATCACGCCCCGCAACGCCGAGCAGTCGTTCGCCCTCCGGGCCCTGAGCGACGACTCGATCAAGCTCGTCACGCTCGCCGGCACCGCCGGCACCGGCAAGACGCTCCTCGCCCTGGCCGCGGCCCTCGAGTGCCGCCAGCAGTATCGGCAGATCCTTCTGGCCCGCCCGGTCGTGCCCCTCTCCAACCGCGATCTCGGATTCCTGCCGGGCGACATCTCCGACAAGCTCGATCCCTACATGCAGCCGCTCTACGACAACCTGACGGTGATTCGCCATCAGTGTGGCGACGACACTCAGGCCGCCCGCCGGATCCAGGAGATGCGGGAGTCGGAGAAGCTGATGATCACACCGCTGGCCTACATCCGGGGCCGCAGCCTGCAACGGATGTTCTTCATCGTCGACGAGGCCCAGAACCTCACCCCCCACGAGGTCAAGACGATCATCACCCGGGCCGGCGAGGGCACGAAGATCGTGTTTACCGGCGACGTGGCCCAGATCGACCAGCCCTACCTCGACGCCCTCTCCAACGGCCTCTCCTATCTAATCCATCGAATGACCGGCCAGCCGATCTACGCCCACGTCACGCTCGAAAAGGGCGAACGCTCCGCCCTGGCCGATCTCGCCAGCGAGCTGCTCTAAAGCCCCGCAGCAAGCACCCAGCCTCACCCAGCCTCACCCAGCCTCACGCAGCCTCACGCAGCCTCACGCAGCCTCACGCAGGCTCACGCAGGCTCACGCAGGCTCACGCAGGCTCGGGGCAAGCCCGTGCCGTGTCGCCCGGACGCTCACTTCAGGCGTCCTGCCTTCCGCTCGCTCGATGCTGGCTCGTTCTCAGCATCCCTGCCTTCACTTCGCCAGCAACGCCGGCTCCACGGCACGGGCTCACCCCTCGCGAACCCGAACGCCGCGCGCCATACGCAT
>JAQCJP010000190.1 GCA_027592945.1 Planctomycetota bacterium
CGAGCCCGTGCGAGGTGAACCCAAGCGAGCGTCCGGCGAGATGGCACGGGCCCACCCCGAGCCCGTGCCAGGTGAACCCGCCTACTTGGCGAGTTCGGCCTCGATGGCGGCGACGAGATCGGCGTCGTCGGGAGAGACGCGGGTCTTGAACCGGCCGGCGATCGTGCCGTCCTTCGCGATCAGGAACTTCTCGAAGTTCCAGCCGATCTCGCCACTGGGCTCGGCCTCGGTGGTCAGCACCTCGTAGAGCTTGGGCCGATCGGCGCCCTTGACGGTGATCTTCGAGAACATCGGAAAGGTGACGTCGTATTTCGTCGTGCAAAACTCCTTGATCTGCTCATCGCTGCCCGGTTCCTGGCGGCCAAAGTCGTTGGCGGGAAAGCCGAGCACGACAAAGCCCTGGTCTTTGTACTTCTCATAGAGGGCCTGGAGGCCGGCGTACTGCGGCGTCGCCCCGCAGCGGCTGGCAACGTTGACGATCAGCACGACCTTGCCGTCAAAGGAGCCGAGGTCGACGTCCTCGCCGTCGATCGACTTCATCGTCCCCGAAAGGGGCAGGTCCGCTCGGGCCGAGGTGGCCAGGCCGAGCATCGAGACGGCGGCAAAGAGCACAAACAACTTGACAAGTGACATGGGAATCTCCGAGTCGTAGGGAACAGCGTGTTCGATTCAGGTCCTAGTATTAAAGGCCGAGCGACCGGCCCGGCAACTGCTTTGTCAACCAGCTGACGGGAGCGGCGTCCAGCGGCCGAAGGTGGCCGCCTGACCGCGGTGGTTGCCGGCAGCGTCGGTGAGATTCCAGACAATCGCCTCTTCGATCTGGAAGCGGCGACCCGTCTTCGAGATCCGGACTCCCGAGTAGTCATCGACGAAGCCGTCTGCCCGAGTGCGGGCCAGGAGCAGGGCCCGTTCGTCACGATGGACCGGCTCGGCCGTCAGCCGGGAGGGTGTTCTGATGAGTTCAGCCCAGGTCATCTCCCAGAGGGTGAGGGCCCGAGCGTTGCCGTAGCTGAGCAACGGGTCGGCCTCGATGCCGTGGGAGACCACGACGAACGCGGCCTGAAACAGCCGTTCGGCCTGCTCGGCCGGCCCGCCGGCCCTCTCGATCAGTTCGCGGCCGAGCCGGCTCGCGAACGAGTCGAGCAGGAGTTGGACATGGGCGAGGACGTCGGGATCGGCCGGTCCGCCGACCGCTGCTGCGTGGTTCATCGAGTTGGCTCCCGGCCGGGTCAGCGGGATGGTTTGCTCCGCTCAGGCCGGTCCGGCCGCGAGGACATCGGGACCGGCCTCGGCGGCGTAGGCGGTGAAGTTGTCTTTGAACCGCTCGGCAAGCTTCCGGGCGGCGGTCTCCCAGGCGGCCTCGTTGACCCAGGCCCGATGCGGCAGAAGGAGTTTTTCATCTACGCCCGGCACGCTGGTCACCGCATCGAGACCGAAAATCGGGTCGCGGTGAACCGGCGCCCCGTCGAGGCTTCCGGCGTGGATCGCGTCGATGATTCGGCGGGTGGCGGGCAGGTCGATCCGCCGCCCGGTGCCATAGGCGCCGCCGGTCCAGCCCGTGTTCACCAGCCAGGCCCGGGCCTCGTGGCGGCGGAGTTTCTCGGCGAGGAGCCGGGCATAGACGGCCGGATGCCTGACAAGAAAGGCGGCGCTGAAGCAGGCCGAGAAGGCTACCTGCGGCTCGACAATGCCCATTTCGGTGCCTGCTACCCGGGCGGTGTAGCCCGACAGGAAGTGGTACATCGCCTGCTCCCGGGAGAGCCGGCTCACCGGCGGCAGGACACCCGAGGCATCGCAGGTCAGGAAGATCACGTGCTTTGGGTGCGGGGCGACACAGGGCACCCGAGCGTTCTCGATGAAATCGATCGGGTAGGCCGCCCGGGTGTTTTCGGTGATCGCGCTGCTCTCGTAGTCGACCACTCGCGTCGCCGGGTCGTAGACGACGTTCTCAAGCACCGTCCCAAACTTGATCGCCCGCCAAATCTCCGGCTCCTTTGCCTCTTCGAGATGGATGCACTTGGCGTAGCAGCCCCCCTCGATGTTGAAGATGCCGTCGTCGCCCCAGCCGTGCTCGTCGTCACCGATCAGCCGTCGGGATGGGTCGGCCGAGAGGGTCGTCTTGCCGGTCCCCGAGAGGCCGAAAAAGAGCGCAACCTCGCCGGGGCCGCCTCCCGACCCGACGCCCTGATTGGCCGAGCAGTGCATCGAAAGGATGCCACGGCTGGGCAGCAGCCAGTGCATGTAGGTGAAGATGCCCTTCTTCATCTCGCCGGCATATTCGGTGCCGAGGATCACCTGCTCCCGCCGCTCGAGGCAGAGATCGACGCTCGTCCGGCTGGTCATCTGGGTGGTGAAGGGATTGGCTGGAAACTGGCCTGCGTTGTAGATCACATAGTCGGGAGCCCCGAACCGTTCCAGTTCGTCGAGCGTGGGCCGGATCAGCATGTTGTGCATGAAGAGGGCGTGATAGGCCCGGCCGCAGAGCACGCGAACCTTGACCCGCGTGGCCGGGTCCCAACCGGCATAGCCGTCGCAGACGTAAATCTGGTCGCGAGTGTTGAGATAGTCGATGGCTCGCTGGCGGTTCAAGAGAAAGGTGTGTTCGTCGATCGCATGGTTGACCAGCCCCCACCAGACATCGGCCTCCGACTCGGGTCGCCTGACAACGTGCTTGTCGCCAGGGCTGCGGCCGGTCTTGGCGCCGGACCGGATCGCAATCGCCCCGGTCGAGACAATTCCGGCCCGCTCCCGGGAGACGGCGTCTTCGTAGAGGCGGCCGGGCGGGGCGTTGCGGATGACGACCGGGACCGTGATCTCGTGCGCCGAGAGATCGACGTGGACAGGCATGAAAAATCCTTAGGCAGGCGGGGCGTTGCGGATGTCGGAGGTCAGTGCGACAGGCGGCGCAGCGAGCCGGCCGGCAGCAGGCCGCCAGAGGCTCACCATGCCCCAGCCGCAGGCCAGGGCAACCAACCCCGCCCCCAACCCGGCGACGACAGCGCCCCAGGGATTTCGCCGCACGCGGAGCCGGCGACTGGCTCGGCGAAGCTGCCGGGTGAACTCGGCCCACGATTCGGGTGACGATCGCCCGCCGACCGTCGCCACGCTGACGCACCGGCCCAGTCCCCTGCCATCCATCAACACCTGGAGTCCGCGGGCTGGGAGCACGACGCTATCGCCCGCCCAGCGAGCTGATGCATCCAGCCGGGCCACCACCTCCGAGAGCACCGGCCGCAGCTGCTCCGGCGTCACGTTGTAGACGACAAGCCGGGGACGCGTGGCCAGAATGCCCGCGGTGACAATCAGGACCAGCCCACCGGCTAGCAGCAGGCTGCCCCAGCCAGTCACCCCGCCCGCCGGCTGCAGCAGGGACAGCGGTCCCGCCACAAGGAGCCCCGAGAGCCCCATGGCCAGGGCGGCAAGATCCCAGCCTCCCGGCACGGCGATCGGACGCCGGCAGAGATGCAGCCAGCCCACCACGATCAGGTAGCCGCCGAGCGGAAGGAGGGCGATCCAGACCGGCAGGCCATCGACCGCCAGACTCATGCTCCGCTCCCGACGCCGAACGTCATCAGTCCGCTCACGACCGCCAGGCCAGCCACGCAAGGCTGGCCAACCAGGCACACTCCGCCAGGGCCGCTGCCAGAAGCCACAGCCACCGCGGTCGCGGAACACGCACCATCCCACTCCCCGCCGGCCTCAGACGCTGTCTGGCACCGCAAAGGGCAGATCCCGCGCGAACGCATCGCGGAACTGGAAGACATCTTGGAAATCCTCCAACTTGTCACTTCGCGTCTTCCGCATCTGGCCAATGTCGATCATGTTGAAGACGATCTGGCCGATGTCATCGGTGCGCCGAATACCCCAGGTGGCCAGCACCGTCGGCGCCAGGTAGCCATACTGCTGCTGCCCATACTGACGAGCCGCCTCGCAGAGTTCCTGTCCGGAAACATGACGCTCGGCCTGCCGCCGCTCCCGCCGCGGCCGAGACCGGGTTTTGCCCCGGGGGCCCTGATCGTCGCCCCGCAACGGTTCGATCTCCTCAGCCGCCGGTTCCTGGCCGAGGCCGAGCGACTCCTGGGCAAAGGAGAGCGCCTCCAACACGAACAAATAAGCGTCGAGTGAATAGCGGCCGTCGCGCTCCAAGAGGCGGGCAAGCGGATGGGCCGGATCGATGGTGGGCATGACTGGCTCGAACGTACATCCCGATGACACCAGTCATCGAGTATACCGATCGCCGGCAGCGAGGCACGACCTCCCCGTCAGGCCCCTGGATTCGTCGCCTCAGCGGCCACTCTGGGCAGCCTGGGCCTGGAGATCCTCGAGCACGTACTTGTAGCCGAAGGGGGTGACAGGCTTGGCAAAGTCACGGATCATGTCGAGCCCCTTGTCGATCAGGCTGGTCCGCGGATCGAACTGATAGACGTCGCGATCCTGCCCCCCTGGCTTGTAGATCTGGATCGCGAAAGGCATCAGATCGCGAGCCTGAAGGATGAGTTCCACCTTGGAAAAGTTGGCCGCGTCAGCCTGAAAGCGGGGCCTGGCTTCCAGCCAGACCTGATCTCGAATCTCCGGCGGGGTGATGATCCGCATCCAGTAACGCTTCTTGAGGGTTTCGGCCTTGGCCCCAAACACGAACGGCAGCGGCCCATCGCTGATCGCCTTGCCCCGCATCTCGGGAGGCAGTTTCGTCTCCCGCAGTTGTCGTTCGGCATGCCGAAACTCGAAGATGCTCTCCCCGTTGCAGACCCAATGCTCGCCGGCATCGCCGCTGCGAACCTCATAGCGGCGGCTTTCGGGATTCCACTGCTTCGACTCCCGGACCCGGAACAGTCCCTTGTCGGGGGCCGCGTATTTGAGTTCGCCAGTGCTTTCGGCAAAGGCCAGCCGGTCACCGTTGGCATCGGGCGGACTCCAGGCGTTGTACTCCCACTTGTGAAAGGTGCAGGACCAGGTGCGGACCGAATCGTTGCGGGCTTCCCAGGCCGCCAGCAGCTGGTTGAGGGCCTGCTGTTCCTGAGGCGAGAGGGCGGGCGGTCCTTGGGGAGCGGCCGGTACCACGGCGACTCTGTTGGTGGCAGATGGAGCCACGGCGGCACCCGCTGGGCTGGCAGGAGCCTGACTGGAAGCGGCGGTGGCAGTTGGGGCGGCTTGCTGCGGGCTCTGACTGCGGGCCTGTCCGGAGAGCCCGGCAGCGACGGCGAGGACCAGCACAATCCGAAAACGAGCAGCAGCGAGGTGGCGCACGGCGGGGCTCCGAGAGGATGCGGCCGCGGACTCTAGCAGGGGCGTGCCTGCCGGGCGAGAGCGGTTGAGGCCGGCAGGGACGCTATTTTCGGGCCGAGGGGCGCTCGCTTGCGGCCGACCGCAAGGCTGCCAGTTCCCGGGCGAAGCCGCCGGAAAGAATCGGAAACCGGCACCACGTCTTGGGGTCGAGATTCTCGTCGTCGAGGTGAAACGACGGCGCGTATCGCTCCCGCTTCCACTGATTCCGGCTCCAGAGCAGGAAGAACCGCTCGGTCCAGACGGCCAGTTGCCGCGGCGGCTGCCCGGGGAACTCGTCGCAGAGCCGCCGCCAGCAGGCCACCGGCATCTCGCGATCGCGGATCGCGGCCCGCTCGACCGCGTCGAGCACGTCATAGGGCATCAGATCGGCCTCGTCGGTCTGCCCAGCGGCGGCCGGTCGCAGTTCCGCGGTCGGCTGCTGCGTATTGACCGCAGCCAGGGCGGGGACCGGCCCCACCCCTTCCGGCCCCTTCCGCTCCAGCCAGACAAGCCAGCGTCGCAGCCAGGCCTTGTCGATGCCGGCAATCGGTGCGATGCCCCCGGCCGTGTCACCGTCCATCGTGGCGTAGCCGACGGCCGCCTCGGAGCGGTTGCTCGTCGAGACGAGGAGCCCGCCATTCAGATTGGCGAGCATCCAGACGCCCGGCGCCCGGGCCCGGGCCTGGACGTTCTGGAGAGCTACATCGTCGGTCTCCCAGGACAGGGGCCTGCCGATCGCCTCGGTGATGATCCGCTTGTATTCCCGGACGACCGGCTCCACATCGAACTCGTGAAACGTCGCCCCGACCGCGGCAGCCAGCTCGGCCGCGGCCTGCCGTGTCACCGGCCCCGAGTTGGCCGTCGCCTGGTAGACGCAGGTCAGCGCCGCTGCGGTCAGCGAGGATGCCGTTGCCCCGCTCTCGTCGCCGACGGCCCCGGTCAGCCCGAGCCGCTCGGCCGCCGCAGCCGGCCCCAACTCGACCACCCCCAACTCGATCGCGATTGCCACCAGACAGGCGACGGCCGAGGAATCGGCGCCACCACTGGCAGAGACCACAAACCCGCGGGAGCGGCTCTTCCGGGCATAGTCGAAGAGCCCGAGGGCCACCGCCCGGGAAAACTCCTCTTCTTTCAGCGAGTCGCCTGTTTCCCAGCCCTGCCGGCGATCGCCGCCCCTGCCCGGGAGGTCGACCGGCGGCGGCGCAAAGGGCACCGGGACGAGATCTTCTTCCGGTGTCGTGGCGGAGACAGCAGCCGCCAGCCTGGCCTGAGCCGGCCGTAGCCGGTCGAGATCAAGGTCGGCCGTCGTCAGGACATGGTCGGTGAAGGCAAACCGCCGCCCGGAGGCGAGCATCTGTCCGCCCGCCGCGATCAGCACGCTGCCGTCGTAGATCGCCCGGCCCGCCTCGTTGCCGACAAGGTTGGCATAGACGTAGCCCGCCGCGAACGCCCGCGAGCCCTCCAAGACGAACCGTCGGCGGATCTCCTCCTTGCCGAAGGCGAAGTGGCTGGCCGAGGGGTTGAGGATCAGGTCGATCCCCCGCCCCGCCAACGAGACCCCGGGCCGATCGGCCGCCCAGGCGTCTTCGCAGATCTCGAAGCCCAGCCGAACCCCACCGACGTCAAACCGCAGGTCGCCGATCGGCAGTTCTATGCCGCCTTGCCGGAGCACGTCCCGCCGACCCCGCGGCCAAGGGCGAAACCAGCGGGGCTCGTAATGGATGCCGTCGCCGGCCAGGTGCTGCTTGCAGGTGAGGCCGATCAGGCGGCCGTCGGCGACCATCGCCACGGCATCGTAGACGCCGCTGCCGTGCCGCACGGGCAGGCCGAGGGCCACCGCGAGGCCGGCTGACTGCGGCACGATCTCCTCGAGAACCTCCCAGGCGGTCCGCTGCACGCCCGGTGCCAGAAAAGCATCCTCGCAGCCATAGCCGGAAATGCAGAGTTCCGGCAGGCAGAGAATCCCCACGCCGGCCTCACGGGCCGCCGACATCGCGGCCACGATCCGGTCGCGATTGCCGTCCCAGTCGAGCGGCGTCTGATTGAGGGCACAGCCGCCCAGGCGGATCAGGTGCATGCGGGGCACGGAAGCGGGGGTGACGGACGCTCAGCGCGGCCGGATTCCAGCATCGTACCTCGCCGCCGTGCACCGGAATACGGGTTCGCGAGGGGTGAGCCCGTGCCAATCGAGCCGGCGTTGCTGGCCGA
>JAQCJP010000191.1 GCA_027592945.1 Planctomycetota bacterium
GGGCTGCCGGCATCGGCATCGGTGACGAGCTGCTTCGGCTTCCGCTTCGAGTTGTGGGCGATCAGCCGATCGGCCGTGCCGAGAATGTTGGCGGTGCTGCGGTAGTTGTGCTCCAGCTTGACCACGGTGGCCGTCGGATAGTCTCGCTCAAACTCGAGAATGTTGCGGATGCTCGCCCCCCGCCAGCCGTAGATCGCCTGGTCGGGATCGCCGGTCACCGCAAGATTCGGATGGTCGATCGACAAGCCCCGAATGATGGCGTATTGGACGGCGTTGGTGTCTTGATACTCGTCGACCAGAATGAACCGGTGCCGTGCATCGAGACTGGCCCGCAGATCCGGATTGTCGGCCAGCAGCCGGGCCAGGTGGACCAGCAGGTCATCGAAGTCGACCGCGTTGGCCGCCAGGAGCATCTCCTGGTAGACCGGCCAGATTCGGCGGGCGATGTCATCCACAGGCCGTCCCCACCGCGGCTCGAAGGACTCGGGGGTAAGCAGGTCGTTCTTGGCCCGGGAGATGACTCCGGCGACCTTGTCGATCGGCGTGTGCGAGAGCGAAAGCCCAAGTTTCTTGGCGGCTCGCTTGAGGCAGGCCGTTGCGTCATCCGGATCGAAGATCGAATAATCGCTCGTCAGCCCGACCTGCCTGGCCTGCCGACGCAGGAGCCGGGCCGCAAACCGGTGGAAGGTGCCCATCTCGACCGGCTGCGGCCCGACCAACTCGGCGACCCGCCGCCGCATTTCGTCGGCAGCCTTGTTCGTGAATGTCAGAGCCACGATTTGCGAGGCAGCCACGCCAACGGCGATCAGATGGGCGATCCGGCTGGTGACCACGCGAGTCTTGCCGCTGCCGGGCCCTGCCAGCACCAGCAGCGGCCCCTCGACATGCATCGCGGCAGCCCGCTGGGCCTCATTGAGCCGGTCGAGAAAGTCAGGCCGCATCTCTGGATTTTCCTTGTTTTTTCCGCACAACAGGCGACTTGCCAGGGTCCCTGGCCGCCTCCGTGGCGGCCTGCCGTCTCCGCTGGAGCGTAGCCCGATTGACAGACCTTTGAGTATATTCCCGCCTTGCCGGATGTGGCCGCCGTTCGGGCAGTCCGCCGGCTTCAAACCCACATTTTCATCAATCGCGCGGGAGGGACCCCATGCCGAGGATTCCGTACAAAGACCTGATGCAGTCGGATGAGATGGCCGAGAAACTCGAGATGAGTACGGCCGAGATCGGGCTTTCCGTGAGAACGACCAACTGCCTGGAGGAACGGGGAATCTTCACGGTTCACGATCTCCTCAACTGCACACGGGCCGATCTGCTTTCGATCTCAAATTTTGGCGAGAAAACCCTCGAGGAGGTTTACAAATCCCTCGAAAAAATCGGGTTTTTTCGCTCGGCTCGCCCTGATGAGCAAACAGGCCGCCCGCCGATGACGAACATTCCCGAGCCGTCGGCCTGACGGTTCGTGAAACAGCCGTCTGGGGCCCTGTTCCGTACGGCCGCCGCTGACACGCCAAGTCAGCCGATCCGCGTCCCGTGGATTTCGTGGCCGAAATACGTTCTGCTGAAGGCGTGTCCGGGAGCAGGATGGTGAGGCTGCCACGGTTCTTTGCCAAAAAGCGAGGTGATCGCCGGACCGGAGCCGCGATTTGGGGCTCGGTGGGTGAGGCCGTGTTTCACCTCATCCTGGTGGGGGCCGGGCTCGTGTTCGGGGGCCTGCTCATCAGCGGCGTCGCGGTGCCCGAGTGGCGGATCAACCATGACTTTTTGGAGTCGCGGGGAACCGTCATCGCTGCCGGGGTGGCCCGTCTTTCGCCTCGGGGCGAACCGGGCCGTGAGCCTCGCTCTCGCTGGCAGCCCTTTCTGAAACTTCGCTACGCCACGCACCAGGGTGTCGAGGAATCGTGGGCAGTGGCCGGATCGCCGTCATCCGAACGGCCGGCCGCCCGCCAACAGCTCGACGGCCTGCGAGCCGGCGTGGAACTGCCTTGCTGGTACGATCCCGCGGCTCCGCGGGAGGTTGTGCTGCGGCGGGGATATAACTGGTGGATGTGGGCCCTGACGCTGCTTCTTCCCAGTGCCCTTGTGGCCTTTGGAGGCGCGGGACTGGCACGGGCGGCCGCCGGCTGGGGGAAGAGCGAAGAACGGATGGCGGCCGGCCGGGGCCTCGGTGATTCCCTGGCAGACGGTCCGGTCGTGGCCCACGATCTTCCGGGCGTTCCCTCCTGTGATGACCTCGTCAACTCACCGGGCACCGTCTTGCCCTTCCGGCTGCCGACCGACAGCCCTGAGAGCTGGACGCTGCTGGGATTTGGACTGTTTGCAGGACTCTGGAACATCGTGCTCGTGGTGCTGGCGATCAATGCCGGCCTCGATCTGCTCGGCGGCCAGACGGATCGCCTCCTCCTAGCCGTTCTCGTGCCCTTCGCGGCGGTGGGAATCACCGGAATCGTCGTCTTCACGCGGGCCCTCGTGGTCGCCACGGCTGTCGGCACCACCCAGCTCGAAATTTCGGCCCACCCTCTGCGGCCGGGCGGTCAGTACGAGGTCCTCCTCGGCCAGGGCGGGAGCGGGGCCCTCGAGGAACTCGAAATGACTCTCGAACTGGAGGAGCGAGCCACGTATCGCCAGGGCACCGACACCCGGACCGAGCGGCTTGTCGTCTGGCGGCAGGTGCTCGGCAAGTGGGAAAGGCTGCAGGTGGCCGCCGGCACTCGGTGCGAGGTGCGGGCCACCCTTCAGATCCCGGCCACCGGGATGCATTCCTTCGTCTCCGAACACAACAGCGTCGGCTGGCGGGTGGTTGTCCAGGGGCGGCCGAGCCGCTGGCCCCGGTTTCGCCGGTCTTTTCCCGTCGTTGTCTTCCCTCCACTCGTCGACGCAGCGGCCGAACAGCCCCCGACCGGGAAAGGAAACCGATGAGCCGGGGCCCCGAGTTCTCCGCCTCGACACCAAGCGTGGCAGTCCACTTCTCCCGGGTGGACCGCCGCTACGAGCCTCTTGAACGAATCGACGTCCGCTACGTGGTCGAGACCGGCGGCGCGGTCGTGCGCGGCATGGAACGATCGGTGCTCTGGTACACCGAGGGCAAAGGCGAAGAAGACATCGGGGTCCATTTCTTCGAACGGATGACCGACCGGGCGACGGCCGCAGCCGCTACGGGTACGTTCGGCTGCGTCCTCCCCCGCAGCCCGCTTTCCTACGAGGGGGTGATCGTGAAGATTCGCTGGTGTGTCCGCGTCCGGCTGTTCTTTGTCGGCGGCCGCGACTTCATCTCCGAGCATGTCTTCGACCTTGGGGCGGTACCGGCGGCCCGGCTGCCGAGCCCCGGCTGACGCCGCCATGAACCCGCTTCGAATGACCGCCGCGCTCGCCCGCCATGCCACCAATCCCTTTGCGACCCGCCACACGCGGCCGGGGGCGATTCCACCGCTCGACGACGAAGGGCGGCCCCGAAATCTTGAAAAACTCCTGGCAGCCATCGATCGACTGGGAGGCTCCGCCGCCATCAGAGGCCCCCATGGCACCGGCAAGTCAAACCTGCTGGCAGCCCTCGGGGAGACCCTGGCAGACCGCGGGGAGCAGGTGAGGTGCATCCGGATTCGCCGCCCAGGGGGGTCGCAACCGGTGATCAGAGCCCTTCGCGGGATGCCTCAGGGCGGCATCCTCTGCCTGGACAGCTGGGACGAACTCGGCACGCTGGGGAGCCTGCTGGTGGTGCTGCAGGCACGTCTCCGTGGCGTGCGACTGGTCGTTACCAGTCACCGTGCCGGCCTTCTTCCCACCCTGGTTCGTACCCGGGGAACCCCGGCAGTCCTGGCCGGGATCGTCCGGCGGCTGCCTGTCGAGGCGGGCCGGCTGACCAAAGCCGACCTGATGGCCGCCTTTGCCCACCATCACGGCAATCTCCGTGAGTCGCTGGCCTCCCTCTACGACCGCATCGAAGAACGGCGGCGGCTCTGAGTTTCACGGGCCGATCACGACGATCATGCTGGTTGTCCCGCTGGTGCGGGTCGGGGCTACCGGCTGCCGAAAATTCACGAACGGGCGTTGCCTTTTTTCCACGCGTGCGCCGGCCTCCACGGCCTAGGGTTGCGTGCCGCCGCAGTTCTGGCGGCCCCAGGGAATGAGGAACGAGCCATGATCACGAGTCCGCGCCGCCTGGCCGGCATTGTCCTGACGTCGGTTGCCTGCTGCCTGACTGCCGGAGCGTCCGCCTCGGCCCAGTGCTGCCTGACCGACCTGTTTTCCGGCTGCCTCTCCTGCTGCCGCAAGCCTCAGGCTTTTGCCGTGGCACCCGTGGCACCCGTGGCCGCGCCGATCGTGGCTCCAGTCGCGGCGCCCGTCATGCCCCCGCCGCCGCCCCAGCCGGTGATGGTTCCGGTCCAGCAGACCAGTTACGTCCCCGAAACAACCTACCGGACGGAATACAAGTGTGTCCCGGTGACCACCTATCAGCCCTCCTGCGAGATCGACCCCTGCACCGGCTGTTCGGTGGAATGCATGCAGCCGGTGACGCAGTACGTGCAAAAGCCCGTGAGCGTGCCGGTCACGCAGTATCGGGCCGTGACGACGACGAAGTATGTCCAGATGCAGCCTGGCTACCAGCCCGCCGCTGGAGCCGTGGGCGTACCGCCAGCTGCTGGCCCCGCCGCCAGTCCCTTCAGCGCCGTGCAGACGACCCCCCAAGCCTGGGCCGCCGCCGGTGCGGACGTGTCGCGGTCTCCCCTGCCCGGAGTCGCTGCTCCGACCCTGCCGGCTGGAGCAGCCCCCGCATACCAGTATCAGCAGCCTGCTGCCCCAGCCATCACGCCGCAGCAGGGCACCTACGCGCCTAGCCAGGCACAGCGGCCCCAGACCTATCCATCCCAGACATACCAGTCTCAGCCTTCCCAGCCGCAGTCATACCAGCCATACCAGCCGCAGCCATATCAGGCCCAGCTGGCGCAACCCGGCAGCCAACAACTCCAGGTCCAGGATCCGCAGCAATCCGCCGCCCAACAGTCTCGCTCCCAGGTCCAGCCTTCCCAGGAGAGCCCGTTGCAGCCGGTCACGCCGCCGCCGTCGCTCAAGCCGATTCCGGAACTTCCCCGTAGCGGGGGCTCCCGCGACGCGGCCGCTTCCGCCGGGCAGCAGCTCGCCCCGCCCCAGTCCGGCCAGGATACTGACGGCGGCGTCCCACCACGGTCCGGTGGCTCCGCGAGCGGGATCCAGGCAGACGATGCCAACGGCATGCCCGTCGTTCCCGGCACCGGGCCTGGGGCGGCAACCGGAGCATTCCCGCGGTTGCTCGAGCCGACCAGCCACACCACGTCGTGGAGGCCTTCCGACGCGGCTCCCGCTCGGGTTCAATATCCGACAGCAGCCCTGCCCGCTCGGTGGCAGGGCCAGCGTTGAACCGGCAGCCTGTCCACGGTCCGGTTCGCCCCGGTTCCCGAGGAGGCTCCCGTGACCAACGCCACTATCGCTGCCGCCTTCGAGCAGATCGCCGATCTTCTCGAATATCAGGGGGGAAATGTCTTCCGCGTGCGGGCTTATCGTAACGCCGCTCGCACCGTCGAAGGACTGGTCGAGCCGGTGGCGAGCGTGCGGACCGATCCGGAGCGGCGGCTGACTGATCTCGACGGGATCGGGGCCGACCTGGCAGGCAAGATCGAGACCCTTCTCGACACTGGCCGGCTGCCCTTGCTCGAGAAGCTCGAACACGAAGTGCCGGCTGTTGTCTTTGACCTGATGCGGGTTCCCGGACTCGGGCCCAAGAAGGTCAAAGCTCTCGTCGACGCCCTCGGCATCGCCTCGCTGGCCGATCTGGAGACAGCCTGCCAGGATGGGAAGGTCCGCGGCATCAAGGGTTTCGGCGCCAAGACCGAGGCCAGCATCCTCGACAACCTCGCCTTCGCACGAGACCCGGAACGGGCGCGGCTGCTCTGGGAGGAGGCCGAGCAGATTGCCCGAGGGCTGATCGACTGGTTGCGGGAGTGCCCGGAAACCGTCCGGGCCGAGGCGGCCGGCAGCCTCCGACGCGGCCGCGAAACCGTCGGGGATCTCGACATCCTCGTCGAGAGCGGCGACCCGGTTCCGGTCATGCAACGGCTCGTTGATTGGCCCGAGACCGACGAGGTCCTGCTGCGAGGGGAGACGAAGACAAGTGTCCGCGGGCCGCGGGGGCTTCGGATCGACCTCCGGGTGGTCGCCCAGGAGTCGTTCGGGGCGGCCCTGCAGTACTTCACCGGCTCCAAGGAACACAACGTCCGCCTTCGAACCCGAGCCCGCGACCGCGGGCTTTCGATCAACGAATACGGCGTTTTCCGGCTCGCCGACGGTGGTGGAGGCGCGAGCGGCCCGTCGCTGGCCGGCGAGACCGAGCCGGAGGTCTACGAGGCTGTCGGCCTGCCCTGGATTCCCCCGGAACTCCGTGAGGGCCGTGACGAGATCGAGTTGGCTTCTGAGGGAAGGCTTCCACAACTCGTCACGCTCGCTGACATTCGGGGCGACCTTCACATGCACACGACCGCGACCGACGGGGAAGACACGTTGGCCGAAATGGTGCGGGCGGCCCGAGCGCGGGGCCTCGCCTATGTGGCGATCACCGATCACGGCAAACGAGTGACGATGGCCCACGGCCTCGACCGCACGCGGTTGCTCCGCCAATGGGACGCCGTCGACCGCCTCAACGAATCTCTCGCGGCCGACGGTGAGCCGCCGATCGTCGTCCTCAAGGGGATCGAAGTCGACATCCTGGAGAAGGGGGGCCTCGACCTGCCCGACGAGGTGCTCGCCCGGGCCGACTGGGTGGTGGCGAGCCTTCACTACGGCCAGAACCAGCCCCGCGATCGGATCACGGCCCGGATCGTAGAGGCGATCGAGAATCCGCACGTCTCGGTAATCGGCCATCCGACCGGCCGGCTGATCAACCGTCGCCCCCCCTATGATGTCGACATCGAGGCGATGATCGAGGCCGCCGCCAGGACCGGCACCTTCCTCGAGATCAATGCCAATCCCTGGCGGCTCGACCTCGACGACCGTCACGCGGCTGCCGCCAAGGCGGCGGGCGTGAAGATCGTGATCTCGACCGACGCCCATTCCACCCGCGGCCTCGACGTGATGCGGTGCGGCGTGCTCCAGGCCCGCCGCGCGGGGCTTGAAAAGGGCGACGTCGCCAACACCCGGACGCTGGCCGGCCTGCAGAAGCTGATGAAGCAGTGAGGAGGGCTTGGGCTTCCGGGGGCGTCTCTCGCCCAACGGACCGCCCTCCCCCCGGCTCGCGCCGGGGGGCTTCTATGCGCGAACCCGCGCGGAATGCGGGTTCGCGAGGGGTGAGCCCGTGCCAATCGAGCGGCGTTGGGAAACCGAGCGCAGCCAGGATGGCGA
>JAQCJP010000192.1 GCA_027592945.1 Planctomycetota bacterium
TGGCGGGCCGGCGACTGGAGCCGCGGGTCGCACCGCGACGACACGGCGATTCTCGACCGCCGGCTGCGGGCCCACGCCCGCCGGAGCCGGAGGCTGCTGGCTGGTGCGGCCCTCGAGATCGACCGGGCGATTCGGCGGCACGGCCGGGGGCTCGGCGAGCGTCAGCTGGAGATTGGCAGTCTGGCGGCGGTCGTTCGGGAGTTGGCCTCGATCCTGGCCGTCGCCCACCATGCCGATGCCTCAGGCGACGAGCGGGCGGTGGCGGCCGCTGATGTTTGGTGCCGGCTCGCGGCAGCGCGGGCGAGCGGACGACGGCTTGCCGCGGATGACCTCCAGGCGATCGCGGCGGTTGGCGCTGGGGCCTGATGCCCGGCTCCGCCCGGTTATTCGCCGCGGACGAGGACGGGCCACCAGCTGCAGACGTACCAGGCCCGGGGCGTGGCCAGTTCCGCGAGCCGCTCGAGCGAGACGCGGGCCCCGGCCGACTGGCCGCCGAGGACCTCGTCAAGGAGGCCCTTGGGCCGGGCGTACTTCACGACGCGGGCGGTCTCCTTGTCGAGCCCGGCCAGTTCGACGGCCCGGTCGATGGCGTCTTCGAGGAAGCCGATCCGATCGACGAGTCCGGCCTCCTTCGCCTGCTCGGCGGTGAAGATCTGGCCGGTCGCCACCGCCTCGATCGCCTCGTCATCGAGCTTGGGCCGCCCTTCCTTCACGATCGCCTTGAAGCGGGCAAACATCCCGTCCACGAGCGATTGGAGCACCTTTCGCTCCTTGTCCGCCAGTTCCGGGGGCCGTTCCTTGGTCGGGCTGAGCATCTCCTTGAGCGGACCGCTGGCGATCGAGTCGTCGCGGACATCGATTCGCTCGAGGGCGGCCGAGAGATCGAAGAAGGGAATGATCACGCCGATCGAGCCGGTCAGGGTCGTCGGCTCGGCGAAGATACAATCGTCGCGACCGCCGTTGGCCATGGCCACGTAATAGCCGCCGCTGGCCGTCAGGCCTCCCATGCTCACCACGACCGGCAGTTCGCGGTCGGCAATCAGATCGCCGACCACGTGATGGAGTTCGTCGCTGCCGCTGACGGTTCCACCAGGCGAATCGATCCGGAGGACCACCGCCTTGACGGCCTCGTCGTCGGCGATTGTGTCGAGCTGATGCCGGGCGAAGCCGTCGCCCCCCATGATCGCCCCGCGGATCGTGACGATCGCCACCTTGTCGGCAGCCGACCGGGAGAGGGAGTGATACTGCTCGAGCACCCGGGCATCGGTCTGGAAATACTGTGAAAAGGCAGCGGCGCTGCCGAGCGCCCAGAGAAAGGAAAGACCGGCGACGAGCCAGGCCAGCCGGACGCTCCAGCGGCTCCAGCCACCGGGCTGTTCGAGGATCACGCGGGTGGGGGGCGGCTGGTCGGTCATCTGGCGATTCCATCACGGCGGTGGGGGCAGCGGTGGCCATCACCGCTCTGAAGACAGTCTATCCCCGTGGACCGGTGGCGGCCGGTCCTCGGCTGCGGTTGCCGGTTTTCATGGCCTGCCGCTACCTTTGGCGATTCGCGGGCCGCTGCGAGCAACCGCGGCCCGATTGCGAGAGGAGTCAAGAAACGTGTTCGTCTGTGTTAGCACGGAATGCCTGCCCGACATGCCCCTGGCGGCCGCCATGGAGCGGCTTGCGGAGTTGGAGTTCACCGCCGTCGAACTCGACGTTCATGCCGAGGGCGGCCATCTCCAGCCCGCTGCCGTGGCCGCTGATCCAGAGGCGGCCATCGCCGCCTGCAGCGACCTGCAGCGGCTCCGACCGGTGGCCATCTCCTTCGCCGCACCGGAATCACCGGATGTCTACGACCACTTTCAGGCCTGCTGCCGGCTGGCCAAGTCGCTCGGCGTCGTCACGATGGTGGTCGAGTCTTCGGAACTCGGCACGCCCTTCAACGGCGAGATCGAGCGGCTCCGCAAGCTGGTTGGCATCGCCGCCGGCTATGGCGAACTCGTGGCGGTGCGGACCCAGGCCGACCGGATGACGCAGGACGCTGAGACCGTCGCCTCGCTCTGCCGCAACGTGCCGGGGCTGGCCGTGACGCTCGATCCGAGCCACTTTATTTTCGGCCACAAGAAGCCGGCCAACTGGGAGTCGATCCTGCAGTATGTCGGCCATGTTCACCTGCGGGACACGAAGCCGGATGTGCCCCAGGTGCGGATCGGACAGGGCAACGTCGAGTACGGCAAGCTCGTTGCCCAGCTGCAGCGGTTCGGCTACACGCGGGCGCTCTGTGCACACATGCCACCCCTGGAGGGCGTCGACCAGGTGGCCGAACTCCGCAAGATGCGGCTTCTGCTCGAGAGCCTGCTGTAGGCGAGGTCCTCCGCCAAGGCGCGACGGCCGGAATAGCGTCGCTGCCTACCGGAGGGTGCTGCCGGTCGCCTCGGCGCGGCTGGCCATTTCGGCGTAGTCCCGCGACCGCTGCTCGTCGCCCTGCTCGGCGTACATCGTGGCCAGATTGCCGTAGGCGACGGCCAGGGCCCGCTCCTCGAGGTCTCCGGCATCGACGGCGGTGACCATCAGGTCGACGCCCCGCCGGCTCAGCTCGAGAGCGTCTTCACGCCGCTCCACCTGCCAGTAGGAGATCGCCATGCTGACGTACGACTCGCCGAGCCGGCCGAGTTCTCCTTGCCGGGCAAAATAGTCGTTGTCGTCCCAGAGGGGCACGCCCCGGTCGAACCAGGTGACGGCGGTGGCATGGTCGCCTCGCTGCAGGCTGTGGAGGATTCCGATGCGAAACATCAGATCGCCCATCTCTTTTCGCTCCCGGGGGGTGAGCTCCCGGTGCTCTGCGCCCCGCTCGAGGTAGGCGGCGGTGAGGGTGGCGTTGTCGAGCATGTCGGAGGCGTCGCCGCGAATCTGGGCGGCGGTGAGAGCGTCGGCCAGGCCCTGGCCCACCTCCCAGTCGACCTGCCGCCGCTTCCACGGGTCGGTGACGGTCTCTCCCATCTGGTCGCGGAGCTCCAGGAGCCGCTGCACCCAAGGCAATGGCTCGATCGATTCGGTGGAGCCGGCCGCAACCGTCAAGGCTCCGCGGCAGAGCTGCAGTTCGAGCACCTGCCGCTCGCGGTCGCCGCCGTCGAACTCTTTGACGAGCGCCTCGCTGCGGACGATCCATTTGGGAATCACCCGGCTCTTCTGCTGCCAGGTCCCCTCGGCGATCGCCAGGGCCGTGCCGAGATGGGCGTCGAGCAGCATCTCCCGGACCGCCGCCTGCACCGTCTCGCCCCGCTTCGAGAGGAGGGGGGCGGCCGTGCGAATCGATTCGGTGAAATGCTCGACCGCCGCCCGATGATCGGGGGTTTTGCCCGCCAGGGCAGCGCGGCCGAGAAGCCGGGAAACCTGGGCCGAGGCCAGCGGCTGCTGGGGAGGACCGGCGGCGATCGCCTCGAGGATCGCCCGTGCCTCGGCGGGTCGATCGACGGCCAGCAGGACCTTGGCCTGCTTGAGTCGGGACCAGATGTTGTCAGGCTCCAGCCGGGTGGCGACCTCGGCCAACTCGAGGGCCTGCTCCCATTTGCCCTGGTTGTCAGCCATCGAGAGGAGCAGCCGGTGGGCCCGGACATGCTCGGGGTCGATTTCGACGGCGTACTGCAGGTCGGCCAGGGCGTAGGCCGAGCAGTTGTCGAGCTCACCTTCGGCACGCAGCACGAAGGCATCGGCATCGAGCGGCTCGATCAGAATGGCTGTGGCCTGACGGGTGCCCGACTCGAGGCTCAGAATCACACCCCGCTCGGGATAGACCGCGCCGATCTCCGCGGCCTGCTCGTCACGGACGGCAACGGTGCGAAGATCAGCGATCTCGAGCTGTCGGGCCAGATCCGTGACCGGCATCGGTTCGGCAAGCTTGATACTGATCGTGTCGACAACATCGTCTTGGAAAGTCACCTCGACAAGGTCGAAGGGCTCGATCTGCCAGGTCGCGGCAGTGCCCGCCGCCGCGTTGGCAACCGGCGTGCCGGGGCCCCAGGCCTCCTCGAGTTCCGCCCGGCTCGTCTGCCCGGGGAGGGCGCCGCGAAAGCTCGCCGGGTCGATCGAGAGCGTCGGCATCTCGTCGGGCGTCACGGCCACCGGCGCGGTCACCGGGGCGTGCTCCTGCGTGACCGGCTCGGGCTCAGCCGTGGTCGGAGCAGCGGGCTCCGGCTCCGGCTCTGGCTCGGGGTCGCTCGAGGGGAGGAGCGTTGCCGGCTTGGGGAGAGCGGCGACGCGTTCGCTGATCCAGCGGCGAAAGGTGCCCGTCGGAGCAGCCTGTTGCGCCGCGGGCCGCTCGCCAGCCGTGCGGACGACCGGCGTGGCAACCGGCGAGGGGGGCCGAGGATCGTTCCAGTCGGCGACAGGCGTCACGGCCCGGGATTCCGCGTCGCTGCCGACAGCCTGCACGACAGCCTGCTCTTCAGAGGCCACGTCAGCAGCAGCCGGGCTGCCGGTTTCCGGAGCGGGCGTGCTCGTGGCCGATGGTGCGGAATCGTTGCGAAGTGACTCGATCCAGCTCGGCAGCCGCATGACCGGTTCAGCGGCAGCGGCGGTCGTGGTCGCGCCGCCCAGAAGGGCGATGACGGCCAGGGCCAGGATCGATCGTGATGTCGGGCACGGCTGCGTGGCCACGAGAGATCTCCTTGAACGGGCATGTCGAACGCCCGGCTTTCAATCCGGGGAGGCGGGAAGGTAGGGCCTCGCCCCGCGGCCGTCCAGAGCAGCCCGCCTCAGATACCGACGACCTCCCGCAGAGCCCCCGTCGCCTTACCGCATGCACTCCAAGCCACCCAGCTTTCCAACTCGTCCGGCGGGTTCACCTCGCGCAGGCTCGGGGTGAGCCGGTATTCCGTATGGTGCGGGCAGCCGCAATAAAAGCCCCGGGAAGCCCACCAAACTCCTCGCCTCGCTTCCGCCTAAAATGCCGGGTGTCCCCTTTCCCGTGAGGCTGCCGTGCCCCTTTCTCCTGACCCCTCGACTGCTCCCCTGCAGGCGGTCGTGGTCGGCGGTGGCTTGGCCGGGCTGGCTGCGGCGGAACAGCTCCTTGCCGATGGCTTCGGCCAGGTGGTCGTCGTCGAGCCGGCCGATCGCTGCGGCGGCGTGCTTGGCACCGCTCGGCGGGACGGCTGGCTGGTGGAACGATCGGCAGATTGTTTTCTCGCCGCTCGTCCCGAGGGCATGGAACTGGTGGACCGGCTGGGGCTCGAGCGGGACCTGGTCGGTGTCGATCCCCGGGTCAGGCGGGCGCTCGTGTGGCACGACGGCCGGGCGGTGCCCGTGCCGAGGGGCTTTCGGCTGCTGGCCCCGGGCCGCATCGACTCGATTCTCTCGTCGTCGCTCTTCTCGCCCGCCGGCCGGCTGCGGCTGCTGGCCGAGCGGACCGTGCCGGTGCGCCGTGACGGTGAAGAGGAGTCGCTTGAGCAGTTTGCGGTTCGCCGGCTTGGCCGGGAGGCGTTTGAGCGGCTCGTCCAGCCGCTGGCCGCGGGCATCTGGACCGCTGATCCGGCCCGGCTGGGGATGGCGGCGGCCTGCCGCGAGTTTGCCGAGATGGAGCAAACCCATGGCAGCCTCTGGGCCGGCGAGCGGGCCCGGCTGAAGAACGCGGCGGAGGAAGCGGGCACCGGAGCCCGGTACGGCCAGTTTGTGACCTTCGCCAACGGCATGCAGACCCTGCCCGATCGATTGGCCGAGGCGGTCTTCGGCCGCGGGGCGATCTGGCTCAAGGGCCGAGCCGAGCGGCTGGCCCGCCACGGCGGACGCTGGCGGCTGACGGTCACGGACCGGGAGGATCGTGTCGAGGCAGTCGATGCCGACGCGATCGTGCTGGCAACGCCGGCCCCAGCGGCGGCGGTCCTGCTGGCGGGCGTCGATCCAAGGCTGGCGGCCGACCTGGCCGGCATCGCCTACGCCGGATCGGTCATCGTCTCGCTCGGCTTTCGTCGCGAGGCGGTCACGCATCCGCTCGATGCGGCGGGCCTGGTCGTGCCGCGGATTGCTGGCCGGCGGGTGCTGGCCGTCAGTTTTTCCAGCTCGAAGTTTCCCGATCGGGCTCCGCCAGGCTGCGTGCTTCTGCGGGTCTTTGTCGGCGGGGCTCTCGATCCAGAAGCGGTCGGGCTTGACGACGCGGCCGTGGCGAGCCTGGCACATCGGGAGGTCGGCGACCTGCTCGGCATCAGCGAAGACCCGTTGCTCGTGCAGATCGACCGCTGGGATGCGGCGATGCCCCAGTATCACATCGGCCATGCCGAGCGAGTCGGCCGGATCGAGACGGCCGTGAGCCAGCACTCCGGGCTGGCCCTTGCCGGCGCCGCCTATCGCGGGGTCGGCATCCCGCAGGTGATCGGCTCCGGCCGGCACGCCGCCGAAGCGGTCCTGGCCACCGTCGGGGCGGCGCGAGCACAGTAGCCAGGGCCACTGATCGGGGTTCGCCTGTTCAGCGGCCGCAGGTCCGCTGCAACGGGGGGCGACGGCCGCTGCGACCCACCCCAGGCGACTGCTATTTCTTGGCCTTCTTGGCGTCGCCCTCGGCGGCGTCTTCCTTGGTCTTTTTCTTCTTCTTCATCGTGAGCTTGGGAACCCGGACCTTCGGCAGGCCGATTGGGCTCTGACCGTCGATCCACCGCTCCTGCTCCTGAAGCCTGGTGATCCGTTCGGCACGGGTGAAGACACAGCGAACGGCAGTGCCGCCTTTCCGGACCCGCAGGCTCTTGTCCATCGACATTGGTCTTGCTCCTCACTCACGGCGGCCGCCGACGGACTCCGGCGGCGGTCGAACCACAGAAAATACGTCAGGCCCGGGCCGGCTTCAAGGCCCCTGCGTTGGCCGCGGATCAGAGCGTCACTTTGGCGATTGCCTGGAGAAAACGTTCCATGCTCTCGGGCCGGCTGGCCGGGTCGGCCGCCAGGCAGGAGGTGATCGCAGCGGCCAGCGGTGCGGGGATTTCCGGCCAGTGCGATTCAATCGGTTCTGGGGGCGTGTCATGGGCCATCGCGGTGTTGCCGGTCTTGCCGCGGGGCCAGGGGGAGGCGAACGTGCAGATCTCGTAGGCGGTCACGCCGAACGAGAAGATGTCGAGCCGCTTGTCGCCCTGCCGGCGGCGGACCACCTCCGGAGCCATGTAGTTGGGCGTGCCGATCCGGTTGCCGGGCTGGAGAAAGACCGGCTTGTCGGGCACGGTCAGGCCGAAGTCGAAGAGCACGAGCCGGCCGTCGGGGCGGAGGATGTAGTTCCGCGGGCAGATGTCACGATGCACGAAACCGGCGGCGTGAACCGT
>JAQCJP010000004.1 GCA_027592945.1 Planctomycetota bacterium
GGGGAACTACTTCCCCGCCAGCCCGACGGCGGCCGGGGCGGCCAGCGTGGCGGTCGTTCCTGAGCCGGGCAGCATGGTCTCCTTGGGCTTGGCGGCCGCCGCGCTCCTGACGGCCAGCCGTAGGCGGCGGTGAGCTGGCCATCGCTACCAGACGGTGGCGATCGGAAAACGCCGGATCGTGCCGAAAGCGAACTGCAGGACCACACTCGCATCAAGCGGGAGCCCCATCGAAGCTGAGGCGGGTCGTCAAGGTCGTTCTGGCACGGCCGCGACGTCGCCGAACTCGCCGACATCCTCGGCTCGGGCTCGAGCGTGCTCGTGCGGCAGTGATGGCCCGTCGCTAGAGGGCGATCTCCAGGCGATTGGTGCTCGGCACGTCGTCGGCGATCTCGCAACCCCGCTTCGCCGGCTCATCGCCCGTGACATCGACAGTGTAAAAGCCAGGGGGAACGAGCCCCTGCATGCCGCCGCCCGCCAGCGCGACCAGGGCGGTACCGTGCTCATCGGTGACGCCCGAGTAGACGGGATCGTCGGCACCGAAAAACGGGTCGGCCGTCAGCGTCACCGGCACGCCGGCGACTGGCTTCCCGTTCCGGGTCACGCGGATCACCGTGGCGATGAAGTCCGACATCCCGTGATGGGCCTCCAGCCGTGCGGCGAGTTCTCCGGCCGAGACTTTTCCGTCCTTGTTCGCGTCGAGTCGGAGGCGGGCAGCGAGCAAGGACGGAGAGGCCTCCAATTCGCGCTTGTCAAGCGACGCGTCGCCGTCGGTGTCGTAGGCGGCGAGGGCCTTGGCTGCAGCGGCGGCCGGGGTCTGACGTGCCGGAGGGGCTGCAAACTGAGGGCCGCAGCCCGGAATCCACCAGCCAGCGAGCAGAACGAATCCGATCTGGCGGGCCCAGCCGCGGCAGGCCGGTCGAGGCCCGGCCACCGACCTCCGGCATCCGCTGACGCGGCGGCCTGTGGCAACGAGGACGGCGTGGGCTCGGCTAGGGAATCGCAACGGCTTGTCCGTCCCTTCGGCTGCCCAGATATTCCCAGACAAACGGATCGATCGTGTACGCGACCGATCGGGTCGCCCCATCGCAGAACGCAGCGTTCAACTGCCCGACGTGGGGTCCCCCAAACCGCAACGAGCAGACATCCTTCGCATCCTGATCGGCAGCGGGGTGAAAGCGGGCATCGGAACCCTTGGTCCACCGAATCACGTCCCAGTCATATCCCTGGAACAGCGAGTTGTTGTCGGAGCACGTGTTGACCCGATGGCCGGAGGCGTGGAAATCGGGTCGCAGGAACTTCTCGCCCATGAGCAAGGTGTTGGAGGTGCCGTCGCGGATCGCGCTCACGCGAACCGGCAGTCGGGGCCTCACGACGCCGTCGAAGTGTTTCGCGATATTGGCCTCGGTGTAGGAGCCCCAGTCGCAGTCCGGATAGGTGTCCTGGCAACTCAGCGGCGGCCCGGTGAACCACCGTACCGGCCCCAGAACGGGTGAGTAGCTGCCGCCGTTGGCAGCGTAGTCGGTCTTGGCAAGCATGTGGTCGGCGGGCTGGGCCGCGTTGATCGAGGCTTCCGGGCCGTACGAGTTGGCGGGCGGGCGACGCGAGGGGCAGTGGAACGTGGGGATCGGCTTCGTCTTCTGGTCGAGGAGGGCCGTCCGCTTTTGGCTGTTGGGAAGTCCTTGGCCGATCTCGTAGACCGTTCCCCCCTCGAGATACGGGAGGATCGAAAAGCACCAGCCGCCGGGCTGTGTCACGCCGGTCGCGCGATCCGGATCGCCGGTCCACCGATACCCCCAGCCGCCGGCCGGCAGGAATGCCTGCGCGGTCTCGTGGGACTGAAACGCGAGGGCAAGCTGCTTCGCGTGATTCAAACACTGGACATTGCTCGCGGACTCGCGCGCCGACTGGACCGCCGGCAGCAGCAGGGCCAGCAAGAGGGCTATGATCGCGATCACGACCAGGAGTTCGACGAGGGTGAACCCGTATTTCCCGAGCTTTCCGGCCGGGCAGTGTCCGTCGTCTGACGAGGCTCGCGTCATGGCTTTGCCAAACTGCTTCGTGACAGCCGTTTAGAAATACCGCATGTAAACTGATCCCCCGGAACATCCCCCGTGATGCCACGGCAGGATACGAAATCCGATGGCATGCCAGCAAGTGTTATCCGACCGGGCCCTTGCCGGTGGGCATGCCAGCGATGACCCCGCCACGAGAGGCTGCTGCGACACTCATGCAACGCCCCTTCGCCGGCAAGGCGTCGATTGCTCCGCGGAAGATCCGATAGACCTTCTCGCTCGAAGGGGTGGAGATACGAGGCGATGGAGGGTGGCTGCCGGAGCGGGCGTGGCCTGGAGTCCTCAAAAGGGGACCCAACTGAGACTCAACCGCTTGCGATTGATACTCCACAACTTGCAAATGATACTCAACTGCTGGCGTCAGAATGTCCCATTCGGGCAAACTGCGGCAGTTTTTGACTCGTGATCCTACAAATGATACGGTGCCGCGGGTTGCCATAGTGCCTTTGTACTTGGGAAAGGGCTGCGGGGGGGTAACGATGCGTAGAACCACGTTATGCGAGCGTTCGGGAGCCAATCGCCCACTGAGTTTCCGGGCAGCCTTCGCGATGCTTGCCATCGGCGGGATGGTCTTCCAAGGGGCTGGCGCAGCCGATCTTTACTGGAGCGGCACCGGCACCTGGGACACCGCGGCGACAAACTGGGGCAGTTCTCAAGGCGGGCCCTACACGGGCTCCACCTGGAGCAACGCCACACCCGACTCTGCGGTCTTCGAAGGCGTCGCAGGAACCGTGACGCTCGGTGAAGCGATCACGGCGGCAGGCCTGACGTTTGACATCGATGGCTACACGCTCACGGCAAACACGCTCACGCTGTCTGGCACGGCGACGATTTCGACGGATTCTGATGTGACGGCGACCATGGCCAGCACGCTCGCCGGAACCGTCGGCATCACGAAAGACGGTGCGGGCACGCTGGTGCTGACCACATCGGGCGGCTACTCGGGCGGCACCACGGTCAACGGCGGCACGCTCCAACTCGGTGACGGCGGCGGGGCAGTTTCACTCGGCTCAGGGAGCGTTGCCGTCGCGAGCGGGGCGACGGTGGCCTACAGCACAAACTCGTCAGTGGGCGTGACGTTGCCCCTCGCCAATGAGATTTCCGGCAATGGCAGTCTTACCCTCTCTACCGGCGGAGCGGCGCTCCGGGGAATCACGCTGGGCGGAAGTCAGGCATACACGCAATTGGGTGGCGGAGGTCTCTACAACGGCTTCGCCATCGATGCCGGCACGACCACGATCACGGCGTCGGAGATCACCCTCAGCGGCGACGTCGGCAAAAGGGATTCTGACGGCGGCACACTCGCCCTCGACACCTCGGCAGCGAATGGAGCGATGACGCTCGACATCTCGCTCGGCCGCGGTGGCGTGTGGTATGTCCCCGACGCATTCACGGCCAACGCGGGTACCGGTATTATCAATGTCACCGGCACGGGGCAGTCGGACACCGGCTGGCGGCTCACGCCGGTGACCCTGACAGGCGACATGAACATCACTGCCAGCGTGAATTCCGGGGCAGCCGTGACGCTGGATCAGACGAATGCCGACCCCGGCGTGGTGTCGGGCGTCCTTTCGGGGGCTATGTCTCTGACCAAGGCGGGCGCCGGCACCCTCGCCCTCACGGCCCACCAGGGTTACACCCGCGGCCGTTAGTAGGAGCCGTTCGATCTCGGTCCGGAAGATCGTCGTGAGCGCCGCGACGGCTCGGGGCCAATCGGCGAACGCTTGAGGAGCGTGAGGGCGACCTCGGCTCAGCGACGAAAAATTTGCCGCCTGCTGCCGAGTAGTGCGTCGTGGGATAGGCTGCGTTGAAGTCGTGGGAGTTGGATACGGAGGGTCGTGAGGATTGAGGTCATGAAGATAACGAACTGTCTGGTGGCGGTGAGTCTTGTGCTCGTACTGCCATGCCTGGTCTCTGCAGTGCATGCCGAGGATGCCGGGCGGTTGGTGGACCTGACGCACCGCTTCAATGCCGACACGATCTACTGGCCGACGGAAAAGGGCTTTCAGTTTCAGCCGGGCGACAACGGACCAACCGCCAAAGGCTACTACTACGCGGCCAATCGCTTTACCACTGCTGAGCATGGAGGAACACATCTCGATGCGCCTCGGCATTTCTCAGCAGATGGGCTGACAGCTGATGAACTGCCGTTGGAGCGGCTGATCGGCGAAGCGGCTGTGATCGATGTCACAAAGCAGTGCGCAGCCGACCCGACCTATCTGGTGACCATCGATGATCTGATGGCCTGGGAAAAGAAGCATCAGCGACCCCTGCGGAATCTGATTGTGCTGCTGAAGACGGGCTGGGCGGCGCGGTGGGCTAACCGCTCGGCGTATCTCGGCACCGACAAGACAGGCCCCGATGCTGTCGCTGCACTTCGCTTTCCAGGCCTTTCGCCGCTGGCCGCTACCTGGCTTTCGAAGCAGCGGCAGATCAAGGCAGTGGGGATCGACACGGCGAGTATCGACTATGGCCCAGCGACGCATTTTGAATCACACGTCGCACTCTGCAGTGCGAATATTCCAATCTTTGAGAACGTGGCGTTGCTGGAAGAAATGCCTGCGGAAGGTGCAACCGTGACCGCTCTGCCGATGAAGATTGAAGGTGGTAGCGGAGGACCACTGCGGATCATTGCCCGGCTACCAGCCGAGTAAATACTGCGACACTCGCAGCCTCGAGCACGCTGCCGTCCTCAGACTCCCAACGAGCATGCCTCGGACACGAGAATCGCCTCGATCGATGAGACGCCGCCGTCAATCTTGCAAGGGCGGCCGTTGGGTGCCGAAAATTCTTTCTCGTACGGAAGGCCAGTCCCGTGCCTGTCCCTTCTTGCCCCCGAGCGCGAAGCCGAAGCGGTGCCCGAAGGAGATGCCGCCGAGCCGCGGGCGGTAGGCAAGCAGGTCCTCGTCGGCACGAAACCATTCGGGGGCATGCCGAGGCGGCGGCCGGTCAGGCCGGTGCCGCCAGTGCGCGGTCTGCACCGTGACCCCGGCTCAGCCCAGTTCGACGAGCGACCGGACGCTCGCCAGGAGCTTGTTCGGATCGGCGAGGGTGTCGGCGTGCAAGGGCACGACGGCGGTCTTTTGATCGACGATCCGCACGACGCGGCTCTTCTTGGCCGCGGCCCGCCTCAAGGCGTCGATCCGCTCCCGGTCGTGGTGGCCGATCATGATCATGCCCGGGTGGCGGGTGATCGAGTCGATGCCCAGATCGATCGCCCGGCAGCGGAGCCGGGCGAAGTCGAGCAGGCGGCGGGCCTCGTCGGGCAGCGGGCCGAAGCGATCGGAGAGCTCCGCGGCCAGATCGTCGACCTGCCGCTCGGCGGTGGCCCGGGAGAGCCGCCGGTAGACGTCGATCTTCGCTCGGAAGTCGGGACAATAGTCCCGCGGCAGCCAGGCTTCGCCGGGCAGGTCGATGTTCACCGGCGGCGGCTCGGCCGGCGGCATCTGCTTGAGGCCGCGGACGGCCGTCTCGAGCAGCCGGCAATAAAGCTCGTAGCCGACCGTGGCGATGTGCCCGCTCTGCTGGGTGCCCAGGAGGTTGCCCGCCCCGCGGATCTCGAGATCCCGCATCGCCAGCGAAAAGCCCGCCCCCATGCTGGAAAACTCCTGGATCGCCCGGAGCCGCTTGGCCGCGGTGCTCGTCAGCCGGGCCGCCTCGTCGACGAGCAGATAGCACCAGGCGCGATGATGCGAGCGGCCGACGCGGCCGCGGAGCTGGTGGAGATCGGCCAGGCCGTACTTGTCGGCCTCGTCGATGAAGATCGTGTTGGCCCGCGGGATATCGAGGCCGCTCTCGATGATCGTGGTGGCGAGCAAGATGTCGGTCTTGCCTTGGACGAAGTCGACCATCACCTCCTCGAGTTCGGTCTCACCCAACCGGCCGTGGGCGATCCCGATCGATGCCTCGGGCACGATTGATTGCAGCCGGCCGGCCACCTTGTGGATGTCGTGGATCCGGTTGTGGACGAAGAACACCTGGCCGTCGCGGGCCAGCTCCCGCTCGATCGCCGCCCGGATCAGCGTCGTGTCCCAGCGGGCCGGCTTGGTCTCGACGGGGATCCGGTTGGTCGGGGGCGTGGTCAGGTTCGAGATGTCGCGGATCCCGAGCATCGACATGTGGAGCGTCCGCGGAATCGGCGTGGCCGTCATCGTCAGCACGTCGACGCTCGCCCGGAGGGCCTTGAGCCGCTCCTTGACGTCGACGCCGAACCGCTGCTCCTCGTCGACGACAACGAGGCCGAGATTGGCGAAGTGGACGTCGGCCCCGGCCAGGCGGTGGGTGCCGATCACGATGTCGACCCCCTTGCGGGCCAGGCCCTCGAGCGTGTCCCGCTCCTCCTTGGTGCTCGAGAGCCGGGAGAGGGCCCGGATCACGAAGGGAAACTCGGCGAACCGCTCGGTGAAGGTCCGCTTGTGCTGCTCGCAGAGCACGGTCGTCGGCACGAGCACGGCCACCTGCATCCCCGCCTCGGCCGCCTTGAAGGCCGCCCGCATCGCCAACTCCGTCTTGCCGAAGCCGACGTCGCCGCAGAGCAGCCGGTCCATCGGCCGCGGCTTCTGCATGTCTTCCCGGATCGCCTCGATCGCCGTCAGCTGGTCGGGCGTCTCGTCGTAGGGGAAGGCCTCCTCGAACTGCCGCTGCCAGGGCGTGTCGGGTGGAAAGGCGATTCCCGGGCGGCTGGCCCGGGTGGCCTGGAGCCGGAGCATGTCGGCGGCCATGTCGGCGACGGCCTGTTCGACCGCGGCCTTCTGCCGAGCCCAGGCCGCCCCGCCAATTTTTGCGAGCTTGGGGGCGAGCTTCGTGCCGCCGACATACTTCTGAACCAGCTCGATCGCCGAGGCCGGCACGTAGATCTTCGTGCTCTCGGCAAACTCGAGCTCGAGAAACTCCTCGGTGCGGCCGTGCTTCTCGAGCAGCTTCATCCCCCGGTAGCGGCCGATCCCGTGGGCGACGTGGACGACGTAGTCGCCCTCGTGGAGGTCGAGGAAGGTGTCGATCGCCCGCGAGAGCCGCTGCCGGGCCGGCCGCGTCGAGACCTCCTCACGATTGAACAGCTCGGCGCTACTGACGAGCACGAGCTTCTCAGGGACCAGCCGAAACCCGCCCGAGAGCCGGCCGCGGGCGAAGTGGAGCCGCTCGGTGCGAGCCGGGGCGGAGTCGGCGAGGAGTTCTGTCAGCCGCGCTTCCTCGGCCTCGCTCGGGCAGACGACCCAGACCTCCTGATCCTTGCCGACCGTCTCGAGCTCCTCGCGGACCCGATCGAGCGCCCCGGTGAACCGCTCGACGCTCTCGACGGCAAGCGTGGCGACGGCGTCGAGGCTCGAGGGGGGAATCGCCGCCAAGGCCAGCGATGGAAAGCGGTGCAGCCGGGCGAAGACATCCTCGGGGTCGAAGAGGCCGGCGATCTCGCCCAGCCGCTGGTGAAACCGCGTGGCCTCCTCGGCGCACTCCCCCGGCTCGACAATGGCGACGGCCGAACCGGCCGGCAGGAGATCGGCCAGGTGGGTGTGGCGGGTCGCTCCCGCCTCGACGGCCAGGGCCGTCAGGTCGATCGTCTCGAGGTCGGCCACGCTCCGCTGGGTGACGGTATCGAAGGTTCGCAGCGACTCGATCTCGTCGCCGAACAGTTCCAGCCGCACCGGCCGCTCCCAGTCGGCCGCGAAGAGGTCGATGATCCCGCCGCGGCGGGCGAACGAGCCGGGTGTGTCGATCGCGTCGGCCGCCTGCCAGCCCCGGGCGGCGAGCCACTCGGCGAGTTCCTCGGGGTCGACCGTGCCGCCGACGGCGAGCCGGCGGGGGCCCGATTCAATCGCCCGCGGATCGACCAGCGGGGCGAGGATTGCCTGGACGCTCGTCACGACCAGCCGGGGCGGGTCGCCCCCGGGCAGGGCCAGCTTCTTGACGGCCGCCAGCCGCTCGGCCTCGACCGGGTCGTCGGGGCTGGGGCCCTCGCCGGCGGCATCGAAGTCTTCGGAGGCCGGGAGGAGCAGGGGCGGCACGTCCGAGAAGAGGGCCACATCGTCGACGAAGGCCTCGGCCTCGGCCGCATGGGGCAGGATGACCGCCAGCGTGGCCGGGCTGCGGCCGGCCTCCGCCCGGAGGACCGCCGCCACGGCCAGGGCGCAGGCCGATCCCCAGGTTCCGCCGATCGTGCCGCCGTGCCCGTCGTGCAAGGCGGCGACGACCTCTGCGAACCCGCTGTGCTGCTCGAGCGTGTCGGCCAGGCGGGCGAGCCGCATCTTGGCCCGTGTGGAGCGTCGTGCCACTGAGGCCTGAGTATAGGGCAGGCCGATTGCGGGGCACGAGCCGGGGCCAGACGCCCTCCGACTCAGGACTGCTCGCGGAGTGAGCGATCGGACTCCTGCCGGATCCCAGACGGCCCGGAGTTATCTTCGTCCTGGTCAGCCTGGACAAAGGCGGCGGCCAGTTGGGCAAAGGCCTGCTGGCTGACCGTCGAAACCTTCGGCTGCCCGAGCGTGCCTGTCGTCGCGAGCGGAGCCGCCGAAGCCGCCGCTTGGGCCGTCGGCACAATGCTCCCAGCGGCGTAGGTTCCAGCCGTGCTGATGGCGAGCACATCAAACAGGTCGGTGATCCCGTCGTAGTTGAGATCCCCTTCACCCCAGGAGGCGGAGCCGCCGGTGCCGTAGCGTCCTCCGGTGGAGATGGCCAGCAAGTCGAAGACGTCGACGACCCGGTCGAGATTGACGTCGCCGATGGCCGTGTAGCTGACCCGCGTCTCACCGGACGGTTCGACGCGATAGCCGACCGCACGGCTGGCTGCGTCGGCCGCCGCGGCGGATGAGCCGATCCCGGTGGCTGAAGCCCAGGACCCGTCGCCGCGGCCAGCGATCAACTGCTGCCGCAGCGTCTGCGGGTCGAGACTCCCGGCCGGGAGGAGGAGTTCGGCCGTGCCGAGGTCGAGGCTCGCTCCCGGGGCCATCGCCAGGCCTCCCACGACGACTGTCTCATAGCCCACATCGAGCCGGAGGGCTGCTCCCGGCTCCACCGCGACCTGACCGCTTCCCAACGCACCGGCCGCACGAACCAGCAACTCTCCCGCCTCGATCAGCGTGCCGTTGGCATGGTCATTGGCCCGATCGAGTACCAGCCGCCCCAACCCTCGCTTCACCAGCCGGGTGGGGCCGGCGCGACTGACCGGATCGGTCTGCTCGGCTCCCTCGGCAACCTCAAACACGGTGTCCGGCCCGCGGAGACTGACCGCGGCCAGGCTGCTGAAGCTGCCGGCGTAGTTGCCCTGGATGAATCGCTGCTGGCCGCCCCTCGGTCCGCTGGTGCGGGCCAGAAACGCCGGCACGTTCTTGACGACGTAGAGGCTGCCTCCGGCCGGAATGACCGTGCCCCCCCGAAACGTGTGCTCGACGTCGCCCACCAGTTGCCAGCCCGAGATGTCAACGGCTTCCGAAGAAACGTTGTCGAGCCGGAGGTATTGCTCGGCCGGATTTCCGGAAATAGGGGTGGCGTCGAAGTCGTCGGTATTGATGGTGACCACCGCGGTGGCCCGTTGGGCGGCCGGCACCCGGGGGTCGGCGGTAATGAACGTCCGCCGCCCGTCGAGAAACACGTCCTGCAGCTGGTCGACCGCCTCGCTCGGCGTGTTCGGATAGGACCGGAAGTTGGAATGGAGGCCCCATGCGGCGAGGTCGGCCGCGGCTGCGGTTTCAGTCAGCAGCCGCTGCTCCTCGATCCGGCGGTAGGCGTGGCTCTCGGCGACGGGACTGCCGGGCAGCCCGTAGAAGGCGTCGGAGAGCGACCGCAGCCGCCGAAAGAACATCTCCGCGAGATCAGGATGCTCGAAGAATCGTTTGAAGACGTTGTTGCCCGCGACCGTTCCGGCCGCGGTGAGGTTGGAATCGAGGAACATGCCATTGTCGAAATACTGGTCTCGCCAGTGATGGCCAAACGACAGGTCTTGGTCCCAGGGCAGGGGAAACCACTGCCCGGTTCCGTCGTTGTCGTGGTACCAGAGCATGTTCTTGTGGCCATAGTCGTGATTCCCGATGAGGGCATGGATGGCCAGATTGTTGACGAGCGAGGCAATCTCCAGGTTGTCGAAATCCCAGGTGGTGGCCGCGGTACCGGAGAGGCCGTTGGCATCGACCACTTCCTGGAAGTCGCTGTGGTCCTCGTATTCCCGTGACTTCTTCTCGACGTTTGTCGTGGCGCTATTGAGCCAGTTGTTGACCTTGTAGGCGGCACCGTTGGGATCGAGCCCGACCCGCTCGAGGTATTCCTCGTCGATCTCCTCGATCACGTCGTAGAGCCCCAGAAAGCTGCCGTTGCGGTGCACGACCACCGGGTAACCGGCGAGGGCGGGGTGGTCGCCGAAGGCAAAGGCCTCGTAGGCGAGCGGGTGCCGGACCTTCGTCTGATCGGCGTAGTTGGTGAGGAGATTGAAGTCGCTGGCGATGCCGATGGCGGGTCCGAGGTCGAACTTCTCCCCTGAGTTGGCATCGATGTCGAAGGATTTTTTCGGGAAAAACGAGGTCGACTGCCCGTGCAGATCGATCTGGACATTGTCGTAGAAGATGTCGCGGTAGAAGAGAGAGGCTCGCGTTCCTGCGCGGGTCTCCGCGGCTGCCGGATCCTGGACGAACAGCGACATGACCGGCAGATCACCCGCGATCGACCCGTCAACCACCACCGTCCCGAAATACTCCGCCGAGTCGGCAGGGTAGAGAAACCGCGGCTCCCGTGTCGCCCGGTTCTGGATGTCGTCGGCGGTTACGTACCAGCGAAACATCTCGCCGGCAACGAAGCTGGAACCGGGCACCGTCGCGGAATAGATACCGTCGCCCGCCACGCCATCACCGTCGGCTCCGGCGTCGTTCATGGCGATGGTGGCCTCCGCCTCGAACATCCGCCGGGTGTGAAGCACCACCGACCCGGGATCGACAGGGTGGTCTGACGCAGTGACGCGGGCGGTGAAGACGAGATCCTCACCGGGAAGGAGCCTCCTTCCCGAGGCCGTCACACCGCTGACGGTCGGCCCGAGCGGCAGGCGGGGACTGTTGGCGGCACCGGGGCTCGCGGTCGTCAGGTAGCTGATTTCACCGGATGTCAGGGAGTTGGTCGTCAGCAGCGGGGCCATCAGAAAGTCGCTGCTCTCCGGACTTTGGTTGAGCATCTGAATGGCAAGCGTGTTGGTGCCGTCCACCAGCAGGGAACGGAAATCGCCCTCCGCCCCGGAGCTGCCATCGAGCTTGAAGTTCTCGTAGCGGACCGCCGCGGAATCGGCGTTATGGGCCGAGGCGATCGCGTCCCAGGTGAGGCCGTTGCCGGCGTTCCGGGAAAAGAGAAAACTGCCGTTGAGGTAGGCGGCAAATCCGTCGTCGTATTTCAGGCCCAGGGTGAGATCCGAGACAGTCGCCGCGTCGGTGAGTTCGAACTGCATTCTGGCATAGACGCTGGTCGTGCCGGCCGGGACCGCTGTCGAGAAGAGCCCCAGATATCGGTGGTAGGAATCGGGCCATTCCTCGTAACCGATGGCGGCCGTGCCGGGCGTGAACCCGTTGGCCGCGGCATCAAAGTCATTGGCCGTCCAGTCGCTGCCCAGCGAGCCGTCTTCCGGAATCAGATACCAGGCAGCTGTCTCCGGGGACACGAGGGGCCCGTTGACGATTCCGTAGGAGATGTCGGAGATCTGTGGGGGATACTCGCTGAGGGCCGACCCAAACTCGTCGATCAGGATTCCGGCCGGTGAGCGGAGGCCGACATATTCACCGCCGGCGCTGAGGCTGAAGTTGGTGTGGAAATGGCCGGCCGGATCGATCTGGTTGCGGCCCGATGCAAAGACCACCAGATACTCGCCTGGCTCAAGCACCGCCGAGGTGGGGAATCGCCACTTTGTCGGCTTGTTGACCTTGTCGGTCAGATAGTGGCCCTGCAGATCGACCGGCTCGTCGCCACGGTTGTAGATTTCGATCCAGTCGCTCGAGTCACCGAACCCGTCATCGAGGGTCGCGGTGTTGGAGGCCATGAACTCCGAGAGTACAAGATCCGCCGTCAGCAGCCTGCGGGCTTCGAGCCGCTCGCAGGCCAGTCTCGAGCGGGCAATCCTGTGACGCCGGCGGCGACTGCAGGCAGGGCTCGTCTCCACCGGATCCCTCGTCAACACGGTTGCATGCCAGTGAAGTTCTCGACTGACCGCCCTGCGTTCCCAGGAGGTCACGATCCAGCAGGCGATTCGTCGCCCGTAGCAAAGGCCACCCCCGTCGGGGGTGGAATATCACATACCGGTTGCCGGCCTGCAAGGGCGGGCTGCCGTAGGAAACCGCACGGCGGCATTATTCACTGGGGATGTCGAGTTCCGACTCATTGGCCAGACCGGGTTTGATCACGGCGGTCAGGCCCGAGGTGGGAAACTCTTCAGGGTGGATGCTGAGGATTGCGGCGATAGCCATGGCGATAGCAGCCGCACCGGCTCACTCCGGCTTGGCCTCGAGGAACGTGAACGGCTCGGCCTCGATCAGCGCGTCTGTTGCCGCCCCCGAGTACGTCTGGCCGTCGGCCAGCGGCAGCCGCCTGACAGGCGAGCCAGCCGCAAACTCGAGATCGGCCAGCGGCAGCCAGAAAACGGTCGGGCTGGTCGCCGAGTCGAAGAAGACCGTCCGGGTGCCATGGTCGTGGACGGTCCGCCAGATCGTGCTGGCGATATTGGGCTTGCCGGGCGTGGCGATGCCCAGCGGCACGCTCGCCCCACGGATCACACCGAAGACCGCCGCGATCGCCCGCTGACCGGTCATCTCTCGCGGGATGGCGTTGATGTAGAAGCTCGTCCGGGCAAAGCGGTCGCTGGCCCGGCTCGTGCCCGGGAGCATCACGTCACCGCCGATCTCCTTCCAGTAGGCGTTGAGGGCAAGCTGCTGGTCGAAGGGAGGCGAGTTGGTCATCACGGTGTAGTGCCGGCCGTGATGGATGACCAACTTGCCGGCGATGTATTCGAGGATCGCCGAATCACCGGACGGGTCAGAGAGGGCCACGTGGCCGACACCGGGAGAGCCGTTGGGCAGGACTGGGGCCACGACCGTGAAGGGCTCCTTCTCGAGGGCGGCGACTGCCTCGGCGACCGTCGCGTAGGAATCGAGGATGTACTGAGCCCAGGCGGCGATCGAGATCGTCGGCCGGCCGGCGACCGGCCGGCCGTAGTCGCTCTCGGCGAGGTAGAGCGTGTTGGCGACGAGCCCCTTTTCGTTCATGCCGTCTACGCTCGCTGCGCCGTAGAAGCTGACGATCAAGGAGCCGTATTGGCTCGTCCACTCCAGGCTCTGCGGCCCGGCGGCCCCCTGCCGCTGCATGCCTCGCGGGAAGACCCAGATCTCTGATTTTGGGTCCTCCATCCAGTCCATCGAGCGACCGACAATCACGGTGTTGTCGACACAGACGTGCAGGCAACGGGTGCATGCGAACGCCGGAATGGCGAACCCGACAGCAACGGTGAGAACTGCAGCGATTCGGAAGCAGCGGGACGACATCAACTGGCCCCCCAAAGGGAAAAGGTGAAAACCTGCCGAAATATACGAAAAACGGGGCCTTTTCCCGAGCCCGCGGTTATCGTGTATTTTTGAGATGATATCGCCGGGATGCCCCCGGCCCTCCGTCCCGCTTGGAGTTCGCCATGGCCACCGCTTCCCGATCCGCCGCCTCCGCCGCCTTCGTCTCGGGCGCCGACGTCGTCGTCGAGTCGCTGGTGCGGCAGGGGGTCGAGGTGATCTTCGCCTATCCGGGCGGGGCGAGCATGCCGCTTCATCAGTCACTGACCCGCTACGGCGACCGGATTCGCACGATCCTGCCCCGCCATGAGCAGGGAGGCGGCTTCGCGGCCCAAGGCTACGCCCGCGTCACCGGCAAGCCCGGGGTCTGCATGGCCACCAGCGGTCCCGGGGCCCTCAATCTGGTGACGGCGATCGCCGACGCCAAGATGGATAGCGTCCCGCTGATCGCGATCACCGGCCAGGTGGGCACCAGCGTGATCGGCACCGACGCCTTCCAGGAGACGCCGATCGTCGAAGTCTGCCGGGGGATCACCAAGCACCACTACCTGGTGACCGACGCGGCCGACATCGCCCGGGTGATGCGGGAGGCCTTCCACATCGCGACCACCGGTCGGCCCGGTCCGGTCCTGATCGACCTGCCCAAGAACATCCAGCAGACCAACGTCGAGCCCGACTACGACGCCCCGCTCAACCTGCCCGGCTACCGGCCCGAGCCACCGCAGCCGCGGCCCGAGCAGATCGCCCAGGTCGCTGCGGCGATCAAGCGGGCCAAGCGGCCGGTGATCTATGCAGGTGGCGGCGTGATCACGGGCAACGCCTCCGATGAGCTTCGCGAACTCGTCCGCAAAACGGGCATTCCCGTCACGATGACACTGATGGGCCTGGGAGCCTTTCCCGCCAACGATCCCCGTTGCCTCGACATGCTCGGGATGCACGGCAGCGTCTATGCCAACTATGCCGTCGACGAGGCCGACCTGCTGATCGCGATCGGCGTGCGGTTCGACGACCGGGTGACCGGCAAGGTGGCGGAGTTCGCCCAGCACGGCTTCATCGTCCACATCGACATCGATCCCTCCGAGATCAACAAAAACAAGCTCGTCCACGTGCCGATCGTGGCCGATGTGGAAGACGCCCTCCACGCCCTCAACAAGGTCGTCGAGAAGCCGGCGGCCTCCCTCGACGACTGGTATGCCAAAATCGCCGAGTGGAAGCGGGAGGACCCCTTCTCGTACGACGAGAGTTATCCCGGCATTCTCGCTCAGGAGGCGATCGACCATCTTTCGCGGCTGACGGCCGACCGCGAGGCGATCGTCGCCGTCGGCGTCGGCCAACATCAGATGTGGGCCGCCCAGTTCTTCAAGTTCCGCGAGCCGCGGACCTGGCTCTCCTCGAGCGGCCTGGGCACGATGGGCTTCGGCCTGCCAGCGGCGATGGGGGCCAAGGTGGCCCGCCCCGAGGCGGTCGTGGTCGACATCGACGGTGACGGCAGCATCCTGATGAACATCCAGGAGTTTGCCACCTGCAAGACTGAGAACATTCCCGTCAAGGTGCTGCTGCTCAACAACCAGCACCTGGGGATGGTGGTCCAGTGGGAAGACCGGTTCTTCAAGGGGAACCGGGCCCACACCTACCTCGGCCCAGTCGACAACCCGGAGGCCTGCGGCCAGGGCGACGGGATCTCGCCGGAGTGCCGCTATCCCGATTTCGTGGCGATCGCGAAGGGTTTCGGCTGGCAGGCCGAGACGATCCAGGCCAAGGCCGACCTTGAGCCGGCCCTTGAGCGGCTGATTGACGCCCCGGGGCCGGCCCTGCTCGACGTGCAGGTGCCCTACCAGGAGCACGTCCTCCCGATGATTCCCTCCGGGATGACCGTCCGCGACCTGATCAAGCGGTAGGCCCTTTGACTCGACGGTCGGCAGGCCGGTGTTCGACCAGCCTCGCCGATCCGATCAGCCTGCCGGGCCGAACGGATCGTTGCGGGCCGGCTGATCAAAGGGAGAGCCGGGACGCTGCGGCAGATCACCGCCAGCAGGCTTGGGTGGGTCAGCAGCAGGCGGGGCGACGCCGACTCGAGGGCCGATCTCCGTCAGGATCGCTGTCAGCGTTGCCTCCGTGGGGGTGGTGTCGAGGTCAACCGCCGCCTGGCGTAGTTTCGCTGCCAGATCGGCGGCTCGCCGGGCGTTCTCGCCCTCGAGCAATGCCGCGATGCCGCCCTCACCGCTGCCTGGAGCAAGCGCCTCAGCCAGCGTGTGAAGTCGCCAGGCGTCCCGCCGGCAGGCCAGCGGAAAGACGGCGTCAGGATCTTCCGGAATGAAGGTCTCGGCCTCGGCCGGAGCCAGGCCGGGCTGCCCTTCGATGCCGAACTCCGCCGGCGGAAGGAAGCCTGCTCCCGGTGGCGGAAATCCGCCGCCTGGCGGCCCGAAGCCAGGCCCGCCGGGAAATCCGCCCTCCATGCCCATGCCACCACGCTGTCCTTCGCCGCTGCTGAGGCGGCGGTCGAATCGGCGTTGCTCGGCAGCCTTGAGATCAGCAGCGAGTGATTCTGCGGCAAGGGCGCCGATGGCCGAGGTCAGCTGGGAGGCATCAAGCCCTGCGTCGGGCGTGGCAAGCCGTCCCAGGGCAGCCGCCGCCCGGATTCGGAGATCACGATCGGCCTTGGCATCAGTGAGGATCGTGCTGGTCGCCTCGAGCACGGGTGCCGGGCCTCCCGTGACCTGCAGCAACTCAACCGCCCGGGAACGCATCCAGGTGACGGCGGCCGGATCGCCCTCGAGTGGGTTCTCCAGCACCTGGGCGAGCACCGGGGCGACAGCCTTCCGGAAGGCATCGTTCACCACGCCCGCGTCGGCGTGCCGATTGAGACCGGCCAGGGCCGCGATCCGCACCGCCAGAGGAAGATCGGTATTTCCGGCTGCCTTGGCCAGCGTCGGCAGGCTGCCCGGCCAGGGTTTGCGATCCGCCCCCTGGAGTTCGCCTACCAGGAGCATGGCGTTGACCGTCAGCAGAGGGTCACGGTCGGTGTCGTTGGACAGGACTTCGGCATAGGCGAGGATTCGCGAGTTCACCGCGTCGAAAATCGGTGGATCTTTCGCGTTACGGAGGGCGAGTTCACAAATCCGCCGGCGGACCCCCGCAATGCTCGCCCGATTGGTCTCGAGTTCCAGCTGCGGCAGCATCACGCGGTCCAGAAACATCTGCTCCGTCACTTCGAAGGAACCTGTCCGCAGCGCGTCGCCGTAATCGCGGGTCTCGGCCGCGTTTTCAACCTGCGACCAGGATTCGTAGTCGGCTCCGGCAGCCGGAGTCAGGAATATCGCCAGGGCAAGGAGGGCGGCGGCAGGCGGGGAAACGGCCGGATTGCCGGCAGCAGGCGATGAAGGCATGGCGGACACCGGATGATGAGGAGGGGAGAAAGCCGCTGGCTGGCTAGCGGCCGCGGCGAGGCTGCGGATCACGATCCCGATTGCTTTCACGACGGTCGGACTTGCCGTCGTCGGGTTCCTTCGTGCCGGATTTGAAAAGGGTGGCGGCGTATTGCTCGACCCGGGGCTCCATATCGGCAGCCGAAACAAACTCAAAACTCCCGTCAGGCCGCAGGAAGAGCATCTCGAGCGGCGGCGGTGGCATGCGGGTTCGGAGGTCGGCTCGTTCATCCTGCGGCCCATGGACATCGAGGAGGATGCGATCGGTTGTCACGGTTTCCCCGTAGAAGCGGGTGTTGCCAGGCGAATTGAGCGCCATGTCGACGTCGGCGAGTCCGCCCGGTTCAGTCACGACGCTGCGGAGCGCCAGATTGCCGCTTTCTTCGGAGGGCCCAAGCACCATCACCTCGACGGTATCGCCCCGGAGCTTCATTTTCCGAGCGACGTCCTTCGGGATCGTGCGGGCAGCAAGCGCGGTGGGCTCCGACACCCGGACTGGTGGCGTCGGCTGGCTGTAGTCGGAAAGCAGGAACTCTCCCCGGGCCGCCGCCGGGTCGGACAGATAACGGGGCGCGAGGCCGACGTTTGGATTTCGCAGAGCGAAGCGAACCCGGTATTGGTAGGTCTCTCCGGGCGTGACCTTGGTGTCCACGAAGCGAAAAAGCCGCATTTCACTCAGCGGCATATCGGGGTTGAGCCCCATCATCGGGCCGCCTTCGCCGGCCATGCCACCAAAGCCCGCGTCGCGGATCGGTTCCGGAGCGGGGTCGACCAGCGAGCGGGCCGCCCCGCCGCCGTCGTTGCGGAGTTCGATGCTGAGAATACGAATGACGGGCGTGGGGCCCATGCGATCGACCCTCACAACGACATCGGCGGACTGATCATCGGCACTGACCCCCGAAATGGAGAGATCCCTGCCAAAGGCTTCCGAGATCGCGCATACCGGCTTCTTGCCTCGCCCGATCGGGTCCGCGGCGATCCGCTGCCCGCCATCATCGCTGCGAACGCCAACGCGGTAGAGTCGAATCTCCTGCTGGCGGCGAGGATCCGCTTCCAAAACGACGCCCTCAATCCGAAGCCGCTTGTCGATGAAGTCATCGGGTTTGGCGACGAGATCAGCCAGTGAAACCGGTTCCGGCGGCGGCAGATCCTCTTCCTCATCGGGATTGCTATCGAGGTAATCCTCCAACTTTGGAATGAACCAAGGATGAACGAGGATGGTGCCCCAGGGGCGGTCAATCCGTTCCGGGGCGGCCGCGGCGTAGCCGATTTCGGTCTCCTGTGGCTGGAGAAGAAAGAATGGGGGAACCAGTTCCTGAGCCAAGGGTGAACCGGCCTCACCGTCGAGCTCGCCGCCGGGGCCGGGCACCATGGGAACCCTGCCCATCCCGCCAGGTTCCGTCCGCTCGACGTTCTCGATCTCGAGGCGTTGCCATGTGGGGGAACCACCCGGCACGACCCGAGCACGTTCCACCAAATAGACCGCCCAGCGGGGATAATCCCGCTCCGGATCCCGGAAGCTTGCCGAGCCGAACCGACTCTCATACTCGGCGATCTGCCGGGCGGCCGGAATCAAGCCTGTCACGACCACGAAGGGAGTAACCTTGCCGGGTTCTTGGGGCTGCTCGGGGGTGAGGGCCGCTTCAGGCTCTGGAGCAAGCGGGCCAAAACCTCCAAAGAGCGTGCCGTCGTCACCGCGGTCGCCCGGACGGCCGCGAGGACGGCGGCCAGGGCCCCGGCCGGGACGCTCAGGCACCGGTTCTGGTGGCAGAGACGGGCGGATCATTCCTGGCGGCTGGAACATCCCGCCACCACCAACAGCCGCCGCCGGATCCGGCAAGACGGCCACTCCAGCCACTGCCCGCAGCGACTCGATCGGGAAGACCTCGGGCTTGCTGCGCTTTGTGAGTTCGGCAAAGAGTGGCCGATCAAACAGGGTGGGAGTCTGCGGGGCCGCCGCGATCTTCACCTGCTGCGGCCGCCAGGGCTCCACCCGAGGTGCCATCGGCCGTCGTTCAGGCACGCGGTCGGCCGGCACGTTTTCGACTCGCACAATGTTGTCACCCGCCGCGCGAGCCAGTTTTTCGAGGTCTTCCGGCCGCTGCGACGGACTCACCGATTCCGCCCCGATACCCCACCAGATGAGCAGCACCGCAAAGGCTGCCAGGACGGCAAAGGCTATTTTTTCACCGTGGTTGAGCAGTGACTCACCGATTCCCGCCATCTTGATACGGCTCATCAGAACACGCCTCCGTCCGTAAATCCATCGGCGGCTGCATCTGTGAAAACGTCTTCGCGGGGCGGGGTCGCCAGGCCGATGGTACCGCGGAGCTCCACGGTGACGTCGAAGGATCGCCGCCGCTGCTCGCTCGGTGTCTCGTTGCGTCCGGCGACCACTGTTGCCAAGAGTCGAGCAAGCCCGCTGCCCGATTCTCCCTGGATCCCGCCTGCTCGGCCCCCTGAATCCCCGCCACCGGCCGGGTTGAGCCGCACTTGCCGCACATCGACTGGAACCGTCTGGGCCGCCAGTTCGGCAAGCAGGGCGTCGAGCCGCCGCTGGTTCATCACCACCCGAAGGGTAAAGGGCATCAGATGGATCATCTGGGCGTCCGGCGACGACGCCAACTCCTCGGCACGAATGGGCCGGCCGTCGAAATCGACGTAAATCCACTGTTTGAGCGCCTCGTCGGGGGAGAGTTGAGGGCCCTCCTCTTCCACCCCTTCGGCCCCCGGGAATCCCGCCAGTCCGCCGCCGGGCGGTGGCCCGCCGCGAGGGCCTTGGCCGTAGCCGCCGCTCAGGCCACCACCCGCCTGATCACCAAAACGGGGGTTGAGAGGTCGTCCCTGCGGCCCGCCCTCCAGGCCCATCTCGCCTCCCATGCCTGGCTCCATCATCGGCAGGCCGTCCTCGCCCATTCGGGAGAGTGGATCGAGGGTGGGACCACGTTGCTGCATGACTCGCTGGGTGCCCTGGCCGCCAGGATTTTCTTCCGCGGCGGGATAGCCGACGGCCAGTTCCTCAACTTCGATGATCGACGAATCGAACCGGCCTGTGGCACCTGCGTTCATCGTGCGAATCACGTCACAGAGGAGTCCGTAGACCCAGAGTTCCTCCTGGGCGAGGACCACCTTGGTTGTCGAAGGAACCTGGTCCCAGGTGAAGGATTGGATCAGCCGCTTCTGGTCGGCGGGGTTCCAGATCAGCGGGTCGAGTGACCGCGACAGCGTTTCATCGTCACCCATCGCACCCGGCAGTCCGACCCCCGGCCCACCCGGCATCGGCCCCCGGAAACCTTCACCGCCGACGACTCCGTCAGCGGCCATCATCTCCTTGCAGCCCATGCGTTCCGGCAGGAGCCGAACAAGCTCGGGAACCGTGTTTTGGTATCGCTGCAGGAACCGCTGCGGCAAATCGGTGCGGCCGCCCGACTCGACCCGATCGATGGCCGTCAGGAAGTCGTCGCCCAATCGTGCCGGCCACACCCGCAACGGCTCCTGGCTCTCCCAGATCAGTTGCCACTCTTGGAGCAGTTCCTCGCGGACCCGGCCAACCTGCTCGGCGATGTTTTCACTCCATCGGTCGTTGGGGTGGTCGGGCTCGTTGCGAACAGCGTTCAGGGAGGTGAAGTGCCCGTCGATCTCAGCTTTCTTCGCCGAAATCAACTTCTGCAGCCCGCCATTGGCCACAAACAATGCCGGCAGCATCAACAGCGGCACCAACACCGCCAGAATCCAGAAGTGGTACTTCGCAAGCCCGGCGGCGTAGGGTCGGATTGAATCGGGGAGTTGAGGCATGCCGTCAGATCCGATGCTGTCAGAAAGAGAGGCCTGAATCGTCGGCGGGGGGAGCCACCGGTCGAGGTGAACCACCGGGCACAGTCGGCTGCCATGTGAACTGGAGCGTGAAGGCGTATCGTCGCAGCTCGATGCTCTGCTCCTGTTCCTCGTCGAGGTCAGCCGGTGCTCGTCCGGGCAGGCCGCCGGAATCCCCCTCAGCCGCCCGCGCGGTGCTCACACGAACGGTTCTGACGGGAGTCCGCTCCACGATCACCGGATAGCCGATGCCCAACTCGGCCACTGACACCGTGGCGGGCTGGCCGGCCACCTCGGCGTCGGCAACCAGCGGACCCGCGGAAACGGGGAGCCGGGTTTCCTCATCCAGCATCTTGTTGAGGAACTCCTCGCGGACAAACTGCTCGCCCTCGAGCGGCTTGTGCCGGTCTTCATTGTGGTAGTGGTAGCCCACGAGTTGCACGACCCATCCTGGGCCAGATGGCCCGTCAGGCTGGGGCGATCCTCCGTCATCCTCCAGGCCAAGTCCCGGATCCACGGAGGCCTGCTCGGCAGCAGCGTCCTGCGGGAGGCCGTTATCCTCCTCGGGGCTCGCCAGGTCGCCCGGCTCTGTGGCTGCGGGCTCGGCATTGAGCCCGGCGGCCCGCTTGGTCTGCTCCCACTCGTCTTTGACCCCCTGAAACCAGACGGAAAGGTCAGGGAAGTATTGCATGTCGAGGGAGAAGACGTGGATCTCGCGGCGATCGGCAGGGTTTTCCGGAATCGCGTCGGCAGGGTCGCTAGGCAGGAGCGTCGCCAACGCCCGAACCAGGCCGAGGGCCTCAAATCGCCGCTCGTAGAGATCGAGGACGTACCGTTCCCAGGCGATCGTGTCGCGGAGTTGTTGCTCGGACTCCTCAAACGCGGCCTTTGCCGCTGCCGACCGGCTCTTGACACCATCCGACGATGCAAAGGCCGAGCTATATCCGGCCGCCTGGAAACTGCTGGCCGCCAGAAACCAGCCTGCGAAGTTGGCAACGCCGGCGACGAGGAGCGTGAGCACCGCAGCCAGGGCCCAAGGGCGTTTGGCGGCCACCAATCGATCCCGGGCAATTTCCGGCGGTAGCAGGTTGGTGCCCATGCCCGCGCCGCCTGCCGCCTGCAGGGCGAGGCCGTAGGCAGTCCCAAAGCCCAGGCGGTTGTCGCGAAAGGCGGTCGCCTTGGTCGCCGGCCCTTCCATCGCCGCGAACGTGTCGAGGCGGCGAACATCGAGCTGCAACTGCTTGCCGACGAAGTCGGCAAGCCCCCGCAGCTTGGCCGCGTTGCCGAGCAGGAAGACCTTGCCGATCTTGGCGGTCCGGTCGGTGCCGGTGAAGTAGTTGAGCGATCGCTGCAGTTCGGACGCGAACTGGTTGAAGACCGGCCGCATCGCCTTGAAGACCGCCCGGGGATCACTGGCGCGGACGGCGTTCCGCTTCTCCTTTTCGGCCTTGGCAAACGTGTATTGGAGGTCTTGGACCAGCGCCTTTGTGAAACTCCCTCCGCCGATCGGCATGCTCCGCTGCCAGATGCGAAGCCCGTTGGTGACCACCAGGTCAGTCGAGTCGACACCGATCGAGACGAGCACGATCGACTCCGGCGGGTTCTCGGGGTCGATCGTCGCCGGGTCGGGCAACTGGTCGAACATCGCCATGTTGGCCAGGGCGATGGGCGTCAACTGGAGGATGTCGACATCGATGCCGGCCGCGTTGAAGGGCGCGAGGGTCTTGGTGACCTGATCCCGCTTCATCGCGAAGAGGGCAACCTCGGCATCCATGACGAAGCCCCCCTCTTCGATACCGGCAGCGAGTCGTTGCCAGTCCCAGACGACCTGGTCGAGGGGAAAGGGGATCTGTTGGCTCGCCTCATACTTGACGATGTCCGGAATTTTTTTCGCTTCGACAGGCGGCAGTTTGATGAACTTTGCCAGCCCGGACTGGCCCGCCGCCGAAACCGCCACGCGGTCGCCGGTCAGGTCGTTGCGGGAGAGAAACTCCTCGAGAGCCGCCTCGATGAGGGCCTGCGGATCCGCCTCCGGCTGGGACAGCATCATGGGGTATTCGACGACGTCGAAACCCTCGGCCACGATCTTGCGGGGGTCGGTCGGGGAGATCCGGCAACGGAGCGCCTTGAGGCTGCTCTTGCCGATGTCGATTCCCCACGCGTATGGGCTGGATGCCATAAGTCCTGGGGGATTCCCGATGGGGTGAATGAGCCGACCACGGGGCAGGTAGACAACGGCCAGCGTTCTGACCAAACCCCGTCACTCCTGAATCCTAGAAACGGTCCGTAGGGGGTGTCAAACGGCCCACGGCAGCCGGCGGGACGCCGTTGCCTGCGGTCACTACACTCTTTCGCATGCGATCTGACCGCGTCACCGTCCTTCTGCCCTGCCACGGCATCGAAGACTTTCCGACCTGGTTGGATGATGAGCAGAGCGATCAACTCCTGACCGCCTGGACGGCGGTCTGGCACCCGGCAATCATTGCTGCCACCGGCCGCCGCCCGACCTGGACGGGGCTCGACGGACCGTTGCCCCAGCCGCCGACGGTGGGCGTCGTCCCCGCTGCCTGGGACGACCGCTTTACCGGCGACGAGAGCGAGGCTCGCTGGGTTCGCCGACAGGACTCCACTGACGCTATCGCCCAAGCCGCAGCCGAGGCGCTCGGACTCTCCACAACAGCCGCCGAGTGGGAGACTGCCGACCGCTGCAGCGATGACTTTCGCGCGATCGGGCTCGGCGTGCTGCTCGCGGAGTTGCTCGCCCATCGGATGCGGACCGATGCCGACCTGACCGGCAGCGGATTCGACGCGGCCGTCGTGGCCGCCGCCCGGGCCGCCACCACCGGTGACAAGGTGACCGAACGGGCAGCACTCGACGAGGCCTTTGCCTGCCTGGGAACCACGCGTGCCCGCTACTACCCTGTCGAATGCTGGCTGCTCGATATCGTCTTGCTGGCAAGCTCGACTGCAGAGCCGGCGATCCAGCGGGAACTGACCAGCCCGGTGCCGGCGGCGGTGGTGGCCAGCGGCGAGACCATTCAGCGCTGTGCCACGGCGCATCCGGCAGCGATGACGGCGATGCGCGAAGCCGTGGCCCGCGGGCTACTCGAGCCCTGCGGCGGCCGCGACCGGGAGGTGCCGCTCGATAGCTGCCTGCCGGAACAGTTGTGGGCTTCCTTCGTGGCAGGTCGGGAAGCCTGGCGGGAGCATCTTGGAAGGACACCGGTCTGTTACGCCGCCGTGACCGGCGGATCGTCGGCGATCCTGCCAGGGCTGCTGACGGGCTTCGGATACCGGGCCGCCCTCTGGAGCCTCTTTGACGGCTCCGCGATTCCGGATGCCGGCACGAGCCTGATTCGTTGGGAGCAGGGCGGTTGCGGCGTGATAGCCATCGCCAAGCCGCCGCTTGACGTCAGCCGACACCGCAGCGTTCTGGAACTTCCCGAGCGCCTCGGCGATGCGATGGATCATGATCATGTCGCTCTGCTTCCCATGGCCCATTACGCGGGCGGGGCGAGCGGCTGGTACGACCTGCTGCGACGGCTCGGCAGTCGCAGCGATCTGCTGGGCACGTTCGTGACCCCGACAGAGCTGGTCGACCGGGCGGGCGATGCGGCGACGGTGGCAGGTTTCGAGCCCGACGCCTTTCCACCAACGCTGCCCGGTGAGGCCGACCGCACGCCCTTGCCACCGGGATTCGGAGCCGCAGCGGTCCGTGACATCGCCGCGCGGGCCGTGGCCGCCACCGGCTCCCTTGACGATCTCCTCCCGCCGCGAAAGCCCGCCGGGGCGGCGTCCGCCTCGTCCGCACCGCCGGCCCGCCGCCGGTGGCTGCCGGGCGGATTGCTGGGCCGGCGGCGGGAAGACGATGCCCTCGTGCTCGATAATGGACTGGTGCAGGTCCGGCCCCACCCGCAAACCGGCGGACTCCTCTCCCTGCGTCGACCGGTCGACCGAGCCAACCGCATCTCCCAGCAGCTTGCCATCCGGACGACCACGGCGGCGCACCCAGGTCACTGGACATCGCCCGAGGATCGCAGCATCTACACGACGATGGCGGCCGACCAGGTGGTGCGGCACGGTGGCAGCCGTGAAGGCATGATTGAAAGCCGGGGGCGACTGGTCGATGAGGCTGGCCGCACAGCCGGAACGTTCACCCAGCGGATCCGACTGGCAGCATCGTTGCCCTTGGCGATGATCGACGTCGAGGTCACCACCAGCGAGATTCTGGCCGGCCCACTGCTCGAGGCTTACGTCGCCTGTCGGTTTGCCTGGCATGAAAACGAAGACATGGAACTCCGCCGCAGCCTCCACGGGCAGGCGGTGGTGACCGAGCGGAGCCGGTTCACGGCACCGCAGTTCGTCGAGTTCGTCCTGGCCGGCGGTCCCCAGCCAGCTGCCGATCCGGTCACGCTCCTCACCGGCGGCCTGCCCTGGCATGTCAGGTCGAGCCCTCATGTCCTCGATACCGTCCTGCTCAACGACGGACGCTCGGCGGTCGCCCGCCTGGGGCTGGGCGTCGGGATCGGTCGGCCCTGGGATGCCGGCCTCGTCGTGGCGGCCGGTGGCGTGCCCCGCCCCGGCCAGCTGCTGCCGGGCCATGTCCGCCTCATCCCCGAGCCCGCAGGGGCGGCCGCGGACGGGGAGATCACGGTCGATCTGATTGAGTCGGTCGGCCAGGGCGGAGACGTCCGCATCGAGTGGGCCCGACCGATCGCCCGGGCCGCGGTGGTCGACTTCGAAGGCCGGCCGCTTCCCGATGTGCCGATCACCGTTGCCGGTCAGACGACCAGAATCGGCATGCAACGGTTTCAATGGCTGCGGCTGAAGCTGGAGTTTGCCGACGCGGATGACCGTGTCGAGGTTGAGGGAGGCGAGCGATGATTGTCACGATCGACGGGCCGGCCGGGGCCGGCAAGAGCACCGTGGCCAGGGAGGTCGCTGCCCGGCTCGGCTGGTGCTACCTCGACACCGGTGCGATGTACCGGGCCGTCGCCCTGGTGGCTCTCGAACGGGGTCTCCCGCTGGAGGATGCCCAGCCGCTCGCCGAGATGGCCGAGTCGCTGCCGATCGACTTCCAGGCGGGTCGGGTCTTCCTCGAGGGCCGTGACGTCTCCGCCGAGATTCGGAGCGATCGCGTCACGCAGGCCACGCGGCCGGTAGCCGACGCACCGCCCGTGCGGGAGGCGATGAAGCAGCTGCAGCAACGGCTGGCGGCGGGCCGCGATGTGGTGACCGAAGGTCGTGATCAGGGGTCGGTCGTCTTTCCGGCCGCCGAGGTCAAGATCTTTCTGACTGCCAGCGCCGCGGAACGAGCCCGCCGCCGCCACCGCGAACAGGAAGCCCGCGGGCAGCCGAGTTCGCTGGCCCAGGTGCTGGCCGATCAGACCCGCCGCGACGAGGGCGATCGTCGGCGGCCCGTCGGCACGATGGAGCCGGCCGCCGACGCGCTGATCCTCGAGACAGACGGGCTCTCTCCGGCGGAGGTCGTCGAGCGGTTGCTGGCGGTGATTGCCGCACGGCGGCGGGGAGGCGTGTGATGGCCGACACACCGAGCAGCAGGACCGAGCCGGCGATCCCGGCGGGCCACTCGGTTTTTGGCAGCGTCCTCTACGCGACGCTGTGGGTGCTCTGTCGCACGCTGGGCGTCTCGCTGTTCGGCTTTCGCGTGCGGTTCGCCGAGCCGGTGCCGAAGCGTGGCGGGCTGCTGGTGCTCTCGAGCCACCAGAGCCATCTCGATCCGCTCCTGCTGGGACTGGCGAGCCCCCGCCGGCTCTCGAGCCTGGCGAGGAGTTCGCTCTTTCACTTCGGGCCCTTTGGGGCCGTGATTTCAGCCCTCGATGCCGTCCCCATCGATCGCGACGCCTCGATGGTTGCGGCGATGCGGGCGGTGATCGCCCGCCTCAAGAAGGGCAGGGCCGTGACCGTCTTTCCCGAGGGAGCCCGCACCGGCACCGGGCAGTTGGGAACGTTCATGCCGGGCTTCGGCCTGATCGCCAAGCGGGCCGGGGTCCCGATCATGCCGGTGGCGATCGTGGGGGCGTACGAGTGCTGGCCTCGGACCAGGCGGTTTCCCCGGCCTGGTCGGATTCGGCTGGAGTTTGGCCGCCTGATCCCGGCGGCCGAGGTGGAAGCGCTGAGCGAACGGGAACTCTTTGAGCTGTGCGTGGAGCGGATCCGCGAACTCGACGCTCGCGGTCGGGCCGCACTGGCCGGCATCAAGGAGCCGGCGAACTGCCGCCCCGAGCCCGCTTGAAGGGATCGATCGTGCCCCCGCCCGGGCCGGGAGGCGGGGCGTCCGGATCGGCACCGAAGGGAAAGATTTTCGGCCAGCCGAGGCTGGTTCCCGGCCAGTCGGCCGCCTCGTCCGGCTGCGGCTTCGAGATGGCCGACTGGGGGGCGGTCCGTCGCGGGGTGAGCAGGTCCGATGGCGAGGGGAAGCCGCTGCGATCTGATCTTGGTCGATTCGGGTGTGAGACGAGCGCGGCCGGAAGCCCGCCGGCACCCTGGCCCGGAGGGCCACGTTCGAGGGTCTTCACAGAGACGTCATCAATGCGGGCTTCCCCGACTCCAGAGAGAGCGAAGGTCACCACCAGTGGTTCACCGACGGAGTCGGCCGGGACGATCCGATAGAGGACCAGCCGCCTCCAATCGCCACTGGGGCCCACCCGCTCACCGAGCGCGGGTCCACCGAGCGAATCGAAGACGAACAACCCGTCGACACTGCCGGTGATCGGCTGCGGCACCCAGACCTGGGCCGAGATCTCGAGGAGTTTGCCGGCGGGGGCGGAGATCGGCGGTGTCGTGATCCAGACCGGCGGTGTCTCCAGGACCGTGGTGGGCTCCTCGGGATTGGTGGGCCGGGCCACCAGGCGGAGGCATCCCCGACCGGAGGCAGGCCGGGAGCGAGACACCTCCACTGCGGTTTCGATGCCCGAGTCGGCCCGGGCAAAGTGTCGCCACCCGCCCTGCGCCAGAAGTTCGAGCCGCTCCATGTCTCCTCCACCGAGCAACTCCTCACCGGTGACGGTGGCGGTGCGGGCCGCCGCGAACCGCCAGGCCTCGGCCAGCGAAGCATCAGAACAGCAGAGCGGGCTGGCCACCATCGAGCCCTCGGCCTTGACGGCATTCTCCCAGATCCGCCGTTCGAACTGCCCGGCAATGGCCGCCGCCTTGTGAAAGGTTCGTGTGGCGGTGGCCGGATTGCCAGCAGCTTGAGCCTCACCGTCGGAGGCCAGGCGGCGGGCCAGGCTGAGCATCGGGACGGCCTCCACCGGGGGCGGGCCGCTGAAGGCATGAGGCGGGAGGCGGCCGATCAAATTCGCGGCGTGCTCGAGGGCCAGCGAGGCGGTGCTCCGCGCCGAAGCCAGTTCCACCTCGGCCGTTTCCCGAAGCCGCGACTGAACGTGGGCCGTCACCGCCTGCTCGCCGCTGATCAGGATCAGGCCATGGGTGGCGAAGCCATCGAGCGTCACCGAGACTCCTCCGGTCACCCGCTGCTGGCGGATCGGCCGCAGCCCGCCGGCCGTCACCTCCCACGCGCGGTGGGCTTCTGGCACGCCCGGCACGAGGATGGAGAGAGGAATATCTTCTCCCGGGATGTCGGGCCCCTCGTAACGCCGAGCCACGATCTGCGATCCCTGCACGCTCCGCCAGGCGAGCACCATCCGGGCGCGGGCCGCTTCCATCACGAAGGCCTGCACCTCGCGACTGCTTGTCTTGGCTGGCGAGGCGAACCGGCCGGCGGCTCCCCAGGGTTCGAGCACCGCGAGACGGAGGTTCATCTCGCGAACCGCCGCGGCTCGCGTGCGGGCCTCGAGGTCATCGCCATCGAGCCGCCGCGAGGAGGTGAAGAGGATTCCCCTGACACCCCCGGCCACGGCGGAAAAGGCTGCCAGGGTGAGGCTTTCGGGGTCGATGGCCAGCCCGTTGCCCCCCACACCGGCCAGGGCTGCCGCCTGGGCGGCGGCGGCCGGGTCGATATCGGTCGCCAGGGTCGTCAGCAGCGGCGTGCCGGGCCGGGCCAGACGGGGCCGCTGCCGGAGCCACTCCAGCCAATCGACGAGTTCCAGGCTCGTGCCGAGCACGGTCCGGCGGGCCACCAGCATGTCGATGTGGCGAGATACCGACCGCAGACCGGAGTCGGCCGAACCGATCAGCGGACGGCCGGGACGCGGGTCGCAGGCCCGCACCCGCCGGCCCTCCTCGGCAAGTTGCTCGATGCCGTTCTCCGACAGTCCGCTGCCCAGATCCCAGGCGAGCACACGGTTCCAGTTCCGCAGCAGCGGCACCTTCTCCGGCTGCGTGAGGTCGATCTCGGGGATTGGTGGAGGCGGGCAGATGATCCACAGGCCTGTGGCCCTGGCCTCGGCCAGCTGCTCGGTTGACGCCGGGGCCGGGAGCCGGACGGCGTTGAAGCCGAGTTCTGCAAGAACGCTGAAGGGCTCGCCAGTCCAGTCGATCGCGCGGGGAAAGAAGGGGACGCCGTCCACCTCGAGGATGCCCCGGGTCAGCCCCGCCGGCGGATCGTTCGCTGCCGGCTGGGCTGCCGCCGCCGGGCGAACCAAGGAATCGCGGTGGGAGGTGATCGGCACGAGGCCGGTCACCGACAGGTCATCGGTGGCGATCTCATGGCGGCCCGGGCCGGCGGCAAACTCGATGACCAGGGCGGTCACTTCCGCGGCCGCAAGCGAACCATGCGGGCCGTGTTCCAGGCGCAGGGCCGGCAGTTGGCGGGCCAGGCTTGCGGCGATGTCGGTCACCTGAAGCCGCTCCCAGCGGCCGATGTCGCGGCTGGTTTCACCCGGCACGACCACGTCCACGGGCTGACCATGGGGGCCTGGGACGTTGGGCAGGCGAACGCGAACCGCCAGCTGCACATCCGGCCGGCTCGCCCGCACCCAGACCGATGCCTGGAGTTCGTCGATGACGGCGGCCGGCTCGAGCGGGAGCTGCAGCCGGATCATGCCTGACGTCGCCGACTCCACAACGATCCGCTCGCAGCGGCTGCCCCGATGGGCGTCGGTGTCGGTCCGCTCGTGCACCAATGGCGTCGCCTCGTTGCCGCCCGTTGGCACCTGCCAGACCGGATGCTCGCCTTCAAAGCCGTCGCGAATCTCGGCGGCCACCAGGAACGGTCCCGGCCAGGCTGCCACAAGCACGGCGGCCACGCCCAGGAAGGGCATGGGCCGCCGCGGCAGGAGAACGAGCCGGGCAGTAGACGGTCGCATCGCAGCATCCAAGCAGAGGGACAAACCGGGCTTGTAGCAGCCGGGGGGGATCCGGCTCCAGATGATTTGACGGCCGGCTGCCGCCGTCGATACTCGCCTTGGGCAGTGGAAAAAGGTATTTTTGATGGTCGCTCACATGCCGCTCATGATCGTCCGCGCTGTCGATCCGTGCGGATTTCCGTCCCTCCCGCCCTGTCTGCCGTCATGAAGCCCGTTACCGCCGACGATCTGGCCCACCTCGTCGGTGACCTCGATCTCGTGGCTGCGGGGCCGCTGGCCGACGCGGTCGCCGAAGCTGGTGAGGGTGGTGCCGAGGCCTGCGGCCGGGCTCTGGTGCGACGGGAGCTGCTGACCGGATTCCAGCTCGAGCGGCTGCTCAAGGGGGACCGGCGTGGCTACTACTTTGGGCGGGCCAAGCTGCTCTATCAGATCGGGGCGGGATCCTTTGCCCGGGTCTACCGGGCCATTCACCGCGACACCGGCGGGATCCTGGCGGTGAAGGTACTCCGCAACCGATACGCCAACGATCCCGGCAAATGCAAGTCCTTCCGCCACGAGGGCGAAATGGGCCAGATGCTGAGGCATCCCAACATCGTCGCCATCGACGACGTCGGCGAGGAGGCAGGCGCGAGTTACATCACGATGGAGTTCGTCGAGGGGCAGACCCTGAGGGAGTTGGTCCGCATTCGAGGAGCGGTCGAGCCCGACAAGGCTCTCGAGCTGATCAGCCAGATGACCGCCGGGCTCGAGTACGCCCACCGCCGGGGTGTGACCCACCGCGACCTGAAGGCCTCCAATGTGATCATCTCCTCGACCGGCCAGGCCAAGCTCGTGGACTTCGGCCTGGCGGGCGTCGATGACTCGGGCGATCAGTCGTTGGCCCGCCTCGAGCAGCCCCGCACGATCGACTACGCGACGCTCGAGAAGCTGACGGGGATGAAGAACGACGCTGTCCGCAGCGACATCTACTTTCTCGGGACCGTCGCCTACCTGCTTGTCGCCGGCACGCCCCCCATGGCCGAGACCCGCGACCGCAATCAGCGGTCCAATCCTCGCCGGTTCGAAACGGTCGTGCCTCTGGCCAAGCGGTGCCCCGACCTGCCCCGTGACCTGACTGAACTGATCGACCGGATGATGCGGCTCGACCCGCTGGAACGCTGGCAGACCGTCGCTGACATCCGCCGCCGTGTCGAAGCCGTCCAGTCACGCCGCCATGGCGGAGCCAACGGTCCAGCGGCGGTCACTGAGGCAGCCGACGAACAGCCCCGCAAAGGGACGGTGATGCTGGTCGAGTCTTCGGAGCAGGCCCAACAGGTGCTCCGGGATTTTCTCGGCAAGCTCGGGTATCGGGTGCTGGTCACGCAGAGCCCACAGCGGGCCCTGAGCCGGTTTGCCGCCACGCCGCCTCCCGCCGACTGTTTAATCGTCAGCACCCGCTCGCTGGGCGAGGAGGCGGTGCAGGCATTCAACGGGCTGGCCGGCGACGACCAACTCGCGGGCGTGCCGGCTGTTTTGCTCCTGGGTTCGAAGCAGAAAAGCCTCCGCTCGTTGGCCCGGGCCGACGACCGCCGCCGGGTCGTTCAAATGCCCGTTCCGTCCGAGACGATGAGTGCGGTCCTCGCGGACCTCGTCGGCGTCCGCAGCTGAGGCCCGGGGCATTTCACCGGGCCGGACTGTCGGGTATCCTGCCCAGCGACCTGCGTCTTGCCGGCGGATCGAGGCCGCGGGAGCCCACCTCCGGCCCCGCCGCGCAGGGAAGACAGCGAGCCGCCATGGATTTGCAGGCCTACCAGACCGAGGGATTCCACGACGAGCTCTTCGATGACGCTCGCCGGCCGCGGCCCGGAGCCGAACTGCTCGTGCAGCGGCTCGAAGGCTTCTCCAACGGAGAACTCTCGGAGCGGCAGCGGGCTGCCGACAAGGCCCTCCTGACGATGGGGATCACCTTCAACGTCTACGGGGATGAGGCAGGCACGGAGAAGATCTGGCCGTTCGACATCGTGCCGCGGGTGATCGAGGCGGCTGAGTGGGCCGTGATCGAGCGGGGACTGGCCCAGCGAATTCGGGCCCTCAACCTCTTCATCGACGACATCTACAACCGCCGGCAGATCGTGGCCGACGGCGTGGTGCCCGACTGGCTGGTCGATTCCGGCAAGTGCTTCCGCGGGCCCTGCGCCGGCCTCACCCCGCCCCGCGGCGTCTGGTGCCACATCACCGGCACGGACCTGGTCCGCGGTGACGACGGCGTGATGTATGTCCTGGAGGACAACCTCCGCACCCCGTCGGGCGTCTCCTACGTGCTCGAGAACCGCGAGGTGATGAAGCGGACCTTCCCGCAGCTCTTCGAGGGGCAGCGGATCAGCCCGGTCGAAGACTACCCCGAGAAGCTGCTGGCGATGCTCCAGTATGTGGCTCCCAAACACGCCCGCGACCCGAGCGTCGTGGTGCTCACGCCCGGGATTTACAACTCCGCCTACTTCGAGCACAGCTTCCTGGCCCGCCAGATGGGAGTGGAGCTCGTCGAGGGCTCCGACCTCGTCGTCCAAAACGACGTCGTCTTCATGCGGACGACCCGGGGCCTGGAGCGGGTCGATGTGATCTATCGGCGGATCGATGACGACTTCCTCGATCCGCTGGCCTTCCGACCCGACTCGCTGGTGGGCGTGCCGGGGCTGATGGCCGCCTATCGGAAGGGCAACGTGGCCCTGGTCAATGCCCCGGGGACGGGGATCGCCGACGACAAGGCGGTCTATGCCTTTGTGCCGCAGATCATCCGCTACTACCTGGGTGAGGATCCGATCATCCCCAACGTGCCCACCTGGGTCTGCGGGGAGCCGGCTCAGCGAGACCATGTGCTGGCCAATCTCGCCGAGATGGTCGTCAAGCCGGCCAATGAGTCGGGCGGCTACGGGATCGTGCTCGGCCCCCGGGCATCGCAGCAAGAACTGACCGAGTGCCGTGATCGGATCCGCGCCAACCCCCGCAACTTCATCGCCCAGCCGATGCTCTCGCTCTCCCGGGTGCCGACGGTCGTCGGCGATGCGCTCGAGGGCCGGCACGTCGATCTGCGGCCCTTCATTCTCTACGGCGAAGAGATCTATGTCCTCCCCGGCGGTCTGACGCGGGTCGCCCTCGTGAAGGGTTCGCTGGTGGTCAACTCCTCGCAGGGTGGCGGCAGCAAGGATACCTGGGTCGTGCAGGCAGGAAGGTGACGGGGCGATGCTGTCGCGGGTGGCCGAAAACGTCTACTGGATGAACCGCCAGATCGAGCGGGCCGAGAACGTGGCCCGTGCGGTGGAGACGGCCCTCGATCTCTCCGTCGAGGGCACGATCAGTCAGGGCCGCCTCTGGAACGCGTTGGTCTGCACTTTTGGCGACCAGGCCGACTTCTGGGCTCGGCATGGCCTGGCCGACCAGGCACATGTGATCTCGTTTCTCTCCTTCGAGCCGGGCAATCCCAACTCGATCGCCAGTTGCCTGCATGCCGCTCGCGAGAACGCCCGCACGGTTCGCGACATGATCAGTACTCCTATGTGGGAGGAGATCAACAAGGTTCATCTCTACATGCAGTCGGCAGCCCAGCAGTACGGCGGCTGGCTGCATCCGCGGGAGTTCCTCGACGAGGTGAAGCGGGCCAGCCAACTGATCACCGGCGTCGCCGACGCGACGATGTCCCATGGCGAGGCCTGGCACTTCGCCCGGCTGGGTCGGCTCATCGAGCGGGCCGACAAGACGAGCCGGGTCTTGGATGTGGAACACTATTTTAAGCCGGCGGCTTTCCGCTTCGCGCCGCCGGCAGACAGCACCACAGCCGATCCGCGCTCCCAGGCGGCTTTCCGCTTCGCGCCGCCGGCAGACAGCACCACAGCCGATCCGCACTCCCAAGCGACGGCACCTGTCGCGCCGGCGGAGGGCGGTGACGAGCCGCCGGGCGGTGATGCCGTGCAGTGGTCGGCGGTGCTCGAAAGCGCCAGCGCCCTCGAGATGTACCGCAAGCAATACGGGCCTGTCGTGCGTCGCAACGTCGCGGAGTTCCTGATCTTCGATCGCTTCTTTCCGCGGACCATGCACTTCTGCCTGATTAAGGCCGAGGAGTCGTTGCTGGCGATCACCGGCGGTGCCAAGGGGGCCTACACCAACCCCGCCGAGCGACGGCTCGGACGGCTCCGGTCAGGACTCGACTACGGCCACATCGACGAGGTGCTGGCGGGCGACGAGGGCCTCCACGAGTTCATCGACGGCTTCCAGCAGCGGCTCAATCGGGCCAGTGACGCGGTCCAGGAGACCTTCTTCGCCACGCGGCCCGCCGGCCCCGTGGCCGAGGCCTAGGAGCCGGCAATGGCCATCCGTGTCGCCCTCCATCATCGCACCGAGTATCGCTTCGACCGCGAGGTGCGGCTGGCTCCCCATGCGATCCGGCTGCGACCCGCACCCCACTGCCGAACCCGGATCACCGGCTATTCGCTCACGGTCGAGCCGGCCGGCCACTTCCTGAACTGGCAGCAGGACCCGCAGGGCAACCATGTGGCCCGGCTCGTCTTTCCGGAGCCAGCCCGGCAGCTCGTCCTGGAGGTCGACCTGGTCGCGGAACTCGTCGCGATCAATGCCTTCGACTTCTTCCTCGAACCCCAGGTGGAGCGGTTTCCGTTCGCGTATGACCCGCTTCTGGCCGCGGAACTGGCCCCCTATCGTGAGATGGGAGCGGCCACCGGCGGGCCGCTCGTCGATACCTTCCTCGACGACTTTCGCCAGACCGGTCTGCCGGCGGCGGCCGGGCGGACAATCGACCTGCTCGTCGCGCTCAATCAGGCGGTTCACGATCGGGTGGGCTACGTGATCCGGATGGAGCCGGGCGTGCAGTCGCCCGAGGAAACCCTCGGCCTCGGCACCGGCAGCTGCCGCGACTCATCCTGGCTGTTTGTCGCCTTGGCCCGTCGCCTCGGCCTGGCAGCCCGCTTCTGCTCGGGCTATCTCGTCCAACTCGCCCCCGACGAGAAGCCGCTGGAGGGACCGGCCGGTCCGGCCGCCGACTTCACCGATCTGCACGCCTGGGCGGAGGTCTATCTCCCGGGTGCGGGCTGGGTCGGCTTCGACCCGACCAGCGGCCTCTTGGCCGCCGAGGGCCACATCCCGCTGGCGGCCACGCCCGAGCCCCGCAGCGCCGCGCCCGTTTCTGGCGCGGTCGATCCCTGCACGACCGAGTTTGGCTTCACGATGCGGCTCTCGCGGCTGGCCGAATCACCCCGCACGACGCGGCCCTTCGCTCCGGAGCAGTGGGAACGGATTCTGGCCGTCGGCGAGGAGGTCGATCAGGCGCTCGCCGCCGCTGACGTTCGGCTGACCATGGGGGGCGAGCCGACCTATGTCTCGATCGACGACTTCGAGTCACCGGAATGGAACACCGTCGCCCTGGGCGACCAGAAGCGGCAGCAGGCCGGGGTGATGGCCCGGCGGCTGCTCGAACGGCTGGCCCCCGGCGGCGTCCTCCTCGAGGGGCAGGGAAAGTGGTATCCCGGCGAGCCGCTGCCCCGCTGGACGCTCGACTTGCTCAAGCGTCGCGATGGGGAGCCGATCTGGCAGCGGCGGGATCTGCTCGCTGACGACCCGCCCCCGCCGGAACGGTCCGCTGAGCCGGAGACCGTCGACGATGAGCCCGTCGACCTTCCCCGGCCGACCCTGGCCGAGCGGCAGGGGGCTGCCAGCGTGGCGAGCCGCTTCCTCCAAGGCCTCGCCGCACGGCTCTCGCTGGCCCCCGCGTCGGTCATGGCAGCGCACGAGGTTGCACCCACCAGCCCGCTGGCCGCGGAGGCAACCGACACCGAGACACCGGCGGCCTTCGTGCTGCCGCTGCTGCGGCAGCGGGGCGGCGGCGAGGTCTGCTGGCGATCGAGCGACTGGCCGATGCCGGCCCGCCGGGTGCCGCTCGTGCCGGGTGACTCTCCTGCCGGCCTGCGGCTGCCGATGGGAAGTCTGCCCTGGCCAACGGAAGAGGAAGTCCTGGCTGGTACCGGGATCGTCCGGACCTCGGTGGTGACGGAAGTCCGCCGGGGGCGGCTCCATGTCTTCCTACCGCCACTCGATCCCCTGCCAGAGGAGGCCCGCGATCCCCAGGCGGCACCGGGGCCGGCCGCTGATGACTGGCTCGACCTCATCGCAGCGATTGAGGCGGTGGCGACGGAACTCGACCAGCCGGTCGTGCTGGAAGGCTATCCGCCACCGTACGATCCGCGGCTCGAGCGGCTGCATGTCACGCCTGATCCGGGTGTCATCGAGGTCAATGTGCCGGCGGTGGGATCGTGGCGGGATCTCGTATACCTGCGGGAGACTCTCGATGCCGAGGCACGGGCCAGCCGGTTGACGGCGGAGAAGTTCGAACTCGACGGCCTCCACACCGGGACCGGCGGCGGCGACCACGTCGTCCTTGGCGGGGCCCGGCCAGCCGACAGCCCATTCCTGCGGCGGCCCCAGCTGCTCGCCGGCATGGTGGCCTACTTCAACAATCATCCCTCGCTTTCCTACCTGTTCGCCGGTCGCTTCATCGGACCGACCAGCCAGGCGCCGCGGATCGACGAGGCCCGCCACGAGAGCCTCTACGAACTCGAGATCGCGATGCAGCAGTTGGCGGCCGTCGATCCGGCCGGGCCGCCGCCAGGATCGCCGGCCCAGCGTGATGGGCTCTGTGTGCTGCCCTGGTTCACCGACCGCGTGTTCCGCAACATCCTCACCGACCTGACGGGCAACACCCACCGGGCTGAGTTCTGCATCGACAAGCTCTGGTCGCCCGACTCGGCCGGCGGCCGCCGCGGCCTGCTCGAGTTGCGGGGCTTCGAGATGGCGCCGCACGTCAGGATGGGCCTGCTGGCCCAGCTGGTGGTGCGGGCATTGGTGGCCTGGCTCTGGCGGGAACCCTACCGGGGCGGCCTGGTCCGCTGGGGCACGGCGCTCCACGACCGCTTCATGCTGCCCCACTTCCTGATGCAGGATTTCGCCGTCGTCGTCGCTGAACTACGGCGGGCGGGCTTCAGCTTCGAGACGGAGTGGTTCGAGAGTTTTGTCGAGTTTCGGTTTCCGCGGCTCGGCGAGGTGACCCACGACGGCGTGCGACTGGAACTGCGGACGGCGCTCGAGCCCTGGCATGTGCTGGGCGAGCAGTCGGCCGGCGGGAGTACCGCCCGGATGGTCGACAGTTCACTCGAGCGGCTGCAGGTCAAGGCAGCCGGCCTCGTGCCGGGCCGACACGCCATCGCCTGCAACGGCCGGCGGGTGCCCCTGGTGGCGACCGGCGTGCCCGGGGAGTTCGTGGCCGGGGTGCGGTTTCGGGCGTGGCAGCCGGCCGACTGCCTTCATCCGATGATCCCGGTCCACTCGCCGCTGGTCTTCGACGTGGTTGATCTCTGGAGCGGCCGCAGCCTTGGCGGCTGCACCTGGCATGTCGTCCATCCCGGGGGTCGCTCCTTCGAGACGCGGCCGGTCAACGCCCTCGAGGCGGAGAGCCGGCGGGTCGCGAGGTTCTTCGCCACCGGCCACACGCCCGGTCCGTTCGAGCCACCGCCGGAGGAACGCAATCCCGACTACGCCTGCACGCTCGACCTCAGGAGGCAGGCGGCGATTGGATGACCGGCCCACTGCGGACCGCATGACGAGCGATGCCGGCAAGCATCCGGCGGAAGACGAGCTCGTGAAGCGGCCAGATGGCATACCAGTAGGCCAGACCGCCGAGGCCGCGGGGATCGAAGACGGCCGTCTGGTGGATCGTGACATCGCCGTCGCGGGGCACCACCTCGAACTCGAGCCAGCCCCGCCCGGGGAGCTTCATCTCGGCGGCCAGTCGCAGTCGCCGAGGCGGCTCGCAGATCTCCACCCGCCAGCAGTCGAGCGTGTCGCCGGTGCAGAGCCGGTCGGGATCGCGGCGACCTCGCGACATTCCGGGGCCGCCGATCAGCCGGTCGAGCCAGCCGCGGAGCGTCCAGAGCCAGTTGCAGGCGTACCAGCCGTTGGTCCCGCCGATCCGCTCAACCGCCGCGAAGGCCCGCTCGGGCGAGACGGCCACCACCTGATGGCGATGGTCGACCAGCCGCGATTCCTCGTGGGCTCCGCCGTAGCGTCGGGGAAGATCCTCGACATCGGCGAAGTCGGCCCAACGCTTGCCGGCGAAAGCCGCATCAGCCTGGTCGGCCGCCTCGCTGACCGCCGTGGCCAGGTCGCGAGGCCGAATGGCGAACTCGCGGCCCGCCGCGTCGTTGGTGACCACCGTGGGGTTTTTCAGCCCGTCGATCAACTTGCGTCCTACCTTCGAGTACCGCGGCGTGACCAGCTTGAGCCAGAGGCTCGAGAGCCGCGGCGTCAGCACCGGGACGGGAATCATCAGCCGTCGCAGGCCACGCTGCCTGGCGTACTCCCGCATGATAGCGCCGTAGGAGACCTTGTCTGGCCCACCAATCTCGAAAATCCTGGGCGGCCCCGGGGGCAGCGTGACCGCCGCAGCCAGGTAGCCCACCACATCGGTGATCGCGATCGGCTGGGTGGGGGTCGCCAGCCAGGCTGGGCAGATCATCACCGGCAACCGCTCGACGAGCGTCCGCACCAGGTCGAAGGAAAAACTGCCTGCCCCGACGACGATCGAGGCTCGAAACTCGATGACATCCAGACCGCCTGCACGGAGGATCGCTCCCACCTCGTGGCGACTGCGGAGATGGGGTGAGAGCCGCTCGTCGTCATCGGCGCCGAGACCGCCGAGGTAGATGATCCGCTTGACCCCCGCGGCCCGGGCCGCGGCTGCGAACCGCTCGGCGGCCAGCCGGTCGGCTCGTTCGAAATCGACGCCGCTCTCCATCGAGTGGACGAGCCAGTAGGCGGTGTCGATGCCCGCGCAGGCCCGGGCGAGGTCGTCCGGATCAGTGGCGTCGCCCGCCATCACCTCCGTCCGCGGCCCGGTTCGCCCCTCGAGCTTGGCTGGCCGCCTGGCCAGGCAGCGGACCTCGTAGCCTTGCCGTTCGAGTTCCGGCAGGAGCACGCCCCCGACATACCCGGTCGCCCCTGTCAGCAGTATTCGCATTCCAAGAGTCTACGCGACCAGAGCGGCGAGGGGTGGGCCCGTGCCATCTCACCGGACGCTCGCTCCAGGCATCCTGCCTTTCGCTCGCTCGATGCTGGCTCGCTC
>JAQCJP010000193.1 GCA_027592945.1 Planctomycetota bacterium
ATCCGCGGAGCGGATTGGTCGGCTGCGCTCGGTTTCCCAACGCCGGCTCGATTGGCACGGCCCACCCCTCGCGAACCCGTATTCCGCGGGCTGCCGCTTCCCCGAAAAAAAACTGCATTGACATATCGCAATGTTCCGATATATTGATAACGGCAGTCGGGGTGGTCCCGACCCGCACGGAGCACGCGATGCCCACAACAACTCCAGACGGCGGACCAGCCACGCCAAACGCCAGGGATCTGATCGATCTCGATGCCCTCGGCCAGGCGGCCGAATGCCTGCGGACGCTCGCCCACCCGCACCGCCTGCGGATCGTCGAACTGCTGCTCGGCGGCCGCTACACCGTCGGCGAGTTGGCCGAGTCGTGCGGCATCCCCAGCCACATGGCCTCCGAACACCTCCGGCTGATGCAGCGGTGCGGTTTTCTCGCCTCCGAGCGAGAGGGCCGCACCGTCTACTACTCGGTCGTCGAGCCGCATCTGGCCAACATCATGAACTGCATTGCCGATCGCTTCGGCGGCGCCCGCCGCTGATGGACGGCCCTTCCCCGAGGAGTCTTCTTCGATGGTCGCCACTGTCTCTCCCCAGCAGCTCCAGGATCTCTGCAACCGCGGCGAGTCGATCAACCTGATCGACGTCCGCACCCCGGCCGAGTTTGGCGAGGTCCACGTCGACTTTGCCCGCAACGTGCCGCTCGATCGGCTCGACCCCAAGCAGATCCAAACCGACCACGCCCAGCACACCGGGCCGATCTACTTCGTCTGCCGCTCGGGCGGCCGCAGCAAGACCGCCTGCGAGCGGATGATCGCCGCAGGCATCAACAACGTGATCAGCGTCGAGGGGGGCACGACCGCCTGCGACGCCGCCGGGCTGCCGGTCGTCCGCGGCAAGAAGGCGATGTCACTCGAGCGGCAGGTGCGGATCGCCGCGGGTGCCCTGGTCGCGATCGGCGCCGCCCTGGCCGCCTTCGGCCCCGACCCGCTCTGGAAGAACATCGGGGCCGGCCTGGCCGGGTTCGTCGGCTGCGGCCTGGTCTTCGCCGGCATCACCGACACCTGCGGAATGGCGATGCTGATTAGCCGGATGCCCTGGAATCAGGTGGCGGCCTCCACCTGCTCGCGGCTCCTCCTGGCGGCCGCCCTCGCCGCTGCCGCCGGTCAGGCGGTGGCCGCCGACCATACCCGCGACCCGCTCCCAGCCATCCAGCAGGCGGTCGCCGACGGTCAGGCGGTGATCGTCGACGTCCGTGAGCCCGACGAGTGGCGGAAGGGCCACGTCGCCGGGGCCCGGCTCGTGCCGCTCAGCGCGCTTGAGCGGGGCGTCGATCCCGCCCGGCTGGCCGAGGTCCTCCCCAAGGACAAGATCATCTATTGCCACTGCCTCGTCGGCGGCCGCTGCCTGGTAGCGGCCGACATCCTCCGCCCGCTCGGCTACGATGTCCGCCCGCTCAAGCCGGGTTACCCGCAGCTGATCCAGGCCGGCTTCCCGGCGGCTGTCGGCAACTGATGTTTCGATCCGCGCGGAGCGGGCCGAACCACCGCGGCCCGGCTCATCCCTCGAGCCACCCGGGCCTGACGAGCATGACCAGCCCCAGAGCCAAGACCACCCCGCCGCTGACGAGTTTCAGCCAGCGGCCGCCCGTCTCCTGAAGCTTGATCCGGCTCAGCGAGATAACGACGCCCGCCACCATCAGGGCATCGTCGAACATGTACGCGGCGATGTAGAGGCCGAGGTAGCCGTAGCGAACGGCAGTCGAATAGCCCCGCTGCGTGAGGATGCCGGTGTACATCGCCGGGAGGCCGGCGGTGCAGAGGAGTTCGACCATGTTGACGAGCACCGCCAGGATGAAGGCTCCCGCCACGGCCGCCGGCAGGTTCTCGGCATTCACGATCCGCCGAATCCGAGTGTAGATGCCTGGCTTGGCCGACTCAGGGATCGAGAGCGAGGGCCCCTGTTTGAAGGCGAAGAAGTCCTTGATGTGGACCAGCCCGATCGCGACCGCCATGCTCCCCAGGGCGATCTGCACCGGCCGGAGCATCCCGATCCACTGAAAGACGTTCAGCCACGCCGCCATGAAGGCGAAGTAGGCCAGGCCGCTGACCACCACGAAGGTGCCGGCGATCGCCAGGATCCTCATCCGGTCGCGGAGGTTGACCAGGATCGAGAGCAGCAGCAGCAGGACCCACATGGCGCAGGGATTGAAGCCGTCAACAAGGCCGACGGCCAGCGTAAACAGCGGCATCCCGAGCCGGCCGGCATCGAGCCGTCCCAGCCACGGCAGATCGATCGCTTCCTCATCGCCGCCCACGATCACGATTGTCTCATCACCGGCCTCGTCGTCGGTGCCGATCGCCTCGCGGCAGGGCCTCGTCCAGGATTCGAGGATCCCCGCGAGCCGAGGCCCCATCGCCTCCGGCCGGTCGAAGCCGACGATCAGCCGGTCGCAAAGATGGAAGACGGGCACGCTCGCGGCGGCCGTGCGATGGCGATCGACGAGGGCGGCCACGCGGCTGCGGGCCGCGGCGTCCGTGGTGAGGTCGCTGGTGATCAGTTGGAGTCCGGGATAGCCGGCCAGGAAGTTTGGCAGCCATTCCTTGGCCTGGCGACACCGGCCGCAGCCCCGCCGCGTGAAGAGTTCCATCCGCACGGCTGCCGTCACGTGTGACACGGCAGCGGCGGGATCGCGGCAGCCGGCCAGCGCGGTGCCGCAGGCCACGACGACCGGCAGGTCATCCGGGGCGAACTTCTCCCGCGTTGCGGCGGCAGCCAAGGCCTCCTGATCAGCCGGAACGGTGTCGGGAAACCGGCGCACGACGATCAGACCATCACGGCCGGCGGCAAACGCCTCGAGGCGGGCCAAGACCGGGGCCGCCGCCTCATCGGTAGAAGTGGCGTAGAGATCGACGACGACGCACCGCGGTTCGACGGCGGCAGTCGAGACCCCGGTGACAAGGGACCAGCCGACGAGCCAGACGATGGTGCAGAGGCGGCGGTTCACGGTGATTCGGGCCCTGCGGACGCGGCTGCCGGCCGAGCGGCCGATCAGCTAAGCATACCCGCGGCTACCGCCGCCCTGCCGCCTTAGCCACGATGGAGCACGAAGCCCTCGATCGCCTCGTACTCCGGGAGGCCGAGCTTGTCGTACAGCATCGCCGTGTCGCGATTGCGATCCTCGGCCCGCTGCCAGAACTCGCGGGGGTCGGTCGGCCCCGGAAAGACCGCCCGGTCCTTCTGGCTTTCGTGCTTGAAGATCGCCATCCGCTTCCGCTCGACCTCGTCAGGCGAGAGCGGCACGGCCATGTCGATCTCGTGCGGGGCCCACTCCTGCCAGGCGCCGCGGTAGAGCCAGCACTCGCAGTCCTTGGCCCAATCGCGGCCGGCGAGTTCCTCGATCGCCCCGAAGACCGAGGCCAGGCAGACGCGATGGGTGCCGTGAGGATCGGAGAGATCACCTGCCGCGTAGATCTGGTGCGGCTTGACCTCATCGAGGAGCCGGGCGGTGATGGCGATGTCTTCGGCGCCGATCGGGTTCTTGCGGACGCGGCCGGTCTCGTAGAAGGGCAGGTCGAGGAAGTGAATCCGGTCGGGATGGACGCCCGAGTAGCGGGCGGCCGCCCGGGCCTCGGTCCGCCGGATCAGCCCCTTGACCACCTGGACTTCGGAGATGTCGACCGCGCCGGCCGGCTTGGCCTTGAGAAAGCTCCGGATCTTTTCGGCGATCTCCTCGGGGGCCCGCTCACCGGGCGAGACGATCTTGCCCACGTCGAAGGCCCGGCAGAACTCCTCCACGAAGTCAACGTGGCGATCGGCAGACTCGTCCCAGACGGCGATGTTGCCGCTGGTCTGGTAGGCGACGTGAACCTCGTGGCCCTGTTCACAGAGACGGATGAAGGTGCCGCCCATGCTGATCACGTCATCGTCGGGATGGGGACTGAAGACGACGATCCGCTTGGGGAAGTCGGCCGCCCGCGGAGAGTCCTTGCCGCCGGCAACCCGCAGCCTGCGGGGCTTGCCCGGCCCGCCGGCCGGCCAGCCCGTGATCGTGTCCTGCATGGCGCGAAAGACCTCGATGTTGAGGTCGTAGGCCCGGCCCTTGGTGGAGAGCAGTTCCTGGAGGCCGTGCTCGTTGTAGTCCTCGTCGATCAGCTTGAGGATCGGCTTGCCGAGCTTGAAGGCGAGCCAGATCACCGCCTTGCGGGCCAGGGCGTCGGTCCACTCGAGCCCCAGCGACTCCAGCGGTCCGACCAGCCAGGGCGATTCGAACCGCGTCAACTTCGAGCCGGCTGCCCCGTCGAGCACGAACTTCGCATCGGGATGCTCCTGGAGGGCGCTCGCTGAGACGTGGGTCGAGGGGCCCTCCTCGACCGCCCGGCGGACGATCTTCGATTTGTGCTCGCCAAAGGCCAGCAGGATCACCCGCCGGGCGTCCATGATCGAGCCCACGCCCATCGTGATCGCCTGTCGCGGCACGTTCCATTCCCCGAAGAAATCGCTGGCCGCATCAGACCGGGTGACGCTGTCGAGCGTGATCAGCCGGGTCCGGCTCTCGAGGGTGCTGCCCGGCTCGTTGAAGCCGATGTGACCGGTGCGGCCGATCCCGAGAATCTGCAGGTCGATGCCGCCAGCCTCGCGAATCGCCTCCTCGTAGGCGGCGCAGGCCGTGAGAATCTCTGCCCGGGGCAGCGTGCCATCGGGAATGTGGATGGCGTCGGCCGGAATGTCCACATGGTCGAAGAGATGCTCCCGCATGAAGCGGTGGTAGCTCTGCAGGGCATCGGGCTGAATCGGCCAGTATTCATCGAGATTGAAGGTCACGACCGTCTTGAACGAGACGCCTTCCTCCTTGTGGAGGCGGATCAGCTCGTTGTAGACGCCGACCGGCGTGCTGCCGGTCGCCAGACCGAGAACCGTCTTCTTCCCTTCGGCGGCCCGGCTGGTCACCAACTCGGCGATCTCCCTGGCAACGGCTCGGCTGGCGTCCACCGGCTGGTCGTAAACCGTCACAGGCACCCGCTCGACGGTCGTCACATGCGGCAGCGGCCCGCGGTAGATCGGGGCAGTGGAATCGACAGCGGAGGGGGCAGACACGGAGAGGCTCCTGCAGGTGGAAAAGGCCTGTCAACGCGACGACATGCCCTTAAATATAGCACGCATCGCGGCCCTCCTGAAAGGAGAGCCAGCCTCACTATGCCGCCGGAAGAGTGATTCCAGCCGGCACATCGCGTGGTTCCGGAATCCGTCTGCTGCGGCTCAGCCGAGCAGGGCTTCTTTCATCTGGGCGAGCACCGTCCGCAGGCGGGCCACATCGCCGCCGCCGACCTCGGCCGAGACCCAGCCGGTGAAGCCGATCTCCGCAAGTGCCGCCCGGACAGCCGCCCAGTCGATGTCGCCAGCGGTAATCTCGACGAATCCCTTCCACTTGCCGTCGCTGTCGGCCGTGGCGTTGGAGTAGCCCTTGATGTCGAGTTTGACGATTCGCGGGCCGAGCCCCCGGACCCACTCCGCCACGTCGCCGTAGCGGGCATGGTTGCCAAGGTCGAAGAAGGCGCCAACCCAGGGGCTGTTGAAGCTGTCGATGTAGTCGGCCCAGGCCTGCACGCTCTGATCCCGCGGCCCGTCATCCTGGTAGTACATCCCGTTCCAGACGTTCTCAAACAGGATCCGCTGCCCGAGGGCTGCCGCCAGGGGAATCGCCTTGCTGATCTCCTCGCGGGCCCGGTCGCCTCCCTCCGGCCCGTCGCCTCCCTTGCCGATCACCAGCAAGACACCGCTGCCGCCGGCAGCGTGGGAAACGCGGATGCAGTGCTTCAGATTGGCCAGCCCCTCGGCCCGCACTGCCGCGTCGGGACTGGTCAGCGTCTTTCCCCAATGGCCGTGGTTGATGGCCCCATGAATGAACACTCCCGTCGCCGCGGCTGCCGCTCGCAGCTGCTCAGGGGTGACCGAGCCGGCCTCGTCGAAATCGACGCCATCCATGCCCGCTTCCTTGGCGCTGGTGAGCCGCTCCTCGAGCGTCGCTCCCTTGGTCATCGAATACTTGCAGGAGAAGAGCAGGCCCTGCTCCGGCTGGGGCGGCAGCGGAAACGCCTGCGGGTCGGCCCCCGTTGCCGATTCGGCAACAGCGGGCTGAGCGGCGGCCCGAGCGGCCATCAGGCCGGCGGCGGAAGAGGCCAGCAAGGAACGACGGGAAAGCGACATGGCACACAAACCTGAGGGGTGGGTGAAAACATCCGATCTTCGGCCCGCGGCACAAGCATAGCAGGCACTCGGCGGGCTCGACCTGCCGCTGCCAGCCGCTGGGCCCCTGCATCGGGTACAAAAAAGGCCATGCTGATTCGCTTTTTCGTCTCGCTGAGCATGGTGCTCCTCGCCACGACCGGCCTGACAGCCGAGCCGCTCCGGGTGGGGATGGAGCTTTCCTATCCGCCGTTTGAGATGACCGACACCGCCGGCAGGCCGACCGGCGTGAGCGTCCGGCTGGCCGAGGCCTTGGCTGCCGATCTCGGCCGTGAACTGGTCATTGAAAACATCGCCTTCGACGGCCTGATCCCGGCCCTCAAGACCCGGAAGATCGACTGCATCATCTCCTCGATGACCGCCACGCCCGAACGGGCCCGGTCGATCGCCTTCTCGGAGCCGTATTTGGAGACCGGCCTCGCGCTGCTCGTGGCGGCCGATTCGTCGCTGGAGTCGGCCGCCGGTCTTGACGATCCGGGCCGGGTGGTGGCCGTCAAGAAGGGCACCACGGGCCATCGCTACGCCGCCACATCGCTCACGCAGGCGCGGCTGCTGGTGCTCGACAAGGAGTCGGCTGCGGTGATGGAGGTGGCCCAAGGCCGCGCCGACGCCTTCATCTACGATTCGCTCTCGGTCTACCGCAGCCATGCCCGGCACCCGGAGACGACCCGCGCGGTGCTGCGGCCGTTTCGCAAGGAGACCTGGGCCGTCGGCCTCCGCCGCGGCGACGACACCCTCCGCCAGCAGGTGAACGATTTTCTCGAACGGTTCCGCAGCGACGGCGGCTTCGAGCGGCTCGGCGATGAGTTCCTCCCGGATGAGAAGGCCTACTTCAAGCGGGAAGGGATCCCGTTCTACTTCTAGGGTCGCTGGCGGGGATTGGGAGCGGGAAGGCCCATCGGCCCGCCGTCCCCCCGGCTCGCGCCGGGGGGCTTTTATTGCGTCAACGCGCGCACGGAATACGGGTTCGCGAGGGGTGGGCCCGTGCCAATCGAGCCGGCGTAGAAATCCGAGCGCAGCCAGGA
>JAQCJP010000194.1 GCA_027592945.1 Planctomycetota bacterium
GACGCCCCGGCCGCCCCCGCCAGTTCGCCGGCCCGCCAGATGCGGGCCAGCCAGTCCTCGCGGGCGACCCGCCAGTCGAGCGCAAGCTGCCTCACGAGCCGAGCCAGCAGGCCGTCGGCCGGGGCGAGCACGACCGCCGCGGCGTAGAAGCCGCCCAAGACCACCGCGATCATCCCCGCCGCCGACGTGTTCAACTTCCAGGCTGCCAGCCAGCCCAGCCCGGCTGCCACGACCGCGACCGCTACGGCAACCAGGGCGACTTGATGCATCCGGCGCACGAGCAGCTCGGCGGTCGCCGCGGGCACGACGAGCATCGCCACCACGAGCACCGCCCCGACCGCCTCGAAGCCGGCCACCGTCGCCACCGCCGTCAGCGCCAACAGCCCGGTCGTCACCGCCGCCACCGGCACCCCCGCCGCGGCGGCCGCCGCCTGATCGAAAGCCGTGGAGACCTGCAACTGCCAGGTTGCCGCCAGGCCGCCGGCCACGATCACGAGCACCACGAGGGCCGACAGCAACGCCCGCGGCAGCTCCATCCCGCCCACCGAGACGACATCGAAAGCGGCCAGTTCGAGAATGCCGAACAACACGCACTCCGGATCAAGGTCCACCCGCGAGGCGAAGAGTGAGATCATCACAACACCGGCCGCGAACAGCGTCGTGAACACGACGCCCGAGCCGGCATCTTCCGCAAGCCCGACCGCCGCCCGGAGCCCGCGGGTGAGCCCGACGGTGAGCAGGGCCGCGACCACCGCGCCGGCCAGCACCAACGGGCCGCCCAGCCTTCCCCCCGCCAACACGCCCACCACGATTCCCGGCAGCACCGCATGAGCGATCGCATCGCCGAGCAGGCTCATCCTTCGGACAACCAGCAGCGTGCCCACGAGCGCACATGAGGCCGAGACCGTCGCGGCGGTCAGCATCGACCAGGCGTGCAGAGCGAAGGCCTCGCTGCTCACGGTTGGTCGTCTCCGGCGGGGATACGCGACTGAAACTGGCGGGCCAGCCAGCCTCGCCGCGGGGCGATGACGACCGACGCCAGACAGATCGCTGCCGCAGCCAGCACCACCAGAGGACCGGTCGCCAGGCCCGACCGCAGACCGCTGACGGCCACCCCGGCCACCGCCGCGGTCAGCCCGAAAAGTCCTGCCAAAACGAGCATTGACCCCGCGCGATCGGTCCACTGCCGAGCTGCCACCGGAGGAATGACGACCAGAGCCGTGACCAGCACCGCCCCGGCGGCCGGCAGGCCGATCACCACCATCACGGCGATCAAGACCATCAGGCCGGCGTCGAGCAGCCCCACTGGCCAGCCCGTCGCGGCGGCAAATGCCGGGTCGAACGCAACCAGCAGCAACTCCTTGCGCACCGCCATCACAAGCACGATCGCCAGCAGCGAGATCACGGCCAGCAAGGCCGCGTCACGCGCAGTCAAGGCCGCTGTCTGGCCGAGGAGAAACCGCTCGAGTCCACCCCCGCCGGGCATCCCCCGGGCGGTGATCCCGCCAAGCAGGGCAAGCCCGAGCCCGAACGACACCCCGATCACGATCGCCGTCGCCGCGTCCTCGCGGGTCCGCGTGAACCGCCGCAGCAGCACGAGTATCAGCAGCCCGGCCACCGCCGAGACGACCGCTCCGGCCAGGAGCGTGGGCAGGTCGCGTCGCCCGGTTGCCAGAAATGCACCGGCCACACCAACCAGCGTGGCGTGGGCTGCGGCATCGCCAACCAACGGCCTCTTCCGAAGCAGGGTCAAGCTCCCGACGACCCCGGCCCCACAGCCGACGGCAGCCACACCGCCGAGCACCACCAGCGTGTTGTGGGTGAGGCCAAACCCAGCCGTTGCCACGACCGCAGGCTGCCCGAACGTGGCGAGGGTCATTCCGTCCGCCCCCGCTCGGCCACGGCCTGGCCGAGCTGCTCGAGCAGCTCGATCCCGCCGGCGTAGGTCTGCTGAAGATTCTCGGTCGTGAGCACGGCGGCCGTCGGGCCGGCAGCCACCAGTCGCCGGTCGATCAGGGCGACCTGATCAAACCACTCGGCCGCGGTCCGCAGATCGTGATGGACCACGATCACAAGTCGTCCAGCATCCCGCAGCGCTGCCAGAACCCCGAAGATCTGTTCCTGCGAGCGGACATCGACCCCGGCCATCGGCTCGTCGAGCAGATAGATGTCGGCTTCTTGGGCCAGGGCGCGGGCCAGAAACACCCGCTGCTGCTGGCCGCCGGAGAGACGGCCGATCTGCCGGTGGGCCAGATCAGCCAACCCGACCCGCTCCAGACATTCGGCCGCCACCGCCCGCTCCCGGCGGCCGGGCCAGCGGAGCCAGCCGAGCCGGCCGTAGGTCCCCATCAAGACGACATCCATCACGTTGACGGGAAAGTCCCAGTCGACGGTCTCCCGCTGGGGCACATAGCCCACCCGGCCCCGCACCTGCCGCAGCGGCAGCCCTCCGAACCGAACGTAGCCTCCGACCACCGGCACCAGCCCCAGGGCCGCCTTCAAGAGCGTGCTCTTGCCAGCCCCGTTGGGCCCGATCACACCAAACAGGCAGGGGTTCGCGATCGCCAGGTCGATGTTCCAGAGCACCGGACGGCGGCCATAGGCCACTGTCACGTCGTGGAACTCGACCAGCGGCTGCTGCCCGGCGTTCATGGGGCCGCCTCCGCGTCAGTCAGCGCGGCCACGATCGTCTCGATGTTGGCATCCAGGGCAGCCTCGAGGGTTCCGCCGTCGCTCTCCGGGAGACCGAGGGAATCGGAATAGAGGCGGCCGCCCAGGCTGACCGCATGCCCCCGTGCCGCGGCCCCCTCGATGATCGCGGCGACGTTGCGATCGGCGACGCTCGTCTCGACGAACACCGCCGGAATCCCCCGACTGACAACCAGTTCAACCAGCCGGTTGATGTCGCCCAGCCCCGCTTCGCTGGCGGTGCTCGTGCCCTGCACGCCCACCACCTCGATCCCGTAGGCCCGGCCGAAGTAGCGAAAGGCGTCGTGAGCGGTGACCAGGACGCGGCGACCTGCCGGAATCGTGGCCAGCCGCGTGCGGGCCTCGGCGTCAGCCTCCCGCAGCCGGGCTGCATACGATTCCGCCCGAGCGGCATAGGTCTCTGCCCCAGCCGGATCGATTTCGCTCAATGCCGTGGCAACCTCGGCTGGCAGGAGGCTCCAGAGCCCTGCGTCAAACCAGACGTGGGGATCGGGAATCCCGCCGGCCGCCTCGAGAATCCGGTCGGGCGGAAGCCGGTCGGCAACGGTCAGCACGGCAACGCGGTCTGCCAGCCGCTCAAGCAGCGTGGCAAGCCGCCCCTCGAGATGGAGCCCGGACGCCACGACGAGATCGGCATCCAGCAACCGCTCGGCATCGCGAGGGGTGGCCTTGTAGGAATGGGGATCGATCCCCGGGGCCATCAGGCAGTCGACCTCGACGCGATCACCGGCCACCTGCCGCACGAGATCGGCCACGACCGTCGTCGTGGCGACGACCCGCGGGCGATGCCCGGCCGCCGATTCCCGCTTCGTCTTGTCGCCATCGGCCGTCGGCCCGCCGCACCCCGCAGCCGCAAGGATGGCGACCACCGCAGCGATCCTCAGCACCGGAACGTGTTGGCCGGCGGCCAGAAACGAGAGGCGGATCAAAGGGCGGATCCAAGAAAGAATCCCGTTTTTTGGCTTTTCAAAAAACATTTTTTGGCGATTCAAAAACGCGATTGTACCGCTTGTACCGGCGGGGGCACAAATCCACGCAACTCACCGGCGCGTTGACCATTTTGGAGCGCATTCTTAAGGTCAGGGCGGCGACGGAGGTCGTCGCCGCCCTGCGTGCGGGCACGTTCCGGCTGAGGGCCGGATCTGCCGGGTGGAGCAACTCCCGTGCAGTCGATCGCGTTCAACTCGACCTATTTCAAGCGGTTCCGCATGGAGGCGGATCTGGGAATTCCCCAGACTGGCTCCGGCCTCCCGTCCGGCTATCGGTTCGTGCCCTGGAACGAGGCGGTGATGGACGTCCACGCCCGCACGAAATTCAGGGCGTTTCGGGATGAACTCGACGCGATCGTCTTTCCCTGCCTGGGGAGCTTGGAGGGCTGCCGGCGGCTGATGCGGGAGATTCGAAACAAGTCTGGCTTTCTCCCGGCCGCCACCTGGCTGATCGCCCGCGGCACGACGCCGGAGTCGCTCCAGTGGTGCGGCACGATCCAGGGCGTCGCCGATCGCCACGGCTTCGGCATGATTCAGAACGTCGGCGTGGTGCCGGGCCATCGGGGGCTCGGGCTGGGTCGCTGCCTGGTCGAGCGGGCAACTGCCGGCTTCCGGATGCACGGGCTCCGGCGGGTATCGCTCGAGGTGACGGTTGACAACGCCCGGGCCGTCCGGCTCTACCAGCGGCTCGGCTTCCGGCGAATCCGCACGGTCTACAAGTCGGTCGAGCAGGCCGTGGAAGCAGTGACCGGCCAGACTGCCCTCGCGGCGGCCGCAAACTGACGGGCCGGCTCCCCGGCTGGCTCCCGGCCTGGAAGCTCCGCTGTTGGACACCTTCCGAGGTTGGGCTACCTTGCAGGAACAAGCCAGACCGGCCGGCAGGCTCACTCGAACCCGCCGGCCAACACCCCCGGGCTTCGGGCGAGACGTTGAAGCAGCAGTTACATTCCGCCACGCTCGACAACGGGATCACGATTCTCGGTGAGTCGATGCCCGGGGTCGAATCGGTAGCCGTTGCCTTCCATGTGCCGGCAGGGGGAATCCACGACCCGGAGAACCGCTGCGGGCTGGCCACGCTCGCCGGTGAAATGCTCCTCCGGGGGGCCGGCAGCCGCTCCAGCCGGGAGATCATCGACGCCCTCGAAGGAGGCGGCGTGCAATGGGACCAGGCTGTCACCTCCACCCACACGAGCCTCTCCGGGGCGATGGTCGCTCGCCAGCTTCCCGAGGCCCTGCCGATCTACGTCGACATGCTCCGCCGGCCCAGACTGCCGGCCGATGAGTTCGAGGCGGCCCGCCAGATGGTGCTACAGAACCTGGCGGCCGTGGAAGACGACCCGGGCCATCGCACGATCACGGCACTCCGCGGCCTTCATCTGCCGACCCCCTGGGGCCGACCCGCCGAGGGAATTTCGGCCGACGTCGAGGCCGCGACCCACGCCGAGGTGCGAGCATTTCTCGAGACCCGCCTGCGGCCTCCCGGGATGATCGTCACGATCGCCGGCCGGATCGACTGGGACGACTTCCTCGCCCGCATCGAGTCGCTCATGGGCGACTGGACCGGCGAGCCAGGACCGGCGGTGCGCAACGGCCCGCGGGGCCCCTTCGTGCGGCACGTCCACCATGACTCTCAGCAGACCCACGTGGCGTTGGCTTGGTCGGCCCCGCCGTATCGCTCCGAGGAGTCTGCGATCGCCGGCGCGGTGACGTCGATCCTCGGCGGCGGCACCAGTTCCCGACTGTTCACGGAGGTTCGTGAACGGCGCGGCCTCTGCTATGGGGTCACGGCCGGCTACGAAACCCACCGCGACTTTGCAACGGCGCTCTGCTACTCCGGCACGACCGCGGCCCGGGCTCAGGAGACGCTCGACGTGATGCTCGCCGAGCTCAATCGGCTGCCGGGCTCGATCGATGCCGCTGAACTCGACCGCGTCAAGGCCCGCGTCACCAGCGGCCTGGTCATGCAGCAGGAGTCGACCGGCGCACGGGCGGGCACGATGGCACGGCAGTGGTATCACCTTCATCGGCTGCGAACGATCGAGGAAGAGCTGGCCCGCTTCGACCGCCTCAACGTGCCGATGATCGAAGACTGGCTGGCGAGCAGGCCGGCCCGTGACCTGACGGTCGTCTCGCTCGGCCCCGAACCGCTGGAGGTGCCCGGTGCCGTTTCTGCATGAAAGCCTGCCCAACGGGCTGGAGGTGGTGGCCGAGACCAGCCCGGCGGCGGTCTCGACGAGCGTCGGCTTCTTCGTCGCCACCGGCAGCCGGGACGAGGGCCCTGGCATCGAGGGCGTCAGCCACTTCCTGGAACACATGGCCTTCAAGGGACCGCTCGGCCTCTCGGCCGAAGAGATCAACCGCCGCTTCGATGCCATCGGCGCGGCCGCCAACGCCTTCACCAGCGAGGAAGACACCGTCTTCCATGCCGCAGTGCTGCCCCGCTTTCAGGAAGAGGCGGTAACACTCCTCGCGGGGCTGATGCGACCGGAGCTGCGGGAGGAGGATTTCCAGACCGAGAAGCAGGTGATTCTCGAGGAAATCCGGATGTATGACGACCAGCCACCCTTCGGAGCCGACGATCGCTGCCGGGCGTCCTTCTTCGGATCTCATCCGCTCTCGGCCAGCGTCTTGGGCACGATCGACTCGATCACCGCACTCGAAGTCGACGCGATGCGGGATTACCACAGGCGGCGGTATGCACCGGGCGGCATCGTGCTGGCCGCCAGCGGGGCGGTCGACTTTCCTGCTCTCGTCGAATCGGCCCGCCGGCTCTGCGGAGCCTGGGAGCCGGTTCCGGCTCTCGAACGGACGGTCTCGGGTCGGCCCCGGGCAGCGGCGACCGCCGGCATCGAGCGGATCGAGCGACCGGCCGCATCGCTCGGCTACATGGTTCGGATGACCGGCGGTCCGGCCGAGCCCGACGACGACCGCTGGCCGGCCGACCTCCTGGCGGCCATCCTCGGCGACAGCACCGGCAGCCGCCTCTACTGGTCGCTGATCGACCCCGGCCTGGCGGACCAGGCAACGCTGGGCCACCACGACTTTCTCGACGCCGGCCTGTTCGTGACGCAGTTGTCGTGTGATCCGGAACAGACCGATGACCTGCTCGCCCGGGTCGTCGATGAATACGCCGCGGCCGGCCGTGACGGGATCACGGCGGCCGAGTTCGAACGGGCCCGCAACAAGGTGGCCAGCCGCGTCGTGCTCGGCGGCGAGCGACCGCAACGGCGGCTCTTCCACGTCGGCCTCGACTGGTCGCACGCCCGCCGCTACCAGTCAGTCGCCGACAAGCTGGCCCTCGTCGAGCGAGTGACGCTCGACGACATCCACCGTGTCCTGGCGGCCTGGCCCCTCGACGCTCCCGCCGCGACGGTGATCGCGGGGCCGTAGGAACAGATGGTGAGCGGCAGGTGATCGCTCGCGGCATGCGGGGGTGTCTTTCGCCCAACGGCCCGCCGTCCCCCCGGCTCGCGCCGGGGGGGCTTCTATGCGCCCCCGGACACGGAATACGGGTTCGCGAGGGGTGAGCCCGTGCCGTGGAGCCGGCGTTGCTGGCGA
>JAQCJP010000195.1 GCA_027592945.1 Planctomycetota bacterium
TGCTCGCATGGAGCGGCTGGAGTCGGCCGGGGCGATGTCGCAGGACCACTATGCCGAGGCCTGGTGCTGGGTCCACTGGCTGCTCAACACGACCCCTGAGCGGCGAACCTTGCTCCACGACTACCTCGCCGACGTCCGCCGTGATCCCGAGACCCCGCCGCTCTCGGTCCGCCTCCGGGAGGCAGGCGGCGACATCACCGCCGACGTCAAACGCCACGTCGAAAGCCTCTCCGACCGCTGACCCGTTCGATCCGCCTTTGGCAACCTCGCGAGCCCGTCTTCCGCGCGCGTGTGCACGATAAATGCCCCCCGGCGCGAGCCGGGGCGACGTCGGGCCGGTGGGCTTTCCCTATCCCCGAGGGCCGGTTTCACACGTGATCTACGTCGCGGCCAAAGACAGTGCCGTGGTCGGTGATCTCAAAACCGAGCTTGGCGAAGAGCTTCATCGCCGCGTCGTTGTCTTCGGCGACGTGCGTCTCGGCGAGCGTGACGCCCTCTTCGGCCAGGTCGTGCAACGCCTCGGCCACGAGATAACTGGCCAGCCCCTGCCGCCGTCGCTCTCCCTCGATGCCGATCCGGATCAGACCGACCATCGCCAGACCCCAGGATGCGGCCAGCGGCTGCACGTCCCAGCAGGAGGCGGCCCCGAGCAGGCCCCCTTCGCTGCCGCGGAGCTCATACCGTCGCAGCGCGATGCCGGTGGTGGTGGCGGCCTCCCACCAGGTTCGCCGGGCCGGCTCGTCGATCGCCCGCATCGTCGTCGACCGCCGGATCGCCCGCTGGAGCCGGTTGACGGGGGGGCGAAAGCCGGCCAGTTGCCGCCGGAGGACGGCGATCCGGGATGCCTGCCGGTAGGCCGCTCGCTCGAAGACCCGCTGCATGCCCGGCGAGGAGTCGAGAATCCCGGGCAGGTCGCTGCCGCCGTAGAGGCCGAGGTAGAAGCCGCCCAGGTCGGGCGTGCCCCCGCCGAGAATCGTCCTGGCCCCCCGGTCGCGAAGATAGGCCTCGCACGTCGCCAGCAGACCGTCCTCGATCGCGGCCTGATGCTCGTGCGGCGGCACGACCACCACAAGCGTGGTGCCGACGGAGCGATCGAGGGCCGAGAGATCCGCCGTCGGCCCGAAGGCGGCATGGGCGAAGCCGAGCAGACGCTCTTCGTCGCGAGCGACGATCAGCCCGTGACGGTCAAAGTAGGGCTTGGAGAAGACAGCCGACTCGAGGGCTGCGGAGGTCATCGGCTGGAGGGCCGCCGGCCCGAGGTCGGCGGCTCGCCAGAGGTCGGCCAGCCGAGGCGGATCCTCGTTGCGAAAGGGCTCGAAGCGGATCATCCGGCCCCTTCCGCTTCCGCATCAACGCCGCTCACCGACACCTCGATCGTGCCATCCCGCACGCGGACAGCGTAGACCGTTTGCCGCACCGTGGGCGTGATCGTGTGGCAACCGCTGACGACGTCGAACTGCCAGCCGTGCCAGGGACACGTCAGCGTGGTGCCGCAGAGCCGTCCCGTGCCGAGTGGTCCGCCCTGGTGCGGGCAGAGCCCGTCGATCGCGTGAAAGATGCCGTCGACATTGGCCAGGGCCACAATCCGGCCACCAGCCACCCGTTCGATGCTGGCGCCTGGAGGGCAGTCCTCGACCCGGGCAATCGCGATCCAGTCGGCCATGGGGGCACAAAGGCGGGCGACAGGTGAACCGCCGCGAGCCTCACGCAGCGGGTCGGGCTACTCTAGCCTTTCGGGGCTTCTCCCGCCATCGGCGATGGACCCACCAGTACTGCGACGGCTCCCGGCGGATGGCATTCTCCAGGAGCCCCGTGTACCACTGCGACAGCGCGGTCAGGTCGGCTGTCTCGGGCGAGTCACCGGCGGGATCGGCCATGCCCTCGACGCGGAGCACGAAATCGAGGAGCCGCCCCTGGCGGGTGGCCGTGCAGACGAGCACCGGCGCCTCGGCCGACAGAGCAAAGACGCCGATCGCCTTGTGAACGCTCGCTGGCCGCCCGAAGAAATCGACCCAGCAGCCCTTGGGCCCGGCCGCCTGGTCGCCGAGCAGGCCGATCGCCCCGTTCTCCTCGAGCACGAGGGCGACGTCGGGCGCGCTGCCCTTTTTGGGCAGGATCCGCTGTCCCCGCGATTCCCGGAACTCGGTGACAAACCGATCGAGCAGCGGGTTGTCGAGTTCGCGGGCGACGGAGAACAGCCGGAAGCCGAACAGCCCGAACAGGTAGGCGGCCAGTTCGAAGTTGCCGTAGTGGCCTGAGAGGACAACCTTGGGGCGATCGAGCCAGAGCGTCCGGACGATCTCCTCCATCCCTTCGATGCGGAGGTGTCGTCGCCAGGTCGTCTTGTGGATCACCCGGTTGGCATGGGCAATCTCGACGACCATCAGCAGGAGGTGTTCCCACATGCCGCGGGCCACATCCCGGCGCTCGGCCGGCGACATGGCGGGGAAGGCTTGGCGGAGGTTGTCGCGGACGACCGTCCGCCGGATCCGGACCCGATTGGCCAGAAACGCCGAGATGCTGCGTGCCCACCGCTCGCAGGTCGCCCGGGGCAGCGACTGGATCACGCAGATCAAGACCCGCACCGCCACATACGCGGCGAGGTCGGCCAGGCGGGCCAGCGACGAGCGGGGCTTGGGGGCAGGCAAGGCGTCGGATCCGTGACGGGGCTGAGGGCCGCATCATGCGACCGTCGGGATTGTGGCCGGCGGGGGCCGGTGAGGCCAGATCGGTTTTCGCCTCAGCCGGCCGGCTCGGCCAGCAGGAGGGCGACGCTGACGGCGTTGAACATCGCATGAAGCAGGATGCAGGGCACAATCGACCCGGTCCGGCCGGCGATCAGGCCCAGGACGAGCCCGAGGGGAAAGAGCGGCAGGTAGGCCAGCCCCTGCCCGCGGTGCGCCAGAGCAAAAGCCGCCGCAGACATCATGATTTCCAGCCCGGGCCGCCGGTCGGCGAAGACCTTCTCGAGCCAGCCCTGGAGAATCCGGCGGAAGAAGAGTTCTTCCCCGATCGGCGCGGCGACCACGGCGGTGGCGATCACCAGCCCGACCGCGATCGGGTCGCGGCGGCCGGTGAGCAACTCGACCACCGGATGCTCGTACGGCACCCAGGCATTGAGGGCGGCCGCCATCGCCAGCAACGGCGCGAGCACCAGGGCGAGGCCGAGCGAAGCCAGGGCAGCGTCTTGGCGCAGGCGACCGCCGCTGAGGCCAAGGTCGGCGAGCGTCGCTCCCCGGCCCACGAGCCAGGCGGTGGCCAGGGCGGTCGCCGTTGCCACGATCAAGAGGTTGGCCGCCAGCAGCTGATCGGTGGGAGGATCGCTTCCCAGGAACGCTCCTGCCAGGAGTGCGATCTGGAGGTAGGCCAGGGCCACCAGTATCACATCGCCGCCCTGCCAGGGAACCGGCCGCTGCGGCCGGCTCTCGATGAGCTGCTGCCCACGCCTCGCCCGCGTCAGCAGGCTGGCCGCTGCGGCCAGGAAGGCGGCGATCGCCACGGCGGCAGCCCAGCTGAGCCACGCTGCCGGTGCCGCGGTGACGGCGGGTTCGGCAGGCATGGCAGGCGGGCCCCGGGAATGACGTTCAGCGGACGAGCCCGCGGGCGGCCCAAAGGTATTCAAGCCCCGACCAGACGGTCGCGGCAACAGCGGCCCAGGCGGTCCATCCTGCCAGCATCGGCAGTGGCAGGGCGAAGGGCGTCCACTCCGGCCAAGCCCGCCCGGCAAGGACCAGGGCGATCGCCGCGCACTGCAGCACCATTTTTGCCTTGCCGCTCCAGCCGGCGGAGAAGTCGGTGCCGGCCCGCTCCATCTCGGCTCGGATCGCCGTCACGACCAGTTCCCGAACGACGATCACAACCGCCATCCAGGGCACGAGCGGACCAGCCGGATCAGCCACCAAGATCGCCGCCCCGCAGATGAGCACCTTGTCGACCAGAGGGTCGAAGATTCGCCCCAGCCGGCTGACCTGCCCGTAGCGGCGGGCATACCAGCCGTCGACCCAGTCAGTCGTTGAGGCCAGCAGGAAGAGGAGCGTGGCCGCGACGTTGGCGTCTTGCACGATCAGCACGAAGACGACGACCGAGAGCCCCAGCCGCACCAGCGAGAGCAGGTTGGGCACCGTCCAGACGCGGTCGAGGTCAGCGGCGGCGGTCATGGGGCGTCCGTCGCGGGCACGCCGGCGAGGTCGTAGCCGGCGGCGGCGACGACTTCGACCGGGAGGATTCGGCCGGTGAGCGGGTTGGCCGGGCCGGTGCCGGCGGCGGTCAGGTAGACGAGGCAGTCGATATCGGGGGCGTCGGCGGTGGTGCGGCCGAGCCAGACGTCGTCCCGCTCGCCGCTGGGCCCGTCGATGATCACGTCGCGAATCCGGCCGACCTGGCGGTGGGCGTGGTCGTGGGCTATTCCCTGCTGGAGGCTCATCAGTTCGTCACGGCGGGCGGCCTTCTCCTCCTCGGCGAGGTGGCCGTCCAGCCGGGACGAGGGCGTGTCGGTCTCGAGCGAGTAGGTGAACACGCCAACCCGCTCGAAGCGCCATTGCCGCGTGAAGTCGAGCAGCTCCTCAAACTGCTCCCGCGTCTCTCCCGGGAAGCCGGTGATGAAGGTCGTCCGCAGGACGAGGTCGGGAATGCTGTCGCGAAGTTTGCCGAGGAGCTCTTCGGTCGCCCCCCGGTTGACCCGCCGCTGCATCCGCTTGAGGACGGCGTCACTCGCGTGCTGGAGCGGCATGTCGAGGTAGGGAAGAATCTTGTCGCTCGCCGCGATCTGCTCGATCAGCCGGTCGGTGAAGTGAATCGGGTAGAGATACATCAGCCGAATCCACTCGATGCCATCCACCGCCTCGAGAGCCGTCAGCAGCTCGACCAGCCGCGGCTCGCCGTAGAGGTCGATGCCGTAATAGGTCGTGTCCTGGGCGACGAGGACGAGCTCCTTGACCCCGTCGGCGGCCAACTCCCGGGCCTCGCGGACGACCTCCTCGATCGGCTTGGTCGCATGCTTCCCCCGCATCCGCGGAATCGAGCAGAAGGTGCAGGTCCGATCGCAGCCCTCGGAGATCTTCAGGTAGGCGACGTGGCGGGGCGTGATCCGCAGCCGGCCGGAGTCGTCGAGGGCCCGGGCAGGCGCGGGCCGAAACACGCTCCGCTGCTCGTCGAGCCGGCCGATGAATCGCTCGGCCGTCTTGGCCACCTCGTCTCGGGAGAAGACACCGATCACGGCATCGAGATCGGGCAGTTTCTCAAAGAGGCCATCCTTCTCCCGCTCGGCCAGGCAGCCGGCGACGACCACCCCTCGCGTCTGCCCGGCCCGCTTGAGAGCGAGCATCTCGTCGATCACCCCGTACGACTCCCGCCGCGAGGCGTCCAGGAAGGCGCAGGTGTTGACGACCACGAAGTCGGCCCCGGCCGGCTCGGCGACCAGTTGCCAGCCGTCGTCCCGCAAGAGCCCCAGCATCCGCTCGCTGTCGACGAGGTTCTTGGGGCAGCCGAGCGTGACCACCGCGAAGCTGCCGCGGGGCGGCAGACCGCCGAGGCGGTCGCGGGCAGGTTGCAAACCTGCCCCCACGGGGCGAAGGGGCACCGGGCCTGACGAAGAGTCACAGGCGGCAGGTGGAGCGGTATCGACGATTGGAAGTGGTTTCATCGGTCAAAAAGGGGACATTCTGCTTTTTCTCATCAAACGCTAGCGAATCGCAGCCGGTCCCCTGCGTCAACCCGGAAAAAGCAGAATGTCCCCTTTTTCCGAACCGGGGGATGTCCCCTTTTTTCTCGCCATCAGGTGGTCACGGCCCGGGCGGCGATCAGTTTGTCGAGCTCCTCCTTGAGCCGGGGGAGGATCGCGTCGTAGGCGAAGGCGCCCAGCTCGGCGCTTCCCTTCTTGAGGTTGACGTGGGTGGGGCCGCACCAGAGGCCGAGGTCGGCGTCGTCGGTCTCGCCCGGCCCGTTCACGCGGCAGCCCATCACGGCGATCGTGATCGCGTGCTCGGCGGCGTAGGCGGTCATCTCCTTGACCTGCTTGGCGAGGTCGATGAAGGCCTCGTTTTCCACGCGGGAGCAACTCGGGCAGGAGATGATGTTGAGCGTGGAGAGGCCGTAATCCACGACGCTGCGGACCCGTCCGGCGGCGATGTCGGCGAGGATCTGATTGGCCGCGGCGATCTCCTCCGGCTTGTCGGCGTTGGGGACGGTCAGCGAGACGCGGACCGTGTCGCCGATGCCCCGCGAGATCAGCTGCTCGAAGGCGATCCGGGTCTTGATGATCCCGTCGGGGGGCATGCCTGCCTCGGTGACACCCAGATGGAGCGGCACGTCGGGCCGCTGCTCGGCGAACCGGCGGTTGACCTCGATCACCTTCTGGGGATCGGAATCCTTCAGCGAGACGCAGTAGCGGGTGAAGCCAAGCGAGTCGAGCAGTTCGCAGTGCTCCAGGGCGCTGGCCAGCATCGGGCCGATCGAGTCGTCCGGTGCAAACTGTTCCTTCTTGGCCGGGTCGACGCTCCCGCAGTTGACACCGACCCGCAGGGCACAGTCGTTGGCCGTCGCCACCTCGGCGATGAACCTGACCTTCTCCTGCCAGGGCTTGTCCCGCTCGTGGTGGTAGAGGTGGCCGGGGTTGTAGCGGAGCTTGTCGACATGCGGGGCGACGTCGCTGGCCAGCCGGTAGTTTTCCTGAAGATCGATCGCGAGGTTGGCGGCGGTACCGGCCCGGATGGCGGGCAGGGCGGCGGCATCCTTCTTCGAGTCGACGGCGATCCTAACGACCCCGGCCCCGGCGGCGTGAAGGGCGTTGACCTGCTCGAGCGTCGCCTCGACGTCGGTGGTGTGGGTGGCCGTCATGCTCTGGGGGGCGATCGGGTGGCCCGCCCCGATGGCGATCGTCCCGATCCGCACTTCCCGCGTCGGATTTCTCCGCACCTCGACCACAGCCATTCCTCGCGTCAGAATCGTTGATTCGGCAGCCGGAAACGGCCCGGCTGCCAGCCCCTCAACGATAGCAGACCCGCCGCCCCCGGCGAACTCCCATGCGGTACGACCCGCTGCTCCACATCGTGCTCCACGAGCCTGAGATCCCTCCCAACGCGGGCAACATCGGCAGGACCTGCGTGGCGATCGCGGCCAAGATGTGGCTCGTGCGGCCGATCGGATTCAGCCTCGACGACTACTATCTGCGGCGGGCCGGGCTCGACTACTGGGACGAGCTGGAGTGGGAAGTCGTCGACGACTGGGACCAGCTCTGCCGGCGGCTCGACGAG
>JAQCJP010000196.1 GCA_027592945.1 Planctomycetota bacterium
CGCCGACACCGACCGCCCCGAGCGTGTCGCCGTGATAGGCCTCGTCGATCGCGATGAAGCGAGTCTTTTCCGGCCTCGCTGGCGAGGTTTGCAGCCAGAACTGGAAGGCCATCTTGAGGGCCGCCTCGATGGCCGTGGAGCCGTCGTCGGAGTAGAAGACGCGATCGAGGCCCGGGGGCGTCAGCTCGCAGAGCCGGCGGGTGAACTCGACTGTCGTCGAGTTGGAGAGGCCGAGGTTGGTGGTGTGGGCCACCCTGCCGGCCTGTTCGGCCAGGGCCGCGTCGAGTCGGGGATGACAGTGGCCGTGGACGTTGCACCACATGCTCGCCGAACCATCGAGGTAGCGGCGGCCCTCGCTGTCGACGAGCCAGCAGCCCTCGCCCCGCTCGATCAGGAGCGGCTCGTATTCCTGCATCTGGGTGAAGGCGTGCCAGACATGGTGGCGATCCCAGTGCAGCAGGTCGGCGGTATGGTGCCGCTGAATCATCCGCCGCAGTGTACCCGCTCCGGCTGGCCGCCCGATGAGGTCGGGGACCGCAGGTGCTCCGGGATTGTCAGGGCGGCTGAGGCCCTGTCGTGTTGCCGATGAGGCCGGGCAAATCATCGAGACCGACCGTCTCGACCGACGGTCCGGCCGGCTCGCGAAGTCCCTGGCCAGTCGGCGTGCGGCAGGCGACGGCCAGGCTGGCCACGGCCTCCTCACCGATCAGCGAGCGAATTCTGAGGAGCCTTTTGGTTGTCACCACCGGGGGGAACTCCGTCCAGGCGACGTCGATGATCACCAGGCCGCGAGAGGTGGGGACCAGAAAATCGGCCTCTTTGGTGCGATCCCGCCAGAAGATCAGTTCGGCTGCTGGGCTCGCAGCGGCGAGCAGTCTTCGGAGTTCGGAATGAACCGCGGTCTCCCAAAGAGCGGCCGCGTGCGGTGAGTCGGTGAGCTCGGCCGCGGTGCGAATCCCCAGCAGGTGACAACAGAGGCCGGTGTCAGCAAAGTAAACCTTCGGCGACCTGACCAGCGGCCGCCCCTGCGATGGTTTCCACGGCCAGAGCAACGTCACCACCCCGGCATCGATCAGCGTGTCGAGCCAGATGGCCGCCGTCGACCCGGCAATGCCGATTTCCCGAGCCAGGGCGGCCTTGTTGAGAACTTGCCCCGTGCGAAGGGCGACGCTGCGGAGAAACCGTTCGAAGTCGTTGGGGCTGTCGACGCGGAGTTGGCGAGGAAGCTCGCGAGCGAGGTGGTCGGCCACGAGCGACCGCATGAACTCCCAGGGCTCGCTGCTGCGGTCGGCATAGATCGCGGGAAAGCCGCCTCGCAGCAGGCGGTCAGCGATGGTGAGTTCGGGACGGGCAGCGGTCGTCTCGGCGTGCGAGAGTCCCTCGATCCGGATCAGGCGTCCCTGCTCCGATCGGTCGTGGAGGGCTGCTGCAAATGCAGCCTCGATCGTGGCCGGCCGTGATCCGACGACCACGTAGCCGGCTGGTGGGCAAGGCCGCCGAGCGACCTCGTTGGCCAGATGGTGAATCAGGCGAGGCTCGAGATGGACGTCGTCAATCACGACGGGCGCGGGCTGGCTGGCTAGGAAGGCTGCGGGGTCAAGGCGGGCCCTGGTGGCTTCGCTTGGCAGGGCAAGGGCAATGTGACGATGGGAGGGGAAGAGGATTTGGGCAAGAAACGTTTTGCCGCACGCTCGGGGCCCGGTGATGGCGAGAAGAGGTGGCAGCGGTGTGGGGCCGCCAACGTTGAGACAACAATTGCGTTCGATAAAAACGACGTTTTTCAGCGATTGCATCGAATGATTTGCAGCCTACGAACGCTGCTCAAATAAGCAGGAAGTCTTCCAGCTTCGAATCAGCCGTTCTTGGAGCACGCCGTCGGAACTCGCGGGTGATTCGCCACCGCTCGTCCAGCGGCGTCAGGCTTCGCCCCGTTTGATCAGTTCGAGGCACATGGCCCGAACTTTGCCCGGATTGACATTGGGGTTTTTTCGCTTGGCCTGCCCGATCAGGCCGCCAGCGGCCTGTTCTTTGCCGCCCTGGACGTCGGCCACGATCTTCGGATTAGCGGCGATCAACTCCCGGCAAAGAGCTTCGAGGTCGCTGTCGTCAACTGCCGCGATGCCCATCTCGGCCACCACCTCGGCAACACTCTTTCCCGTTTCGACGACCGCCGCGAAGATCTCCCGCCCCCGGCTGGTGTCGAAGTCGCCTTTCGCGATGCGGCCGATGATGTCGGCGACGGCGGCCGGTTCGAGGGGAAACTCGGCAATCGTGCTGGCCCGTTCATTGAGGGTGCGGAGCACATCCTGCTGCATCCAGTTGCTGGCGACCTTGCCGTCGCCGGTGAGGCGGGCAAGTTGTTCGTACCAGGAGACCAGGTCGCGGCCCTGGTTGACGAGCACGTCGGCGTCGTAGGCCGAGATCTTCCAGGTTTCCTGAAGCTGCCCGCGGAGCACGGCCGGCGGCTCTCCCATCTCAGCCCGAACGGCGGCCACCTGCTCCTCGGAGACCGTCACCGGCACGAGGTCGGGCTCGGGGAAATAGCGGTAGTCGCTCGATTCCTCCTTGTGCCGCTGGCCGCGGGTCACCCCGGCCGCGTCATCCCAGCCACGGGTCTGCTTGGGGGCGCTGCCGAGCTCCGCGCCGGTCGCCTGCCACTCCTCGTATTGCCGGGCAGCCTCATAGGCCAGTGCCCGCTCGACCGAGCGGAAGGAGTTCATGTTCTTGATCTCCACGATCGGCGTCTTGGCCAGGCTGCCGTCATCGCGAGGGATGTGGAGATTGACGTTGGCATCGACCCGCAGGCTTCCTTCCTGCATGTTGCAGTCACTGACGCCCAGGTAGACCAGGAGCAGCTTGAGTTCCCCCAGCCAGGCTCGGGCCTCCTGCGGGCTGCGGAGGTCGGGCTCGCTGACGATCTCGCAGAGCGGCGTGCCGGTGCGGTTGAGGTCGATACGGCTGTCAGCGACGCCGGCCGCCTCGTCGTGCATGCTCTTGCCCGCGTCCTCCTCGAGATGGACGCGAACGATCCCGACCTGCCGCGAGAACTCACCCTTGGGGTCGACCACCTCCAGGCTGCCGTCACTCGAGAAGGGCAGGTCGTACTGGCTGATCTGATAGCCCTTGGGAAGGTCGGGGTAAAAGTAGTTCTTGCGGTCCCACTTCGTGAAGGGGGCGATCTTGCAGTTGAGGGCCAGGGCCGAGCGGAGCGCGAGATCAAAAGCCCGCCGGTTCATCACCGGCAGCGATCCCGGCAGCCCCAGACAGGTGGGGCAGACCTGGGTGTTGGGCGGGGCTCCAAAGCTCGTCGAGCAGCCGCAGAAGAGTTTGGTGCGGGTCTGGAGTTGGACGTGCACCTCCAGCCCGATGACGGTCGTGTAGGGGGCGGTGGTCGCGGAGGGGGAAGTCATGGCCGGAGCAACGTCAGGTGGCGAGGGCCGGACGGCGAAGGTGCCAGTCGGTCTGTTGTTGGTACTGGTGGGCCGCTCGCAGGAGGAGCGGTTCGGCGAGGGCCGGCCCCTGCAGCTGGAAGCCGATCGGCAGACCGCCGGCGGTGAAGCCGCAGGGGAAGGAGATGCCTCCGATCCCGGCCAGGTTGGTGCCGACGGTGTACATGTCGACGAGATACATCGCCAGCGGATCCCCCGTCTTCTCGCCAAGCTTGAAGGCGGGGGTCGGCGAGACCGGGCCGGCGATCAGGTCGACCGTCTCAAAGGCCTTGAGGAAATCCTGCTGGATGAGCCGACGAACACGGAGGGCCTTGGCGTAGAAGGCGTCGTAGTAGCCGGCCGAGAGGGCGTAGGTGCCGAGCATGATCCTTCGCTTGACTTCCGGGCCAAAGCCCTCTGCCCTGCTCCGGCAGTACATCTCGACCAGCGGTGAGTCGAACTCGCCGACGTAGGCCGCCGCCGGCTCTCCGGGCTCGGCCCGATGGCCCCTTTCGGGCTCGGCCCGATGGCCCCTTTCGGGCTCGGCCCGATGGCCCCTTTCGGGCTCGGCCCGATGGCCATAGTGAACACCGTCGTAGCGAGCCAGGTTGCTCGAAGCCTCGCAGGGCGCGATCAGGTAGTAGGTGGGAATGCCGTACTCGGCGTGCGGCAGTTCGACCTCGTGGATGGTCGCTCCGGCGGCCTCGAAGGCGGCGAACGCCGCCTCGACGCCGGCGGCCACCTCCGGATCGAGGCCGGCACCGTAGTGGGCGGCAACCCGGCCGATTCGCAGGCCCGTAAGCGGTTCGTCCAGCAGCTTCGTGTAGGCGGGCACCTCCGCTGCCAGCGAGGTCGAGTCGCCGGGGTCGTGGCCGGCGATCGACTCCATCACCAGGGCACAGTCGGCAGCCGACCTGGCCAGGGGGCCGATCTGGTCGAGGCTCGAGGCGAAGGCGACCAGTCCCCGCCGGCTGATCCGCCCGTAGGTCGGCTTGAAGCCGGTGACGCCGCAGAGCCCGGCGGGCTGGCGGATGGAGCCGCCGGTGTCGGAGCCGATCGCCACCGGCGCCAGATCCGCCGCGACGCAGGCGGCGGAGCCGCCGCTGGAGCCGCCCGGGGCCCGCTCCAGATCCCAGGGGTTGCGGACCGGCCCATAGGCCGAGTTTTCGTTGGAACCCCCCATCGCGAACTCGTCCATGTTGGTCTTGCCGATGATCACAGCATCGGCCGCTCGCAGCCTGGCGACCGTATGGGCGTCATAGGGCGGCTGGTAGCCGGCCAGCATCCGGGAGCCGCAGGTGGTCGGCATGTCGACCGTGCAGAGCGCGTCCTTGACGGCGACCGGCAGGCCGGCCAGCGGGCCCAGGGGGTCGCCGGCCGACCGTCGCGCGTCGATCTTCTCCGCCTGGGCGACCGCCGCCCCGCGGTCCGCCGCCAGAAAGGCGTTGATCGAGCCGTCGAGCGACGCGATCCGATCCAGAAAGGCTTCTGTGCATGCCCGGGCAGTCAGGTCTCCCCGCCGGATGGCGGCGACCAGTTCGATGGCGGAGAGTTCGGTGGGCTGCATGCGTGAAGAATGGCGGCGAATGCCCGCAAGGGTGGAGGGGCGACGGGGCGGCCGGAGACTCAGGCGGAGCCCGATTCCCCCAGGACGGCCGGCACGAGAAAGCAGGAGCCGTCATGCCGCGGGGCAGAGGCCAGGGCTTGTTCGGTCGAGAGCGACGTGCCGGGCTCGTCATCCCGAAACACGTTGCGGGTGTCAAGCGGATGGGCCAGCGGTTCGACGTCGGCGGTATCGAGCGTGGAAAGCTGCGACACAAACTCGACGATCTTGGAGAGTTCGCCCGTCATCCGATCAAGATCGGCCTCGGTCAGTGCGAGCCGGGCAAGCATCCCGACCTTGGCAACATCCTGTCGGGAAAGGCTCATCGGCGGAGAGCAGTCTCAGGATACAAATCTGTCTCTGGCGCGGGGCAGTCGCGGGCCGCTGCCCGGTTCAAGGACGGGCCCGGGGTCCGGAGGGCACCGCCTCTTCTGCCGACGGCTTCGCCTTCTCAACCTTCGGCAGATGGAAGGGCTTGCGGCGGACGAGTTTCGTCACGTTCCCGCTCTTGATGCACTGCGTGCAGACCAAGACGGTCGCATTGGTGCCGTTGCCCGTGGTCACCCGGAGCCGCTGGAGGTTGGGCTTGAACTTTCGGCGCGTGATGCCGGTGATCTTGGTGCCGACGCCGCCGAGATACTTAGCCTTGCCGCGGATCGTCACCTGGTTGCCGACCGAAAAACCCTTGCCGCAGACCTGACAGGAACGTGCCACCGAAAAACCTCGAAAAACCGGGAATGGGGAGGCTTGTAAGATACCGCGGCGGCAAAATCCCGCAAGTCCGGCCCGGGAGCGGCCGCCCGGCTACCATGCCATCATGCCTGTTTTCGACTACGCGTTCACTGTTGACGCCCCCCCGGATGCCGTCCGGGACTTCCACCGCGACACGTCGGCCCTCAAGCGGCTCACCCCGCCCCCGACCATCGTCCGGCTCCACTCGGTCGAGCCGCTGGCCGAGGGAAGCGTGTCGGAGTTCACGCTCTGGGTCGGCCCCCTGCCGCTCCGCTGGAAGGCGGTGCATCGGGATGTCTCGGATCGGGGCTTTACCGATGTCCAGGCCTCTGGCCCGGCCGCCCGTTGGGAGCACACCCACCGGTTTGTGCCCCTCGACGACGGTCGCACCGAGATTCAGGAGCACATCGAATACGAGCATCGCCGCGGCTTCTGGGGGCTGGTCACCCGCATCCTATTTTCCTGGCCGAGCCTCTGGTTCATGTTCGGCTATCGCCGCTGGGTGACCCGCCGGGCCCTAAGGCGCTGACAGCGGGCGGTTGACCCGGCAGTATCGCTTCCGCCCGCGACCCCCTATCTTGGGAGGGCGAGGCCGGCAGCCCGCCGGCCCCGTCCGGAGGGGGTTTGCGTGACTGGCTGGATCATCGTCGTCATCCTTGCCGCGTGCGGCCTGCTCGCCGGACTTTTGATCCGCACCCGCCGCCAACTGTGGGCGAGCCGGGAATCGTTCAACACGCTCGCCCAACGGGCGCCCGTGGGGATTCTCAAAGCCGATGCCGAGGGCCGCTGCACGTACGCCAATGAGACATGGTGTGAAATAAGCGGCCTGACGATGACTGAGACGCTCGGGCATGGCTGGGGGCAGGCGGTCCATCCTGATGATCGGGAGGCGGTGGCCGCCAAGTGGGAGGAGAGCGTCCGCCACGGAAAGCCCTATGTGAATGAACTGAGGGTGGTGAGGCCCGATGGCAGCGTCCGGTATGTCTTGGCCGGGGGGCGACCGACCCGCGACGATCGCGGTGGCGTGAGCGGCTTTATCGGAACCGTGCTCGACGTCACCGAACGAAGAGTGGCGCAGCAGAAGGCCCGCGAAAAGGAGTCCCTGCTACGGACCCTTGTCGACCATTCCTCCGCGGCGGTTTATCTCAAGGACACGGCCGGACGCTACCTGCTCGTCAACCGCCGTTTCATGGAACTCTGGCCGGCCATGAAGGATTTCCGGGACGGCACGACTCCGTACGAGTGGTTTCCAGAGGAGACGGCCCGCTCCTTCATCGCCAGCGACGCGGAAGTCTGGCAGAGCGGCGAGACCAAAACCTTCGAGGAGGTTATTGCCGCAAGTGATGGCCCCCGCACCTATCTCTCGGTCAAGTTTCCGGTCTACGACGACGACCATCA
>JAQCJP010000005.1 GCA_027592945.1 Planctomycetota bacterium
GACGGCCGTCACGAGGCCATCGACGAGAATCCATCCCCACGGGTAATCGCGAGGCACCGAAAAGGCGGCCATCAGCTTGGCCGCCGCTTCAAACAGAATCAGGATGCCGAGAAACACCACCAAGGCCTCGATCCCCAGGCCCGGCACGGCGAGCATGACGGTGCCCGAGACGACCGCAAGGGCCCCGCAGAGGAGCGTCAGCCAGAAGCCCTTCCAGGTGTAGGTGCCGAAGGCGGCGACCAGTTGCATGATCCCGCCGGCCAGCAGGAGCCCGCCGATGAAGAGGTTGATCGCGAGCGCCGGAACCAGCGGCCAGGTGAGCGAGGCAGCCCCGAGCAGCAGCAGCAACGCGCCGACACCGAAGGACCAGTTGCGGAGCGTGGTGATCGGACTGGGCTGGTCGCGGTGAGCAAGATCGGCCATTGAAGAGAATCCCAGAGGTGCAGAGCGCAGAAGATAGCAGTGAGACAGGGCCACAGGATGCCGCCGTTCGGCGGCCGCAGACTCATGAATGGGCAGTGTACCGCGGCGATGCGAGTTCCGCGCGATTTCGGCTCCCGGAACGCTAGGCGGGTGGCAACCCCTCCATCCGCCGCCAGGCGCTCATTTGCCCCAGGTGCATCATCATGTGCCCGCCGCAGTAAAAGGCCTGCGCCGAGCCGATCGTGGGAAACAGATCCTTCATCCGCCCGGGGGCCGGGTTGGGCTGCTGGAAGACGTCGTCGGGCGTGCTCCGAAGGGCTCCGGTCACCATCCGATAGCCCTCGTGGAAGAAATCGAGCACCGCGTCCATCGCGGGATAGAGATCGCCGTCGGGATCGTCACGGCAGACGGCATCTTTGGAGAGCGCCACCTCAAACTGCCCCGGAACGCTCGGCGCTGGATGGCCGATCTGGATCAGCACCTTCGGTGCGTAGAGCGAGAGGTGGCCGTAAATGAAGGCGGGATGGTTCGATTCCACCACCACGCCACCGGGCGACGCAAACCGGGCGAACCGCTCGGCCGAGACGCCCCCCAGGAGCCGATCGGCGTAGCCGAGCGACACGCCCAGCGAGTCGGCAATCACGTTTCCAAGCGAACGGGCCATTGGTGGAGCCTCCAAACTGCACTGGCGGGTTGGGGTGTCTCGCGGTGCAGGCCGCGGCACCCTGGCATCTTCCGGAATTGCAGCGGCGATGTCCATTCCGCCCGCGGGCGTCCACACGCAGCTCGACCTGACCCCGCCGCGAGACCATCGTTTATCCTTAACTGGATTTTCCGCCACCGACGTCTCGTGGGCCACACGCATGCTCGTCAGCATTTACAACGATGTGATCGGTCCCATCATGCGGGGTGGGTCCAGTTCGCACTGCGCCGCCGCCCTGCGGATCGGCCGACTGGCCCGCGACCTGATGGGCGGAACGCCCGAGACGGTCTTGGTCGAGTTCGACCGGGCCGGCTCGCTGCCGACAACGCACGAGTCGCAGGGCTCCGACATGGGACTCTTCGGCGGGCTCCTCGGCTGGGAGGCCGACGATCCGAGACTGCCCGAGTCACCCGCGGCGCTGCTGGCGACCGGGGCTGACCTGCGAATCGAGACGGTCGATGTCGCCGACCCCCATCCCAACACCTACCGGCTTACGCTCACCCGCGGCGGCTGTCGCCATTCGCTGCGGGCGATCTCGACCGGTGGAGGCATGATCGAACTGATCGCGGTCGACGAGATCCCGCTCTCCGTCCACGGCGGCTACCACGAGACACTGTTCCTGTTCCGGGGCGACGCCGCCAATCAACACGCGGCTGACCTGGCAGGCCGGATCGCGGCCACCGAGTTCGACTGGGAACCCGACGCCCTCGAGGTCCACCACGCCGACGCGGGGACGCTTGTGCAGCTCAGCACTGAGCAGCCAGTGTCACCGGAACTCTCTGCCCGGCTGGTCGCCGGCTCCGCTCCAGCTGCCGTCCACTCGCTCGCGCCGGTTCTGCCGGTTCGATCCCGCCGCGGCATGCAGGTGCCCTTCAACTCGGCCGCCCAACTCCTGGCAGCCGACGCCGGCCGCGGCAGCCCGCTGTGGCGGCATGCGATCGATTACGAGATGGCCCGCGGCGGCCTCTCCGAGCGGGAGGTCATCGATCGCATGGTGGCCATCGTGCGACTCCTGAAAGGCTCGATTGCCGAGGGTATCGCCGGCACCGCCTACGAAGACCGGATCCTGCCCGCCCAGGCCCCCGGCTTTGCTGCGGCGCTGGCTGGCGGGCGTCTGCTTGGCGATGCGCTCCTCAATCGGATCGTGCTGGCCACGACCGCCCTGATGGAGGTCAAGAGTTCGATGGGGGTGATCGTGGCGGCACCTACCGCGGGTGCCTGCGCGGCCCTCCCAGCCGCGGTGATCGCCGCCGCTGAGTCACTGGATCTCGACGAGGAAGCGATGGCCCGTGCCATGCTTGCCGCCGGCCTGGTGGGCGTCTTCATCTGCACGCCCTGGTCCTTCGCCGCGGAGGTCGGTGGCTGCCAGGCCGAGGGAGGGTCGGCCGCCGCGATGGCTGCCGCCGGCCTTGTCACACTCGCCGACGGCACTCTCGAGCAGGCTCTGGCGGCCGCCTCGCTGGCGCTCCAGAGCATGCTCGGGCTGATCTGTGATCCGGTCGCCGGCCGGGTGGAAGTGCCCTGCCTCGGCAAGAACGTGATGGCCGCGGCCAACGCCCTGGCCTGCTGCAACATGGCGCTGGCGGGTTTTGCCGAGGTGATTCCCTTCGATGAGGTCGTCGCCTCGGCGGCCCGCGTCGCCGGCCAGATGCCCCGAGAACTTCGCTGCACCACCCTCGGCGGCCTGGCGATCACGCCGGCTGCATCGACCATCGCCGACCAGTTGGCCGCTCGCAAGGCCGCCACCTGCGGCGCGGCTGGCTGCGGCTGCCGCTAGCGCCGCCATCGGCCGCGGCCGATCATGGCGTAGCAGACGAATCCTGCGGCGAGCACGACAGCGACACCGCCCGGTTCAGGAACCGCCGCGATGTCGTCGATCAGGATCGTGTTCACCGACGTGCCCGTCTGGACGAACCCCCCGCTCTGATAACTCAGCGGAGCAGCCCCGGCAAGAACCTCAAATCGTGTGACCCCGCCGATCGTGTCGGCAAAGGTTCCGGTGCCGCCGCTGCCTGACACATACGAGAAGTTTCCTTCCTCGAGTCCAAACGAATACGTGCTCCAGCCCGAAGCGACGCTCTGGGCGTCTGATGCGAACCAGCCTCCGGGGCCGCCAAAGGCGAGCCTCATGCTCACCGGGCTCGTCCCGGCATCGACGTTCGCCCAGAGGTCGATGCCGGTGACGCCGGCCGCCGGGTAGTTCCCCTGCCACTGTGAGCCATCGTTCCACATCAGCCATTTGCCGTTGGACCCGCCACCGTCGGAGAAGTGACTCAGGTAGCCGACTTGTCCGTCAGGCCCAAGAGATGAGACCTGCGTCGGCCATGTGCCATTGCTGCCGATTCGCCAGCCTTCGCTGGTCGCCGAAAAGGTGTCGCGGGACGAAAGCGAGATCTCGGCCGCTGCCGGGCCGGCAGCCACCAGGAAAGCCGCCACCAGCAAGCCGAGTTGCCCGGCGGTCAGCCACCCGGCGTGCTTGGTCCTCATCAGTTTCAGATTGCCGCATCTCATGGAACGAATCCTTTTGGCAAGAGTCTCGCTTGCTTTGTTGCCCATCCCCGCCGCGACCAGATGATAGTCGCCGCACACCGAGTCGGCCAAATTTCAACGGTCGAAAATGCCGTGCTCTTGCCAAACAGGGGCTGGGGCCTCTTTTCCGCTTGTCGCGAGCGGAAAAACGGGTGGTTCTCCAGTTGGGCTCACCGGCTCACCGATTCCGGCGGGAAACCTCGTTGGTTCGGAGGTCACCGCCATCAGCTTTCTGCACACGCTGCGGAATGACGGAAGGCGGCTTACGGCAGCAGGCCCTTGGCAATCCGCCCGATCGCCCGCGGGAGCGTCTCGCATTCGGCGGCGAAGACTCGGGCCGCCAGCGACTCCGGGCTGTCGTCGGCGAGGACCGGCACGGTCGCCTGAAGCAGCACCCGGCCGTGGTCGTATTCGTCGTCGACGAGATGGACCGTGCAGCCCGAGACGGTGCAGCCTCGCTCGAGCACGGCCCGATGCACGTGCATCCCGTGGAATCCCTTGCCGCCGAACGCCGGCAGGAGCGAGGGATGGATGTTGATCACCCGGCCGGCGAACTCGCGGGGAACTTTCACGAGATGGAGAAATCCCGCCATCACGACAAGCTCGGCCCCGGCCTCCCGGCAGACCCCGAAGAGCCGCTCGCTCCAGGGCTCCACCCCCTGCCCCTCCGCCGGCATGACCCTGACAGGAAGCCTCGCCCGCTCGGCGATCCGCACACCGCGGACATCGCCGCGACTGGCCACCACGACGACCACCTCGGCCGGCAGCCGGCCGGCGGCGATCCGGTCGAGGAGGTTTTCGAGCGTACGGCCGGAGCCGGATAGCAAGACCGCGAGCCGGAGGTGACGGTTTTCGCTCATCAGCAGAGCCCTCTCATCCGAACAACCGCCAGCCTCGGGATCTGGTCACGACACGACGTGTGACGGTGCTGCATGTCACGAGGCCGTGCGCCAGGTCCCTGTCACGTCCGCCTCACGTCGATCACCAGCGGATGTCCGTCGATCTCGATCCGCTCGCCGCCTGCCGGCTCGTCCGCCGAGACGCTCGCGGTCGTCGCCAGCGTCTCGGCAGCCACGTAGTCGAGATGGGCCTCGATGGCCTCCCGCAACTCGCCCGAGGTCGAGGCGAAGACCAGTTCAATCCGCTCGGTGAACTCGAGGTCGAGCGTCTTGCGGCGGGTCTGGACCGAATGAACCACCTCGCGGACGAGCCCCTCGGCGACGAGTTCCGGCGTCAGGTCTTTCGCGACGACCACGACCGCCCGCGGCCCCTCGGCGGCCGCCCAGCCCGGCTTGGCCGTCGTCCGCACGATCACATCCCCCTCTTCGAGCATCGCCTCCCCGCCCCCGTCGAGAGGCACCGTCGCCTGGCCCGAATCGTGAATCGCCGCCAGGATCGCTGCCCCGTCGGCCGTGCCGAGGGCCTTGCGAAGCCGGGGCAGGTCCTTGCCCAATCGGGGCCCGAGCTTCTTGAGGTCGGGCAGCACGCTCCGCTCGATGTAGCGATCGGGCTCGCGACAGATCTCAAACTGCTTGACGTTGAGCTCGTCGCAGACGAGTTCGGCATGGGCTGCCAGCCAGGCCTCGTCGCCCGTCGCCGGATCGGTAAGGATCACCTCGACCTTCGAGAGCGGCTGCCGCACCTTGAGCCTTTCGGCGGCCCGGGCCGCCCGTCCCAAGGAGGCGACGTCGCGGACGACGCCCATCCGCCGGACGAGGTCGCGATCGACGAGCGCCTCGTCCCCCTCGGGATAGTCGGTCAGATGCACGCTCTCGGGCACGGCGTCGCCAGCGCCGGCCACGGCGAGGTTCTGCCAGATCGCCTCGCTGACAAACGGCACGAAGGGCGCCGCCAGCCGGGCGATCGTCAGGAGCGTCTCATAGAGCGTCCAGTAGGCGTCGAGCTTGTCGGGGTTGGCTTCCGGCCCGCCGTCGGCCCTGCCCGCCGCCCAGAAGCGATCCCGACTGCTTCGGACAAACCAGTTGCTGACGGCGTCGACGAGCCGGGAAAGCTCGCCCGCCGCAGCGAAGTGGTCGTAGGCGTCGAGCCGCTCGACCATCACCGCCGCCGTGGCGTGGAGTTCCGAGAGCATCCAGCGGTCGAGTTCGCCTCGCTCGGCAGCGGACCGCCAGCCGCGGGCCCGGGCCAGGTCGGCATGGTCGAGCTGGCCCGGAGCGGCGAGCACCGCCGCCGGATCGAAGCCGTCGATCTCGGCGTAGATCACGAAGAACGAGTAGACGTTCCAGAGCCGCAGGAGAAACTCGGGGATGCTTTCGCGGATTGCTCGCTCGTTGTAGCGGATCCCGGTCCAGGGCGGCTGGCCGGCCAGGAAGAACCACCGCAGGGCGTCGGCCCCGTAGGCGTCGAAGATCTCGGCCGGCTCGCGGTAGTTCCGCCGGCTCTTGCTCATCTTCTGGCCGTCCTCACCGAGCATGTGGCCCAGGACGATGCAGGTCTTGAAGGGGTGCGGATATTCGCCTGGCGGGGCGGCGGCCCCGGGCGGCAGATCGCCCTCGTAGCCGGCCCCGAAGAGGAGCGTGCTGATCGCGAGCTGGCTGTAGAACCAGCCACGGGTCTGATCGATCGCCTCGGAGATGAAGTCCGCCGGAAACTGGGCGGCAAACTCGTCACCGCCACGATGCGGCCAGCCCCACTGGGCAAACGGCATGCAGCCGGAGTCGAACCAGCAGTCGATCACCTCGCTGACTCGTCGCATCCGCTTGCCGGGAGCAAAGGGGGAGTCGTAGGTGACCGCATCGATGTAGGGCTTGTGGACGCGGAGGTCGTCGGAGAGGTCGGGATCGGCCCGCTTCGCCTGATCGAAGACCTCGACCCCGCCGACTCCCGGCTTGGCGAGCAGTGCCTCGTAGGAAGGCACTGCCTCGGCCTGGCCCGTCTCCTCGCAGACCCAGATCGGCAGGGGAGTGCCCCAATACCGCTCCCGGGAAAGGGCCCAGTCGACATTGGTCTCGAGGAAGTTGCCGAACCGGCCGTGCTTGATATGGTCGGGCAGCCAGTCGATCTGCTCGTTGTTGGCCAGCATCTGCTCGCGGAAGCGGCTGGTGCGAATGAACCAGCTCTCCCGCGGGTACTGGATCAGGGGGTCCTTCTCGGCCCGCCAACAGAAGGGATAGTCGTGGACGTACTGCTCCTGGTGGACCAGCAGCCCGCGGGCCTTGAGGTCACGGGTGATGTCGCGGTCGCAGTCTTTCACAAACCGCCCCGAGCCCATCGGGAACGCGTCGGTAAAGGTTCCGTCGGGGGCGACCGGATTGAGGAGCGTCGGCTCATTGCCCGAAGCGAAACGGGCCTGCTCCGCCACCAGCACGCCGTAGTCGACCTCGCCGAACGCCGGGGCCACGTGGACGATGCCGGTGCCGGAGTCGGTGGTCACAAAGTCAGCCGCCACCACCCGCCAGGCGGCCGGCTCGGCCCCGCCGGCAGCGAGCGGCGCAGGCTGCGGCGGGCCCTCGGGCCGGAAGATGTCGAAGGGCGGTAGGTACGAGCGGCCGACGAGCGAATCGCCTCGCAGCCGCTCGACGACCTCGAACGCCATCTTGAGCTTCTCGCCAAAGGCCGCGGCGAGCGGCCCGGCGATGACATACTCGCGGCCGGCAGCCGGCTCGCCTTCGACGGCCGCCTCCCGCAGCACGACGTACTCGAGGTCGGCCTTCACCGCCGCGAACTGATTGGAGGGCAGCGTCCAGGGCGTCGTCGTCCAGGCGACGAGGCAGCGGGCGGTCGGCTCGCCGGCCTCGTCCAGCAACGGAAACGCGACGAAGACGCTCGGATCGGCCACCTCGCGATAGCCCTGCCCGACTTCGCCTGCCGAGAGGGCGGTTCCGCCCTGGCCCCACCACCAGACGATCTTGTGGCCCTTGTAGAGCAGCCCCCGATCGAAGAGCGTGGTCAGAGCCCACCAGACGCTCTCCACGAACGACTTGTGGTAGGTGACATAGGCCGTGGAGAGGTCGATCCAAAACCCGATCCGCTCGGTGAGGGTTTCCCACTCTTTGGTGTACCGCCAAACGCTCTCCTGGCACTTGTGGATAAAGGGCTCGACCCCGTAGGCCTCGATCTCGGCTTTGGAGTGAATGCCGAGCTCCTTGCAGACCTCGACCTCGACTGGCAGGCCGTGGGTATCCCAGCCCGCCTTCCGCTCGCAGTATTCCCCCCGCATCGTCCGGTAGCGGGGATAGAGATCCTTGATGGTGCGGGTCAGGCAGTGCCCGGGATGGGGCATCCCATTGGCCGTCGGCGGCCCTTCGTAGAACACAAATCGGGGGCCATCACGGCGGGCTGCCAGCGACTTCTCGTAGATGGATGCCGATCGCCAGAAGGCGGTGATGTCGGCTTCGAGGGCGGGAAAGTCAGGCTTGCCGCGGACGGGCTGAAACATCTCGGACCAGGAGGGGACATGGAAACGCTGCCAAGCCGCAAATCCTAACGCGACCTCACGGCCCCGACCAAGGGCCGCTCGTGCCGCCCTCACTCCGGCAGCGGCCGACCACGGGTCTCCGGGGCGAACGGCAGGGCCAGCAGTCCCACGACGAACACGCCACACATCGCCAGTCCGGCAGCCCGGAGCGGCTCGTCACTCGCGCTGAAGACCCGGCTGCTGAGCAGCCCGATCGTCCAGGGCCCCGAGGCCGCCAGAAATCGGCCGACGTTGTAGCAGAAGGACGTGCCCGTGCTCCGCAGCGCAGTGGGGAAGAGTTCCGGGAAATAGATCGCGTAGCCGCCGAAGATGCCCAACATGAAGAAGCCCATCAGCGGGACGAGCGTGAAAATTTGCCAGGGACCTTCCAGAAACCGGAAGGTGACGGCCGTCATCAGAAGGGCTCCGCTGAAGGCCACGGCGAAGGCGATCCGCCGGTTCGTCCGCTGGGTGAAGGCGGTAAAGGCGAGCATCCCGGAGAAGGCACCGGCATTGAGCATCAGCGATGTGGTCGCCTTCCATTGGCCGACCGCGCCCCTCAGGTCGCCACCGGTGAGCCCCTCGGCGGCCAGTCGCTTGCCCATCACCGAGCCGACCAGGTCAAACACGAAAAACACGATCCCCCAGAGGGCGATCACGCCGGTGCAGGCCAGCACCAGTCCCACCAGGGCGTTGTGCCGCCAGCGGGGATGGCGAAACAGGGCTGCGTAGGAGCCCGCCTCCCCGGCCCCGCCCGCCTGCGACCGCATCTGCTGCCAGCGGTCGGGCTCTTTGAGCTTCCAGCGAACGACCACCGCCAAGATCGCCGGCAGCGCGCCGACGAGAAACATCAGCCGCCATTTCGCGAGCGACCCATCCAGCCCGCCGCTGCGTTCGAGCGTGCTGAGGCCCATCTCAACGAGAGCCGCTGCCACGTTGCCCACCGCCGAGAGCGCCTGCAGCAGCCCGAGGGCATGGGGCCGGGCCCTCTCGGGCATCACTTCGGCCACCAACGCCACGCCGACGGCAAACTCCCCGCCCACGCCCAGCCCGGTGAGAAACCGATAGGCGGCGAAGTCGGTGAAGCCCCGCGAGAAGCCGCTCAAGCCCGTGCAGAAGGAGTAGACGAGGATCGTGATCATCATCGTGCGGGCCCGGCCGATCCGGTCGCCGAGGCTCCCGAAGATCAGCCCACCGGTCGCCCAGCCGAGCACGAAGATGGCCGTCGCGTAGCCGCCGTATTCGGTGGGATCCTGGCCTGGCCCGAGCAGGTCGGCCATGGCCGGAGCCCGGGCGAGCAGGAAGAGTTGCTGGTCGAGACAGTCAAACAGCCAGCCGAGCGCGGCGACCACGAGCACGAACCAGTGGTAGCGGGTCAGCCCGGCCCACCAGGGACCGCTCGGGGTGTCCTGCCTGTCTGCTGTCGCGCCGCTCATCTCGCCACCGTTGCTCCTGGCCGCCCTCGACTCGCTTCGGTGGACAAGTCTTGCCGATCCTCCGTCTGGTTGCCAATCGGCGCATGAACGATCCGGCGGATCCCGATGCTCGTATAATCGGGAGAAAGCGGCGGTGATCGACGGCACGTCTTTGGAGACCGGGAGGCACCGCTCGTGAGCGAGGCGTGGCATGCCAGCGGGGCGGGCCGAGATGCTTGCGTGGATCGACCGGCAGCAGGATCGGCTGCTGGAGACGGTCGCGGCCTGGGCGGGAATCAGCTCCTGGAGTCGCGATCCGGGTGGGATCGAGGCGATGCAAACCGCAGCAGCCCAGGCCTTTGGCTGCCTCGGGCCGGTCAGCCGGATTCCGGCGCGCCCCCGCGAGGAGATCACCGACACCGGCGAGGAGCGTTTGGTCGCCGTCGCAGATATCCTGTCGGTGCGGCGGGAGGCTGCCGCAGCTCGCCCCCGGGTTCTGCTTGGCATCCATCTCGACACGGTTCATCCGCCGGGGCCCGCCTGCCCGCCGGTGGAACTCGCCGAGCATGGCCGCATCCTCCGCGGCCCTGGCGTCGCCGACGCCAAGGGTGGCCTGGCGGTGATGCTGGTTGCGATCGAGGCCTTCGAGCGGTACGGACCGGCCGACCGGCTCGGCTGGGAGGTCTTCATCAACGCCGACGAAGAGCTTGGCTCGCCGGGCTCCGGTCCGTTCCTCGCAGAGGCGGCGGCTCGCAACGATCTCGGGCTGCTCTACGAGCCGGCGATCGACGACGCCGGCACGCTGGCCGGGGCCCGCAAGGGCTCGGGCAACTTCACGATCGTCATCCGCGGCCGGGCGGCTCACGCCGGCCGCCACTTTGCAGACGGCCGCAACGCCCTGACGGTCGCCGCCCGGCTGGCCCTGGCCTGCGATCGGCTCAACGCCGCCGGCCGCGACCTGACCGTCAACGTCGCGGCCCTCCACGGCGGCGAGGCCTTCAACGTGGTGCCCGACCTGGCGGTGCTGCGGGTCAACGTGCGGGCCACCACCGCCGACGACGCCGGTTGGGCAACCAGCCGGCTGCAGGAGGCCGTCACGCAGGCCGATGACACCGAGGGCTGCTCGGCCACGCTGCATGGAACCTTTCACTGCCCGCCCAAGCCGCTCGACGCCCTGACGCGGGCCCTGCTCGAGCGGGTGACGGCCGCCGGCGCGACGCTGGGGCTGGGCATCGAGCAGCAGCCGACCGGCGGGGTCTGCGACGGCAACAAGCTCGCCGCTGCCGGGCTGCCGACGATCGACACGCTCGGGGTACGGGGAGGCGGCATCCACAGCCCTGCTGAATACCTCGTGGTCGAGAGCCTCGTCGAACGCGCCAAGCTCTCGGCGGTTGTGCTCGCGGAGCTCGCCGCAAGGGGGCTGCCGTGAGCGACCCGCGAGCCGCCCGAGGCGGCCCCGATGATAGCCCTGAAAGACCGTTGGCCGACGCAGCCCGACAAGGAGTGACGGAATGTTCGTGATTCGCCCAGTGCGAGCTGACGACCTCGACGGGCTGGTCGCCCTGGCCGGCCTGACCTCCTTTGGTCTGACCACCCTGCCGCGCGACGCCGACTATCTGGCAGGTCGAATCCGTGACTCGGAAGAGGGCTTCCGCCGCCTTGGCGACGAGCGGCCCCGGGGTGAGGCCTATCTGTTCGTCCTGGAAGACACGACCAGCGGGCGGCTCGTGGGGACCGCCGGCATCATTTCCAAGGTCGGGGGCTTCGAACCGTTCTATGCCTACCGGATCGAGACCAGCGTGCACGAGTCGAAGATGCTCGGCATCCGCAAGGAGATCCAGACGCTCCATCTCGAGGCGGAACACGACGGCCCCTGCGAGATCGGCAGCATGTTTCTCCACCCCGACACCCGCTCCCGCGGAATCGGCCGCGTCCTCTCGCTGTCACGTTTCTTGTTCATTGCCGAGCATCCCTGGAGCTTCGACGAGACGGTGATCGCCGAGATGCGGGGCGTGATCGACGATTCGGGCCGCAGCGACTTCTGGGACGCGGTTGGCAAGCACTTCTTTGAGATCGACTTCCCCAAAGCCGACTACCTGAGCCTGCTCAACAAGCGGTTTATCGCCGACCTGATGCCGCACCATCCGATCTACATTCCGCTCCTGCCACCGGCGGCGCAGGCCGTGATCGGCCAGGTCCACCCCGACACGCGGCCCGCCCTGGCGATTCTCGAAGGCGAGGGCTTTTCGTTCACCGGGATGGTCGACGTTTTCGAGGCCGGGCCGGTCGTCAGCTGCCCCCGCGATGAGCTGCGGCTCGTCCGCCAGAGCGAGCGGACAGCGGTGGTCGAGCTGAGCGACACGCCTGCCGATGCGGGCGAGTGGATCGTCGGCACCTGCGGGATCAGCTTCCGGGCCTGCCGGTCACCGCTCGAGCGGCTGGCCGACGGAGGCGTGCGGCTGCCCCGGGAGGCGGCCGCCGCCCTGGGGGTCGAGCCGGGCGACACGATCCGAATCGGCCCCCTGCGGAGCAGCAAGCCATGAGCCACGCAGCGACGCCAGCCGCCGCACAGTACATCGCGGGCCGCTGGGTCCGTGGTGGCGGATCACGGTTCGCCTCGACCAGCCCGGCGACGGGAGAGACGGTCTGGTCTGGCGAGTCGGCCGCCGCGGCGGACGTCGCCGCTGCAGTCGCCGCTGCCCGCGAAGCCCAGCCCGCCTGGGCTGCCCGCTCGGCCGCCGAACGGATCGCCCTGCTGGAGGCCTGCAGCCGCGAGCTCGAGTCGGGCGGGGCCGAACTGGCGGCGGCCATTTCGCTGGAAACGGGGAAGCCGCGGTGGGAGGCCACCGGTGAGCTGGCGGCCATGGTCGGCAAGGTGCCGGCCACGATCGCTGCCTGGCAGGCGCGGCAGCAGGACGAGGTCAGCGGCGAGCCTGGCAGCGGCGGCGATGTCGCGGCCACTCGCTACCGTCCCCACGGCGTCTTGGCCGTCCTCGGCCCGTTCAACTTTCCCGGCCACATCCCCCACGGCCACATCGTGCCCGCCCTGCTGGCCGGCAATACCGTCGTCTTCAAGCCGAGCGAGCTGGCCCCGCTGGCTGGCCGGCGGATGCTTGAAAGCTGGGAGCGGGCGGGACTGCCTCCCGGCGTGATCAATCTGGTGCAGGGCGGGCGGGAGACGGGCGAGGCGTTGGCGGCCCACCCCGCGCACGACGGGATTCTCTTCACCGGCAGCTATCAGACCGGCGTCGCCCTCCGGCAGATGCTGGTGGCGGAGCCGGGCAAAATGCTGGCCCTGGAACTGGGCGGCAACAACCCGCTGGTCGTCCACGACGTGGACGACCTCGATGCCGCCGCCAGCCTCACGATCCTCTCGGCCTATCCCTCCGCCGGCCAGCGATGCACCTGCGCCCGCCGGCTGATCGTGCCGGAGTCGTCCCGGGGGCAGGCCTTCATCGACCGGCTCACCGCTCGGATCGCCGGGATTCGCGTCGGCCTCCCGGCCGATGAGCCGGAGCCCTTTATGGGGCCGGTGATTCACAAGGCGGCCGCCCGTCAGCTGCTTGAAGCCCAGGCCGATCTGCTGGCCCGGGGCGGCGTCGCCCTGCGGGCGATGGAACAGCAACGGGGCATCGCCACGCTCCTCTCACCGGGGCTGATCGACGTGACCGACGTGGCCCACCGGCATGACGCCGAGTGGTTCGGCCCGCTGCTCCAGCTCGTTCGGGTGCCCGACTTCGAGGCCGCGATCGCCGAGGCCAATGCCACCACCTACGGCCTGGCCGCCGCCCTGCTGAGCGACAGCCGCCCGCTCTGGGAGCATTTCCGCCGCGACGTGCGGGCGGGGGTGGTCAACTGGAACCGGCAGACGACCGGCGCCTCGGGACGGCTCCCCTTTGGCGGCGTCGGCCACAGCGGGAATCATCGCCCCAGCGGCTTCTTCGCGATCGACTACTGCGGCTATCCGGTCGCCTCGCTCGAACGGGAGCGGGTCGGGCCACCGCCTCTGCCCCCGGGCTTGGGCGCGGAAGCCGGCTGAACGAGATTGACCAATGCAGGCGATGGAACTCAACCTCGATGGCCTCGTCGGCCCGACCCATCACTACGGCGGGCTGGGCCTGGGCAATCTCGCCTCGCAGCGGCACCGCCACCAAGTCTCGAATCCGCGGGCGGCAGCCCTCGAAGGGCTTGCCAAGATGCGGCTGCTCGTGTCGCTGGGCCTTCCACAGGCGGTCCTCCCGCCGCAGGAACGGCCGCTCATCCCGGCGCTCCGGCGGCTTGGCTTTGCCGGTGGCGACCGGGCGGTCGTGGCGGCCGCCGCCCGCACGGCTCCCGGCCTCCTCTCGGCAGCCACCAGCAGCTCAGCGATGTGGGCGGCCAACGCGGCGACCGTCTCCCCCGCTGCCGACACTGCCGACGGCCGTCTCCATCTCACCCCGGCGAATCTCGTCAGCCAGTTTCATCGCTCGCTCGAGCCGCCGGGCACCGCCGCCGCCCTGGCCCGGATCTTTCCGGCGACCGATCGGGTCACGATCCATCAGCCGCTGCCGGCCAGCTGCGAACTGGCCGACGAAGGGGCGGCCAATCATCTGCGGATCTGCCGGACCCATGGCGAGCCTGGCCTCGAGGTCTTCGTGTATGGCCGCGACACCATCGGCACCCCCGGCGGCCGGCACCCGGCCCGCCAATCGCTGGCCGCGTCGCAGTCAGTCGCCCGGCTGCACGGCCTCGCGGCCGCCCGCACGCTCTTCCTCCGGCAGCACCCCGCCGCGATCGAGGCGGGCGTGTTTCACAACGACGTGATCGCGGTGGCAAACGAGCATCTGCTCTTGGCCCACGAGCGGGCCTGGGCCGAAGGCCCGGCGGCTGCCGCGGCGATCCGCGAGGCTTTTGCCAACGGCTGCGGCGGGGACCTCGTGTTGATCGAGGTGAGCGAGCGGGAGCTCACCCTGGCCGACGCCGTCTCGACCTACTTGTTCAACAGCCAACTGGTCACGCTCCCCGCCGGCGGAATGGCATTGATCTGCCCGGCGGAGTGTCGCCAGCACGAGGCCACCAGCCGCTGGCTCGACGGCCTGCTCGCCGCCGACAATTCCGTGGTGGCCGTGCATCCGGTGGAGGTGCGGCAGAGCATGCAAAACGGCGGCGGGCCGGCCTGCCTGCGGCTGCGGGTGGTGCTCAGCAAAGCAGACCTGGCAGCTGTGCATCCGGGGGTCGTGGCGACGCCGAGGCTCCTCGATGTGCTCGAGGCCTGGGTGCGGCGGCACTACCGCGACCGGCTGACGGTCGAGGATCTCGCCGATCCGGCGTTGCTCGACGAGGTCTCTCAGGCACTCGACGAACTCACCGGGCTGCTCGACCTGCCAACGCTGTATCCGTTTCAGCGGTGAGCGGAGCACGGCCGCAGGGGCGAAGTCCCGGGGGTTGGGCGAGAGTGAACGTGGATTGGGCGGGTTGGTGGTGAACGCGGGTTGGCAATCGAGAGTTGGGCGGCCCAATGTCCCGCCGTTCCCCCGGCTCGCGCCGGGGGGCTTTGATGGAAAAGGGGACTGGCTCCGAGCGAAGCGAGGTTTCTGCCCCCTTGTCCAGCACGAGGACGCACGGAATACGGGTTCGCGAGGGGTGAGCCCGTGCCAATCGAGCGGCGTAGAAATCCGAGCGGAGTCAGGATGACGAAGCGAGGAGTTCTCCGAGCGAGCGGAGGGCAGGATGCCCACAGCGAGCGTCCGCAAGATGGCACGGGCTCACCCCGAGCCCGCGAAATGATTGCATCAGGCTGGCTGTGCTCGTCGAGGGCGGCGGATGACGGGGACAAGCAGTCCGGCGGCGGCGAGCATCAAAGCGACCGTGCCCGGCTCGGGGACGACCGAGAGCGAGTAGAGATCCTGGGAGAGGCCGCCGCCGTCGTCGGAAATCAACAGCAGGCTCGTCGAGCCGTCGGCCAGCGGCGGGCCGTAGGTCATGCCCTCGAAGTTGGAACTTCCGAAGGAGCCCTCCCAGAGGAGCGTCTTGGCCAGAGGCGTGAAACCGCCAGCGTCGATCGTCGGTAGCGCGGAGACGTCGCTGGCCGCGAGCAGATCAACCCCGTAAAGCCGGGAGCGAAACGTCGGCACGACCGCGCCGCCAAGTTCCCGCTCGAGCACGAGCAGCGTCGTCGCCGACCAGGGGAGGACATCGACCACCCCGCTCCGCTCGGCCGAGATGAAGGGATTGAGGGCGGAGATCGGGTCGGTGCGGTAGGCCCATTGGCCTGCCGGCGTGAGCGTCTCGGCAAACCGTTGAATCCGCACCCACGTGCCAGCGGTGGTCGTGGAGAGCGGGCCGTCGGGCACCAGAGCCTCCTCGTTGGCGGTCCAGAGGCCGCCGGGGCCGTAGGCGAGCGACTCGAGGCCCATGTTGCTCTGCACGTTGGCCGATGCGTAGATCGCCGGCACACTCACCCCGCCGAGCGTGCCGCCGGTCACGGCGTCGAACTGCGTGATCGTCGAGGCGACCTCATCGGCCACGAACACGGTCCCGGTGCCGGCTCGATAAGCGATTCCCTCGGAATCACTGCCGAGGCCCGGGGCGGCAAGCGAGCCGGTCACCGCAGCCGACGAGATAAAGCCTGTCGCCGGGTCGACCGCGATTCCCACGGTCCAGAGCGACCCCGCCCCGTTGTCGCCAACCGCGAGGTAGTCGCTGCCACCGGTCCAGGTCAGGCCGCTGAGTTCGGCAGCGGCGGTGCTGCCGGAGGAGAGGGCGACGACGCCCTGGCCGGGGTCGATCACCGCGGGCAGCGCGGCCGCCACCGGCCGGCCACTACCCCAAAGGCACGCGACCGCCCCGACCACGCGGCACACGATCAGCAGCCGAACCGCTCGCATCACCACACCTCCACCTCCAAAGTCTACCACCTCCATGGAAGCCCCTCGGCGCGAGCCGGGGGGACGGCGGGCCGTTGGGCCGCCCAACTCCCGATTGCCACCCAGCCTCCATCACCAACCCGCCCAATCCGAGTTCACAACCAAGCCATCCCCGACACTTCGCCAGCCGACGGCGGGCCGTTGGGTTTTCCCATGCGGGTTGTCCGCCGGGGCCGGCGGTGACGTGCTCGTGCGCCGGGGGATTTTGCTACAGGGTGCTCGTCCGGCCGAATGAACGTCGCTGCTGAGGCGCAAAGATTCCCCGGCTTCTGCGCGTGCCTCCGACCGCCCCCTCCCCCTAGAAACCCCTCAACGCGAGCCCGTACCATCTCGCCTCACTCCGGCAAGACCCGATGATCAAGCGCCGTCGTCTTGCCCCAGCGGAGGCTCCCGCCGATCGCAGCGGTGATCAACGCCTTGGCCCGGGCGACAGCCTCGGCGAGCGGGAGCCCGTGGGCCAGGCCGGTGGCGATCGCGGCGGAGTAGGTGCAGCCGGTCCCGTGGGTGTCGACGCCGCGACGAAAGGGGGCGGAAAACCGCTCGCTGCCGGTGGGCGTCACGAGGATGTCGGTGGCGACGCGGCCGCCGAGATGGCCTCCCTTGAGGAGAAACGGGCACCCGTAGGCATCGACGAGCCGTCGGCCGGCCGCCTCCATGCCCGCGAGGTCATCGCAGGGCTCCCCCGAGAGGATCCGCAGCTCGTCGAGATTCGGGGTCACCACCGCGGCCCGCGGAAAGAGCAGCCGCCGATACGCGGCGATGGCAGCCGGCTTGAGGAGCGGATCACCGCTGGAGGCGACCATCACCGGATCGACGACCACCGGCAGGTCGGCTGCCGTCGCCAAGGCCCCCGCTACGGCCTTGATGATCGCCGGCGAATAGAGCATCCCCGTCTTGGCGGCCTTGACGGGAAAGGCCTCCAGCGAGAGCCGTATCTGGGCCTCGACCACCGCCGGCCTGACCGGCTGGATCGCCTCGACCGCCCCCGGCACCTCGGCCACCACGCAGGTGATCGCCGTCTGGGCGTAGCCGCCAAGCGCCGTGATCGTCTTGAGATCGGCCTGAGCGCCCGCTCCGCAGGAGTTGTCGGAGCCGGCGATCGTGAGCACAACCGGCGGCGTCATGCCCGCCGCCGCCGGGCGACCAGAAAGAGCCCCGCCGCCGCCGCGGCCGCCAGCGGCAGCACCGGCTCCGGAACCGCCGTCGCCTCGACGAGGGCGTCGACATTTGCGGTCATATCGGGCGTCACGGGCTGCGTGTCGAGAAAGGAGTAGGCGACATACCCCGCCGGGCTCGCCGAGGCCGCCGTGTCGGCGGCGTCGGCCGCCGAGAGACCGGCCACGAAGGTGCCCTGGGTCTCGGTGATGTCGAAGATCCATTGATGCGCAAAGCCCTGGCCAGCGGCCGCCGCTGCGGCAGCGTCGAGCGTCGCCTGGTCGGCGTTGGCCCCGCTACCGACGTAGACCGGAAAGAGCGCTGAGTTGGTGACGCCCTGCGGGGCCGAGCCGAGGATCGCGGCCAGGGCTGCGGCATTGGCGGCGGCCGTGGCCGGGTAGCGGACAGCCGAGAGATACTTGGGATTGACGTAGAGGCTGAAACCCTGCCCCTGGCCATTGGCGAGCGTCCGCAGGGAGGTCATCGTGGTCTGCCAGTTGGCTGGGAAGCTCTCGGTCGCTCCGGAAAACTCGGCATCGACCGTGATTCCCCCGTCGTAGTCCTGCTGCCAGTTGTTGGTGGTCAGGGCCGCTGTCAGGCCCGCCGCCGGATCCTGATTGGCCCAGTCGAAGGTGGGCGGGGCGTTGATCATCGCCGTGAAGACCGGCCGGGGCGTGCCCGTCCAGGCGTTTGGATAGAAGCGGCTGTTGCTGTCGAGTTTTGGGAGGATGTCGCCGTTCTCGGCGATATCGACGGCCTTGAGAAAGACCGTGCCGACATCCGCCGGCTTCATCCCGGCCAGCGTCGGGATGCCGTCGACGCCGTTCTGGGAATACATGTACGCCGCGACCGGCTCGCCCCGGGCGGCAGCAGCAGCCAGCAGCAGGCCGGGAATCAGGAGGCCCAGCAGGTACAAACGCATGACAGCTCCTCGAGAACGATCTCGCCCTCTGAACCTACAGCCCTCCCGCAATCCCCGCAAGAAAAGCCCCCGGGCGCGAGCCGGGGGGACGGCGGGCCGCCCAACTCCCGATGACCGCCGCGCCTTCACCACCAACCCGCCCGATCCGCGGTCACACCCAACAGACGCCCGACACCTGTGCCAGCCGACGGCCGGCTACGTCAGTTCAACCGTCGTGCCCGTCTTGAAGGCCTCGTCGGCGGCCAGCACGATCCGCAGGCTGTTGACCGCGTCATCCATGTGGTCTGAGAGATCACGATCGTTTTGGATCGCGTCGAGAAAGACTTCCTGCTCGAGCTGGCAGAGACCGTCGTGGTCGGGCTCGCCCGAGCAGTCGAGATATTCGTCGGCCTTGGCGAACGAGCCGTCGGGCTTCAACTCGGCATGATGCAGCTTGAGGACCGCGGCCTTGGTGTGGGCCTCGATGTCGTCGGTCTCGCTCTCCCCCTCCTTGACTCCCGCGATGCTGACACAGCCGCTCGGCCCGATCACGTCCTTCACGAAGTAGGCCGTCTCGCTGATCATCGGGCCCCAGCCCGCCTCGTACCAGCCCACCGAGCCGTCGGCAAAGGCGACCTGGAGCTGGCCGTAGTTGTACATCCCCGGCACGAGTTCCTCGGACAGCCGGGCGCCGATCGCCGAGACCCGCACCGGCTTCGAGCGGGTCATTTGGCACATCACATCGACGTAGTGCACGCCGCAGTCGACAATCGGCGACATCGAATCCATCAGGGCCTTGTGGGTCTGCCACATCTCGCCGGACGACTGCTGGTTGAGGTTCATCCGCATCACCAGCGGCTTGCCGAGCGTCTGGGCGGTCTCGATGAACCGCTTCCACGTCGGATGGACGCGGAGGATGTAGCCGACGACGAGTTTCTTGCCGGCCTCCCGGGCTGCCGCCACCACCTGCTCGGCCTCGGCTACCGTCACCGCCACCGGCTTCTCCAGGAAGACATGACAGCCGGCCTTGAAGGCGGCCAGGGCGTATTCAGCGTGGGTGTCTGGGTAGGTGTTGATCGAGACGGCGTCGGGCTTGGTGGCGGCGAGGGCCTCGTGGTAGTCGGCAAACTGCGGATACTCCGCGCCGACCGCGGCCAGCAGGGCCCGCCGCGACTTCTCGCCACGGGAGACGACGCCGACGATCTCGAAGCCGGGCATCGCGTGATAGGCCTTGGCGTGCGACGTGCCCATGTGGCCGCAGCCGGCAACGAGGATCTTGATCGGCGTGGATGCCATCGCTTCGGATTCCTTGCAGAGAAAGAAAAAGGGACTCAGGAAAGGTGATCGGGATTGAGCAGACCGCGCCGGCCGGCGGGACCGCAGGTGGTCAGCCGGCCGCCTTGACCGCCGCCAGAATGATCGCCCGCAGTTTCGGCTCGGCCGAGTTGGCTACGGCGAGAATCTGTTCCACCGTCGCCACCTCGAGGGCATCGGGCAGGCACATGTCGGTGATCACCGAAATGCCCAGCACCCGCAGCGAGGAGTGGACCGCCACCAGCACCTCCGGCACGGTCGACATCCCCACCACGTCGGCCCCGATGATTCGGAGGAAGCGATACTCGGCCCGGGTCTCCAGATTTGGCCCTGTTACGGCCACGTAGACGCCACGGTGGGCCGTGAAGTCTTCCCGCCGGGCCACCGCCAGGGCGGCATCGACCAGCTCGGGCGTGTATGGGGCCGACATGTCGGGAAACCGGGGCCCTAGCCGCTCGTCGTTGATCCCGGTGAGCGGATTGTCGCCGAGGAGGTTGATGTGGTCCTCGATCACCATCAGGTCGCCGGTCCGGTACTGCGGATTAAGCCCGCCGCAGGCGTTGGTCACGATCAGCAGCTCGGTGCCCAGCCGCTTCATGACGCGGACGGGGAAGGTGATCTGCTGGAGCGGATAGCCCTCGTACGCGTGCATCCGCCCCTCCATCACCACCACCGGCACGCCCTCGAGCAGCCCGCAGACCAGTTGGCCGGCATGGCCGTGGGCGGTCGAGCGGGCAAAGTGCGGAATTTCGTCGTAGGGAATCGTCACGGCGTCGGCGAGGGCTCCGGAAATGCCTCCCAGACCGCTGCCCAGAATGATCGAAACCTTGGGCGTGAGCGACCACCGCTCCCGGATAAAGGCCGCGGCTTCCGTGATCTTGTCGTATTGATCGAGCATTCGTGCTCCAGGGTGTCGATGCAGCGATGGCCATAAGCGACGGCTCACCTGCCGCCGCCTCGGGGCGGCAGGAGTCTACCACCCTCCGCTCAACCCCGCACCGGGCCAACGCGATGTCCGCCGGCAGGCTCAGTCACCCAGCAGGGCCTGAAAGTCAGGGTGTTCGTGGAGCGACTCGAGATCCGGGTCGCTCTCCATGTGGTCGAGGTCGTCATAGCCGAGCAGAATCGCTCGCGACAGCGAATCGATCGCATCTTCAGACCGACCCGCGCGGGCCAGCGAACAGGCGAGGTTGTAGCGGGCCAGGAAATCATCGGGCTGCAGCATCACCAGCCGGCTGTCGAGTTCTACGGCCCGCTTGAGATTGCCCTTCTTCGAGACCAACTCGGCGAGAATCTTGAGCACCTCAACCGCGTCACCGCGGCGGACCAGCAGCCGCTCAAAGAAATCGATGTCGAAATCGAGCTGCCCGAGCCTGCCAAACCAGGGCTCCGGCGACCGCCGGCCTCCTCGGCCGCCCCGCGAGGACCGACCCGATCCCGCGTTGGGCTCATCGGGCACGAACTGGGGCGTGTCGATCCCGGACATGAACATCCTTCCGGCTCAACGGGCGAGACCTGTTGATCGTCGCCCTCCGCGCTTACTTCTTTTTGCCGCCGCCCTTCCCGGGCGGCAGCGGCTCGGGCTCGAGGTCGTCAGGGTGATCCCAGTCGGGATCGTTTTCCTCCTCCTCGAAATCATCATCGAACTCATCGTCGAAATCGTCAAAGTTCGATTCCTGATCGTCCGGATCCTCGTCTCCGGGCAGATCGTCGTCGGGGGTGTCCTCATCGTCGTCGGTGTCGCCGCTGGCCCACAGCGGCAGCGGCGTGAGGCGACCCCATCGGCGTGGAGAAAACCCGGACTCCCGGGAAGTAGCCGTCAGCGACGGACGATTGACTGGCGTAATGACCATTGGTTGAAACCGCGGAACTATCCCTCTCCCGGCCGCTCCGGCGGAGCCTCCTCGCGTTCGGACCGTTTCCGAATGCCGCACCGATGAAACAGTCTATCACTGCCGGCGTCAAGGCGACCGCCCCGAGTGGTCTCCGGGCCGGCGGAACGGGGTCCGCCGGGGACTTCTAGGTGTGGTAGTCGGCGTTGAGCCGCACATAATCCGCCGTCAGATCGCTCGAGAAAAATCGGATTTGCCCGGGCCCCTGCCCCACGGACACTTGGATCAGCGTCTCACGCCGGTCCCGAATCCCCGCTGACACGGCATCGGCATCGAACGGCACGGGCGCCCCGCCACGAAACAGGAGCGTGCCGTTGAGGCGAAGTTCAACCGCGGCGGGCTCGAAGGCAACCCCGGAGTAGCCCGCCGCCGAGACGATCCGCCCCCAGTTCGGGTCGGCCCCGTGCACAGCCGTCTTGACCAACGGGCTGTCGGCTATCGTGCGGGCGATCCGGCGGGCTTCCTCCCGGTCGCGGCAGCCCTCGACCTCGATCCGCATGACGTGCGTCGCCCCCTCCCCGTCATCGGCCATCTCCCGGGCAAGACTGCCGCAGGCCTTCCGCAAGGCCTCGCCGCAGGCCGCCAGGCCCGACCCGTGGAGCGTACTTCCGCCCGCCGCGCCGTTGGCCAGGAGCAAGACCGTGTCGTTGGTGCTCATGTGGCCATCGACGCTGACGCAGTTGAACGAGTCATCGGCCGCCTCGGTCAGCAGCCGCTGAGCGTCGGCTGGGTCGAGGGCCGCATCCGTGAGCACCACGGCGAGCATCGTCGCCATCTTCGGCCCGATCATCGCCGCGCCCTTGGCCATGGCAAAAAGCGTGTAGCGGCTGCCTTCCGCCTCGAAGGCCGTCCCGGTCAGCTTGGGCCGCGTGTCGGTCGTCATCATGCCGCGTGCCGCCGCGAGGACCGCACGATCGTCGCCGCCAAGTTCCCTGGCCGCCGCGGCGATGCCCGCGGTGACCTTTTCCATGGGGAGAAACTCGCCGATGATCCCCGTCGAGAGGACGAGTACCTCCTCGCCAGCCACGCCCAGCGCCGTGCCCGCCGCAGCCGCCATCCCGCGGGCGTCGTCGAGGCCGCGGACCCCGGTGCAGGCGTTGGCATTGCCGGAGTTGATCACGATCCCGCGAAAACCGCGGCCGGGCGTCAGGGCCCGATCGTAGGCGACCGGGGCGGCGAAGACGAGGTTGGTGGTGTAGACGCCGGCGGCCGTCGCCGGGAGGTCGCTGGTGACGAGCGTGACGTCCTCGCGGCTCGCGTCATACTTGATGCCAGCCTTGACTCCCGCGAGGCGGAAGCCCCGCGGCAGCGACGGGATCGGGTGGGGGACGGCGGTCGCGTCGGTTGGCATGATCGCAATCTCACCCGGCATCCAGCGGGTGTCAATCAGATGCTTCCGGAGGCGTCTCTCGCCCCACGTCCCGCCGTCCGCCCCGGCTCGCGCCGGGGGGCTTTTATTGCGCTTTTAGAGGAGGCCGGTGTGTTCGGGGAGCCCGAAGAGGACGTTGAGATTCTGAACCGCCGCCCCGGCGGCGCCCTTGACGAGGTTGTCGAGGCAGCTGATCAGGAGAATCCGCCCCCGGACGACCCGGGCCGTCATGTCGCAGAAGTTGGTGTCGACCGTGTCCTTGGTGCCGGGCAGATGATCCACCACCCGGACAAACCGCTCGCCGGCGTAGGCCTCGCGAAGCAGGCCGAGCACGTCGGCCTCGGTGACGCTCTTGGTGGGCCGGGCGTAGATCGTCGCCAGGATGCCCCGGTCCATCGGAACGAGCTGGGGCGTGAAGATCACCTCCGGGCGGCTGCCAGCATGGCGAGCCAGGATCTGCTCGATCTCGGGAGTATGCCGGTGGCGGCCCACGTTGTAGGCCGAGATGCTCTCGTTGCACTCAGGGAAGTGGGTCATCAACTTGGGCGACCGGCCCGCTCCGCTCACGCCGCTCTTGGCGTCGATGATGATGTCGGAGAGTTCGACCAGCCCAGCCTTCAGCAGCGGGGCCAGCGGCAGGATCGCCGCGGTGGCGTAGCAGCCGGGATTGGCGACGAGTTGCTGGGTGATGATCCGCTCCCGAAAGAGTTCCGGGAGGCCATAGATCGTGGTGCCGAGCTTGCCGGCATCGGGGTGATCATGACCGTACCACTCGAGATACGTCGCGGCATCGTCGAGCCGGTAGTCGGCGCTGAAATCAACGACCTTCGCCCCGCCGGCAAGCACCTGCGGCAGGATCTCGGCACTGGCGCAGTGCGGCAGACAGCCGAACACGCAGTCGGCCCGCCGCCCCACCTCCTCCGGCTCGAGGTCCTCGAGTTCCAACTCGAGCCGCCCGACCAGGCCGGGATGAACGCTCGAGATCGGCGGCCGACCTTCCTGGCGGCTTGTCACGGCGACGATCTCCGCCTCCGGATGCCGCAGCAGAATCTTGATCGCCTCCAGGGCGGTGTACCCAGTGGCTCCCAGCACGGCGACGGTGATCATGATTCGCTCCTCGTTGGATCGCCGGCCGGCAGACATCGCGGACCGGCCCGCTTCGATTCAGCAGTTTACCCGGCGTCTGCCACCAGCCGGTCTTCGACGAGCCGGATCAGCCAGGCGGCGACCGACTGCTTGCTGCCCGCCTGGCTGCCGACCATCTCGTGGCCGCGATCGTAGACGCTGACGGCCGTCTCGGTGCCCTCCATCGCCGTCAGGTCGTTGACGACGATCAGGTCGCACCGCTTGGCCTCGATCTTTTCGAAGGCCCGGCGAGGATCGGCCCCCGGCTCCAAGGCGAAGGCTACAAACCAGCGGTCGGCCGGAGCCTCCCTGGCCAGGGTCGCGATCACGTCGGGCGTGGGCCGGAGGGTGAGCGTCAGTTCGTCGCCCGCCCGGGGAATCTTGCCGGCAACCTTCGCCGCCGGCTCGAAGTCGCAGGGCGCAGCCGCCGCGATCACACCGTCGCAGGCCGGCAGCTCGGCCCCCGACGCCGCCAGCATCTCGGCGGTCGTGACGACCGGAATCACCCGGGCCCGCTCGGGATAGACCACCACCACCGGCCCGCTGACGATCGTCACCTCGTGGCCACGATCCAGGGCGGCGTCGGCAAGTGCGGCCGCCATCCGGCCGCTCGAGGCGTTGGTGAGGTAGCGGACATCGTCGATGAAGGCCCGGGTCGGACCGGCCGTCAGGAGAATGCGTGCCATGGGGCTTTCCCGGGTGCCGGCCTCCGCTCACTCCCCGCGGGGTGGACGCGGGGCGAGCGTCTTCTCGATCACGGCCAGAATCTCCTCCGGCTCGGCCATTCGCCCGGCCCCTTCCTTCCGGCAGGAGAGCCAGCCGCTGCCGGGTGGGATCACCTCCACACCATCGTCGACCAGCCTGGCGACGTTCCGCTGCACCGCGGGCTTGGCCCACATCGCCGCGTTCATCGCCGGCGCCACCAGCACAGGACACTCGACGCACAGCAGCAGCGTCGTGAGCAGGTCGCCGGCCCCGCCGGCGGCCGCCGTCGCCAGAAAGTCGGCCGTGGCCGGCGCGACCACCAGCAGGTCGGCCCGCTCGGCCAGCTCGATATGGGCCCCCAGCGGGAAGGCGGCCGGATCAAAGCTCCGCGAGGCGACCGGCCTGCCGGTGAGGGCGGCGAAGGTGGCTGGGCCGACGAACCGCTTGGCGTTGCGGGTCAGCACGGCGGTCACACCGGCCCCGCACTGCACGAGGCTGCTCGTCAGGGCCGCCGCCTTGTAGGCCGCGATCCCCCCGCTCACCCCCAGCACGATCTCGCGCTCAGCGATTGCGGTCACAGGATCGTGGGATCGAAGTCGAGCGGTCCGCCGGCCTCGGTTGACTCGCCGGTGATCCGGAGGTTCATCGAGGTGTCGAGAAAGATCTTGTCTTGCTTGATCTCCTCGATGACGATCTGCATCTTGTCGTCGGTATCGACATCGACCAGCGGCCGCCCGCCGGCGTTGAGGGCCACCAGCCGCTTCTGAATGAGGGTCGAGAGCTTGAACCGCCCGCCCACCTTGTTGACGATCTCTTCTTCACGCAGTTCGTCGATCATGCATTGACTCCTGGTCTGGTCGTGGTTGTCGCGGCCGTCTCGCTCGCCGCGGCGGAAGCCGGCCCGAAGCCCTCCGCCGCAAGTATGCCCTGCACCCTGGCCACCGCCTCGTCGACATCCTCGTTGATGACGCGGTAGCGGTAGCGATGGGCCTCCAAGAGTTCCCGTCGGGCCACCTCCAGTCGGCGGGCCATCGCCTCGGGCGACTCGGTGCCGCGGCCTCGAAGCCGCTCGAGCAACTGGTCGGGACGGGACGGCTCGATGAAAATGGTGATCGCCTGAGGGAACTTCTCAAGAATGGAGAGTGTACCCTCCACATCGATCTCGAGCACGACCCACCTTCCGGCCGCCAGCCGGGGGGCCACTTCGTTCACCAGGGTGCCGTACCAGTGCTGCCGGCCGTACACCTGGCAGCACTCCAGAAACTCGCCCGCCGCCCGCCGCCGCTCGAACTCCTCGTCGGAGAGGAAGTGGTAATCGACGCCGTCCCGCTCCCCCGCCCGGGGCGGCCGGGTCGTCGCTGAGACGCTGGGAACAAGGGCGGGAAAGGCCGCCAGCACCTTCCGCAGGAGCGTGGTCTTGCCGACCCCGGAGGGGCCCGAGATCACGACGAGTTTGCCGCAGCGGTCTTCCATCCAGATGTTGTACCCGAGCCGGGCGGCGACTGGGAACTGCCCGCGGCAGCCTGCCCGCCGCAGCCGCCTTGCGGCCCGGGCTCACTCCAGGTTTTGCACTTGCTCGCGGAGCCGTTCAATCCGGGTCTTGAGTTCAACCACGGCGTGGGCGATGCCGACGTCGGCGCTCTTCGAGGCGATCGTATTGGCCTCTCGGGCGAGTTCCTGGGAGAGAAAGTCGAGCGGCCGGCCCGGGCTCTCCTCGCCGAGCAGCCGCTCGAACTGCGCCAGATGACTCTCCAGCCGAACGATCTCCTCGGCAATGTCGGTGCGGTCGGCGACGAGGGCGATTTCCCTGGCCACGTCGGCTTCCGCGAGGCTGACGCCCCGCTCCGCCAGGATGCTCGAAACCCGCTCGAGCAGCCGGACCCGCTGCTGCTCGACGGCCTGCGGCACCCGCTCCCGGATGCCCGCCACGAGCCTGGCGATTTCTCTGCAGATCGAACGCATGTCGGCAGCCAGCGTCTCCCCCTCGGCCCTCCGCATCGTGTCGAGCGCCGCCAGGGCCCGTTCCACCGCCTCGGCGACGAGCGGCCAGGCCCGCTCGAGGGCGGCCTCCTCCGGCGGCGCATCGGCCGTGATGCCCGGCAGGCCGAGCAGTCCATCGATGCTCCGCGGCAGCGCCAAATCGTGGCTCGCGGCGAAATCCTCGAGCTGATCGAGATAGGCCGCCAACTGGGCGGCATCGATCCGCCGCATCACCGTCGCCGCGGCCCCGGTGAGGTCGAGGGTCATCTGGACGGTTCCCCGCCTGACCCGCTGCCGCACCAGTGTTTCGACCCGAGGTTCGAGACCGACGAAGCCCTCCCGGGTCCGCAGAGAAAACTTGAACGAACGATTGTTGACCGTTCGCAGTTCGACGCGGCAGGTGCTCTCGCCGGCAGTGGCGATGCCCTCGCCGCAGCCGGTCATGCTGTTGGGCATTGGCTATTCGGCAGCGGGCTCAGCAGCCGGTTCGGTCTCCACCGCCGGCTCGGCTTCCGTACCGGTCTCTGGCTCCTCGGTGATCTCCGACTCTGCCGGCTCCATCTCCGTCGCCTCAGCGTCGGCGGTCGTGCCGTCACCCGTCTCCGCCGGCACCGCCTCCCCGGCTGCGGCGCCGAGAGCGGGCGAGAGCCGCGACTGCTTCGTGCCGAGCACGTTGGTCGCCAGGATGCAGAGGATGATCCAGATCGCCGCCGCGACGACCGTGATCCGCGTGAACAGGTCGCCCGCCTTGGTGCCGAACGCGCTCTGCCCCCCCGCCCCGCCGAAGGCACCCGCCAAGCCGCCCCCCCTGCCTCGCTGGATGAGCACCAGCGCGATCAGAAAAAACGCCATGAAGACGAGCATGAAGCCGAGCGTAAAACGGACGAGCAGGATCATGGGATGCGGTCACTCCAGTGGCATCGCCGGCGGTGGCGACAGGCTCGCAGCATAGTCGCTTTCGACCGCCGCGGGGAACCCGTCCTCCTTTCCGCCCCGGTCTTCAGGCCGATCTCGCGGCGAAGGCCTTGGCGATCGCCAGGAAGTCGTCGGCCTTGAGGCTCGCTCCTCCGACCAGCGCGCCATCGATATCCGGGCAGGCGGCCAGGTGGGCCGCGTTGTCGGGCTTGACGCTGCCGCCGTACTGGATCCGGACCTTCGCGGCGGTTTCCGCCGAGGCGAGGCCCGCCAGGAGGCCGCGGACCAGGGCGTGTACCTCCTGGGCCTGCTCCGGCGTGGCGACCTTGCCGGTGCCGATCGCCCAGACGGGCTCGTAGGCGACCACGGTCTTCTCGAGGGCCGCGGCATCGAGTCCGGCGAGTGACCCGTTGACCTGCTCGGTGACCACCGCCTCGGTTCGGCCGGCCTCCCGCTCCTCGAGCGTCTCCCCGACGCAGACGATCGGCAGGAGACCCGCGGCGAGGGCCGCCTTGGCCTTGGCATTGACGCTCGCGTCGGTCTCCCCGAAGAGCGTGCGCCGCTCGGAGTGGCCGAGGATCACGTAGCAGCAGCCCACGTCGACCAGCATCGGCGGGGCGATTTCCCCGGTGAACGCCCCCTGCTCCTTGTCGGAGGCGTTCTGACCGCCGATCGCCACATCGCCCCCCGCCTCGGCGACCGCCCCGGCCACCGGCACGATGTAGACCGCCGGCGGGCAGAGGACGAGATCAACCCCGGCAGCCTCGCTCCGGCGGCCGGCCACGGCGGCGGCCAGCGCGATGCCGGCAGCGTGGTCGAGGTTCATCTTCCAGTTGCCGGCGACGATTGGCGTGCGGGCGGAAGCGGTCATTGCGTTGCTCCTAAGGGCTGGGATTGGCGGACTCGGGAATCGTAGCGGCCCGTGGCTCGGCCGCGAAGGCGGCCGGCTCGGTGAGCACGAACAAATGGCCATGGTCGCTGGTCACGATCACCGCCGCGTCATCCCAGGCGTCGTGCCGTTCGATCCAGTCGACCACTGTTTGAAAGGCGGCGTCGCCGCTCCGCACCGCCCCGATCGCGGTGTCGATGTTGTTGGCATGGGAGCCCCAGTCGACATCTCCGGCCTCGACGAGCAGCCAGAACCGCCCCCGGCCGCCGAGCACCTCGAGGGCCGCCGCGGTCATCTCGGCGAGGGTCGGGCTCTCCTCGATCTCGGCCTCGCTGTAGTGGATGTGCGAGCCATATTTTTTACGGAGCCGATCCTCGTCGGGGCCGCCCTCCGGCTCGGGGTTGCAGTTGCCGGGATCGAAGTCGCCGTTGGTCGTCTGAAACGGCAGGTTGCCCTGGGGGGTGCCAAAAAAGCCGAACAGCCGCACGCCCCGCTCGGCAGCCTCGGCGGCCGCGGCCTTCAGCAACTCGCCGCCCTTGCGGCCCGCCGTCCGCTCCGCCACGAGATACCGGCCGCCGGCGGCCGCATCGATCGCCGCCCGCGTCGAGCCGGCCAGGTATTTGTTGCCCGGCTCGTAGTTGCGGCCCTGCTGGGCCGAGTCGTCGTCGGCCGTCACGCCGAAGCCGGCCCCGATCACGACATCGAGGCCCGGCAGCGGCGCGGCGTGGCTCACGGAGGGCTCCCCGAGCAGGTCGCGGGCGATGTCCTGATAGTCGTCGCGGGTGACGTTGTTGGCATACGCGGCCCCCGGCGTCGCATGGCAGATCGGCACGCTCGTCACCACGCCGGCGGCGTAGCCCTGCTGCTGGAGCCGGCGGGCCACCGACTCCAGGGGCCGGCCGGCGGCATCGACGCCGATCGCGTCGTTGTAGGTTTTGCAGCCGACGAACAGCGACGTCGCCGAGGCCGCCGAGTCGGTGACGGCATGGGGAAGGTCGCGGTCGCGGCCAATCAGATAGGAGAGATTGGGCCGCGACTCCCAGGCCGTGCTGCCACCGCGGGCGGGATCGTAACCGCCCGGCGTATTGCCACCCGGGTTCTTGACCGCCTGAGCATCGGGATCGACCTCGGTGCCGGCGTTTGCCGGGCTGGTCACGCAGAGGCCGTAGTCGGTGGGGCAGCCGCGATAATCCTGGAAGGCAAGGCCGCTGCCCCGGCCCTCGGCGTAGGCGACGCGGCCGGTGGTCGCGATCGCCGCCGTCCGCGTCGTCACCCAGTCGAGGCCGTCGAACACGACCACCACGATGTACTTCTTCCCCGCCTCGGCCGCGGCAAGTTGCAGTTCGGCGATGTCGGTTTGGTCGAAGTAGTCGGCCGCGGGGTTGAGCGTCTCCTCGGGCAGGCGGCCATAGAGTTCCCGGAGCCGGGCCTCATCGCGATAGACGCTCCGCTCGCCGGCGACCGCCTTGAGATCGATGCCGAAGGTGTAGACCGGAATCAGCCGATTCGAGTGGTTCGACCAGGCGACATACCGATCCGGCTGATCGCCCCAGTGGCCCCAGGGAGCGGTGCCGGTTAGTTCCGCCTCGCACTGCAGGATCCGCACCGGGTCGAAGGGGTCGGTCGCGGCCGGTGGCCCGGCGGGGCTCTCCTGGCTGGCCGGTGCTCCAGGGGGAGCGGCAGCGGGCTGGACAGCAGCAGCACATCCGCCCGCGGCGACGACAGCCGCCAGGAGGGAGACGGGCCAGGGCTGCAATCGGCATCGTGCGAGAGGGTCGATCATCGTGGCCGACAGCATACTGGAGGGCCCGCAGGGTGGCGAAGAACGGCCAGGCCGCTGTACCGCGCGTGAGGGCGAACCGCTCCCGCTCACGACCCGCTTGCCACGAAACAGGCGGGCCACCAGGCCTGAGACTCAGGCCGACCGCGACGGCCGAAACCATCGGCCAGCGCGGGTGGTGAGAAGAGCCGGCAGCACGACGAGGTCGCCCGCGAGTGCCGCGCAGACCAGCAGCGACAGCATCCAGGCGAAATGCCGAGTTGGGGCAAACGGGCTGGGCGCAAAGGCGAGGATGCCGATGCCACACACGAGCGATGACTGCACGAGCGGCCCCGCGGCGTGCTCAAAAGCAGCATGCACGGCCGCGATCCGATCCGGCCGCCCTTCAGCGGACGGCTTGTCTCGAAGGGAATGCCTGAAGAACGTCAGGAAGTGAAACGTACCGTCGACAGCCATGCCAAGAGCCACCGATGCCGTCATGACGCTGCCGATGTCGAGCGCCGCGTGCGTCCAGCCGAGGAGTCCAAAGAGCAGAAGGATCGGAAACATGTTGGGCACCATGGCGATCATCCCGGCCAGCACGCCTCGCTCCACAGCCATCGTCACCAGTGAGATCACGCCGCACGCGGAGAGAAAACTCACGAAAAGGTCGCGGAGGAGCGTTCTCTGGATCGCGTCGATGAGTGGCATGGCCCCTGTGTAGTTGACCGTGATGCCGCGGCCGGCGCCGCCATGAAGCGTCACAATCGGCTCCACGACCTGACGAACGGTTTCAAGAAAGTCACCGAAGTCGAGGCCTGCGAGTGCCGAGGTTCGCGCCGTCACCCGCCAGAGCTGCTCTCCCTCCTGCTGACGGATGAGGTGCATGTCCGTGAGGCGTGCGAGGGCCGCCTCCAGCCGTCTGGCTACCACTACTTTCCGGACGGCCGTCACCGCTGGAGATGAGTCGGGCAACTCGGGGAGAAGCAAGGCGGCAGATGCCACGCCCTTCACAGGCTGCAGCGTTTCGAGTGCCTCGCCAATCTCCCTCGCGATATCGAGCCGCTCGGCCGGCCGCGCCTCCGTGTCGGCGGCATACCGCACCACCACCTCGACCGGCACGAGCGGGCCAATCTCATGCTCGAGCCAGGCGTAGTCGCGGATCACGCGGCTCGAAGGTGTGAACAACGTGTCGATGCCCACGGAGGTGCGGATGCCCGGAATCCCCAAGGCCGCCACTGCCAAGGCTGCCACCGCCGCCGGCACGATCAGCCCCGCCCACCGCGTTACCCAGCCCGCCACAGGCGCAGCCGGTGTGCGACGTGAACTGCCGGCGACCCGCTGCCGGATCGGCCAGCGGGCGAAGATGCCCGGCAGCACAAGAAACAGCACCACAACCGTTCCCAGCACGCCGATGGCAGCGTGGAATCCAAACACGCGAATCGGCTCGAGATCGCTCATCACGAGGGACGCGAGGCCAAGCGCTGTCGTGCCTGCCGAAAGGCTGCAAGGCAGCCAGGCCACCTTCACGGCCCGCCACGCCGCCCCTCGGGCAGGCCCTTGCTGATAGGCGTCCACGAGATAATTCACGAGATGGATGCCCCCGGCGACACCGAGTGTCAGTACGAGCAGGGGCATCACGATGAGCACGGGGTTCATCCGGTCGCCCCAGGCCGCAAGCGATGCAAACGAGAGCCCCACGCACCCGAGCGACAGGACAAACACCACCATGGCATAGCGAAACGAGCGCAGGGCAAGCCAGGTGAGGGCGAACACGAGCACGGCGGCGGGCCCGCCATACACCCGAAGGCTCTCATCGCTGGCGGCATCCACGGTGACATTGTCGATCACCGGTCCGGCCAGGTGAATCGCGTCGGGGTCGGGTTCCGCCATGTGGAGAAGCACATTCCGAATCCATGCCACGGCACGCAGCCGATCAGCCAGTCCAGCCGGTGTGAAACCGATGATCAGGCAGGTGCGGCTGCCATCGGGGCCCACGAGGACTCCCTTGAGCCGTTCGATGGCCGTCTCGAGATCGAGCGCAAGCGGCGGCATGGTGAGCCTGTCGAGCGCCTGCTGCCCCGTGGTGACCGATTCAAACCAGGGCTCGCCGCCGGCATTGCAGGGCGCCGACGTCCCAGTGGCCGCGTCGATGACGCGAGCGATGGCAGGTTCGCCCAGTCTGCACCCCGGCCACGAGGCGACCACCACGTCGCCGCTCTCAAACTCGCTTGTGAACCGTGCATACGCCTGTCGTGCCGGGAAAGAAGCTGGCACCCACTCAATAGGCGTGGTTGACTGCGCGCCCAGCGTGGCAAGGGCAGCCAGCACCACCCAGGGCAGTGGCACCATCAACACCATGAGGGATGTGAGACTCACGCGAAAGAGCCTCGCCGCTGAGGCATCGGCCCAGAAACGCCTCTGCGACACGGTCTGACCACCATGCTTTGACGAAGAAGGCATCCTTGGCCCTGCGTGAAAGATCCGACTTTTTCTAACCGCAGGCCTTCTCAGCTACGACCCCTTGGCGTAATTCTCGTCGACGGGCATTGCAAGAAGGATGATTGTCATGTTGAGCGTCCACTCGGGCTCGCGTCGAGAGTGGATCATGGCCGACTGCCGGCTTCTGATGTCCACGCACCGCCCCCCCTTTTCGCAACGGTGAGGAATCCGCACTATTCTCCTTACCAAGCGGTTCGGCGGCCTCCGGAGCGTCCACACGATCCTGCCGCTCGATCCATTGCTGCCCGCGCCCGCGGAATCGGGAAAGGTCACGTCGTTGTCCGTTCTGATTCGACATCTCATCGCTCTTGGCTACGGCATCGTGTGCCACGCGATGTTCTTTGCCGGCATCACGACGATGATCGCAATGATGTACTTCGGCATGAGCCGGAGCGGGGGGAGGCTGTCGCCGCCGTGGAGCCTGCTGGCCAACGGCATGCTGCTCGCCCAGTTCGCAGTCCTGCACTCCTTCCTGCTGTCCAAAGGCGGCCGCACGGTGCTCGCCCGCCTCGCGCCCGCCGGGTTCGGCCGCGATCTGGCGTCGACGACGTACGTCGCCATCGCGTCCACCCAGACCCTGTTGTTGTTTGCGGGCTGGTCGCCCTCGGGGATTGTCTGGTGGCAGGCGAAGGGAGCGGCGCTGGTCGTCCTCACGGCGCTCTATGCGGCGTCGTGGCTCTTGCTCGGCAAGGCCATGATGGACGCCGGGCTCGCGCTGCAAGCAGGCTGGCTCGGCTGGCTCGCGGTGTTTCGGGGCACGAAGCCGGTCTACCCGCCGATGCCCGAGTCGGGGCTGTTTCGCATCGTCAGGCAGCCGATTTACGTCGCCTTCGCGCTCACCCTGTGGACGGTGCCGACCTGGACGCCCGACCAACTCGCCGTGGCGGTCTCGCTCACGGCCTATTGCGTGGCCGGACCGCTCCTGAAAGAGTCACGGTTCGCCGACATCCACGGCGAACGGTTTGCGCGATACCAGGCGCGTGTCCCCTTCTGGCTGCCGTGGCCGCGGCCGGCCGCTCCGTCGCGAGATCGATCAAGGCGAAATGACATGCGCGACGAGGTGACGATCTACAGCACGTATGCGCGGAACTGGTGGGATGGATCGCAGAGATTCCTCCGCCTCCTGCAGAACATCGTGCCGGCGAGAATGCGGCATTTCACGCAGGTCGTCGGGGCTTGGAACGGCAAGAGCGTGCTCGAAGTCGGCTGTGGCGGCGGGTTCATGGCGGAGGCGTTGGCCCGCGCGGGCGCCGACGTCATCGGCGTGGATCCATCCGGTCCGGCGGTGCTGGCCGCCCGCGAGCATGCGCGGCTCGAAAACCTCCCCATCGACTACCACGTCGGCGTTGGCGAGCGCATTCCCCTTCCGGACGAGGCCGTCGACTGCGTGGTCTGCGTGGACGTGCTGGAGCACGTCGAAAACGTCGATCTAGTGCTGGGCGAGATCACTCGCGTGCTCAAGCCGGGGGGATTGTTTCTCTTTGACACGATCAATCGCACCCTCCTCGCCAAGGTCGTCATCGTCGGGCTCGGTGAATCGGTGCTCCGCCTGCTGCCCCGCGGGACACACGATCCCGCGAAGTTCATCACGCCGGCGGAGCTTTCCCGGAAGCTCGTCGATCGTGGCTACGAGGTGGGGCCGATCGTTGGCCTTGCGCCAGTGGGCATCGGCTGGCGGCTCGACTTCACGTTCGGCCGGTTTCCCTCCACGCAGATCATGTACATGGGGCACGCCCGCAAAGCTCGCTCGCCGCTGCGATGACCGATCACAGGAACTCTCGCGTCTGTGGAGGCTCGCTGAAGTACCATGACGCTTCCAGCGTCGATCCAGCTTCTTTTTCGGAATTTGAAGATGCAGCCCCAGGCCACGGTCCCCGACGCGATTTCCATCACCGATGCCGGCCGTGACCTGTGGGATGTCGTGGTGGTGGGGGCCGGATTGTCGGGATCCGTCGCGGCCCGGGAGGCGGCACGGCTCGGGAGCAGGGTGTTGCTCGTCGAGAAGGCGAGTTTTCCGCGTCGCAAAGTCTGCGGCTGTTTTCTCAATGCCAACGCCCTGGCCAGCCTCGCGCACCTGGGACTGGACTCCCTGATCGCCGCCAGCCGGGCCCCTGCGGTCCGGGGCGTGTTTATGGCCGCGGGCCGGCGGCACGCCTATCTTCCGCTTCCCACGGGAGCCGCCCTGTCGCGGCACTGGCTGGATGCTGAACTTGCGCGCGAGGCAACCGCCGCGGGCGCATCGCTGCTGCTGCGGACGGAAGCTCACCTGATCGGCGTGGACGACGACCGGTGCCGCTTGCGTCTGACTCGCGATGGCGAAGAGATCGAGATCGTGTCGCGCGTCATCGTGGCTGCCGATGGGCTCGCCGGACGGCTGGCGCGGCAGACTCCGGGCTGCACCCACTCGGTGAATCCCCGTTCCCGCATCGGGGTGTCGGCGACGACGTCGCTCGTGCCGGAGGGATACCAGGCGGGCACGATCCAGATTGTTGTGGGCCGCGAGGGCTACATCGGCGGGCTGCAGGTGGAAAATGGAAATCTGGAGCTCGCTGCGGCGCTCGAACCGGCGGCGGTGAAACGCTGGGGCCCGGGCGAAACGGTGCAACGGATTCTCCACCAGTCTCCCCTGCCGAAATTCGAGGCGGTTCGCGACCTCAACTGGCAGGGCACGACGCTGCTGTCGTGCCGCACGTCGCCACCGGCCGTTCACCGCATCTTTTTCGTGGGCGACGCCGCCGGCTACATCGAGCCCTTTACGGGGGAGGGCATGGCCTGGGCCCTGGCCTCGGGGGCCGCTGTTTCGGGAATCGCTCATCAGGCCGCCCGGCACTACTCCGCCGATCTGCCCCGACGCTGGATCGCCGAGCGCGGGCGACTGCTGCGAGGTAGAATGCGGCTCTGTCGCCTCGTGACGCAGAGTCTGCGCTACCAACGTCTCACGGAGTTGAACGTGACCCTGCTGGGCCGGCTGCCCTTCCTGGCGACTCCCGTGATTCGCTGGCTCAATCGTCCACGTCCAATCACGTCCGGGCCGCGGCGATAGCTGTTCGGCGTCTTCTCCTTCCCCAACATCCCGGTGAGCCTCATCCCCGTGTCGAAGTTGCCATCCGAACAGACGGACTACCTTCGCGTTCCCGAGGCCAAGCGCGACTACAACGAAATCCTGTTTGCCGAGGTGGCACGCCGCTACGACCTGGTGACACGGGCGCTCTCGCTCGGTCGCGACCAGGCCTGGAAGCGTGCGCTGCTCGACTCGTTGCCTGACGGGGAAGCGGCGCCACACGGTGGCTCTCCGGTCTGCGTCGATCTCGCCTGCGGTACGGGAGATGTCGCGTTCGCCCTGGCCCGTCGGTATCCCCGAGGCACGGTGTGCGGGGTCGATCTCACGCCGGAAATGCTCGCGATCGCCCGGGCAAAGAACCAGTTCCCCAACGCGTCGCTGGAGCTGGGCGATATGCATCGGCTGTCGTTCCCGGTCGACGGCGTCGACATCGTCACGGGGAGCTACGCCCTGCGAAACGCCCCCTCGCTACCAGTCGCCCTGCAGGAAATCCATCGCGTGCTGCGTCCCGGAGGCACGGCGGCCTTCCTCGACTTCTCGAAATCCCCCAACTGGCTGTGGCAGCGGCTGGCACACGCCGTGCTCTACGTCTGGGGCGGGTTCTGGGGACTCGTGCTCCATGGTCAGCCGGCCGTGTATGCCTACATCGCCAAGTCGCTTTGGCACTTTCCCGATCGCGTCGCGCTGCGAGAGGAGTTGGCGCGAGTCGGTTTTGTGGAGGTGTCGAGCCGGCAGTTCTATTTCGGCACGCTGGAGTTGATCGCGGTCGTCAAGCCACTCGACGAGCCGGAGCGGGCTGACGGTGAATGATTTCTCCCGCCGCGCCTCGGAAGCCGAATTGATGGATCACCGGAGTTGCCTGATGGTCAGCCATCCACCGGGCGGCGACGAGCAGCGATGCCGCGATCATTTTGCTCGACGGCCGCCACGAAGTCGACCTTGTCGCGCACGCCGCAGTCGGGACACGCCCAGTCGTCCGGCACCTCGCCCCACGGCGTTCCCGGCGGGAACCCCTCGCGCGGATGCCCCTGCTCCTCGTCGTAGACGTAGCCGCACCCCGGGCAGCGCCAGCGACTCACGAGCGGCCCCACCCCTTCCGGTGCGCTTTATGGACCCCGCAGATCCCTAAGCCGCGCCGGAAGCTCATGCTGCACCTCCGTAGCGGGCGAGGATGCGCTTGCGGGCGCTGGGTTGGATGTTGGCGCGGCTGGCGTCGCCACCGTAGTGCTCGATCAGACGGTGGTCCATTACCCGGCGCCAGAGCGGCGGGATCCAGGCAAGGACGATCATCCCGGCGTAGCCGGTGGGCAGCTGCGGCGCTTCTTCGACGTGGCGCAGGGCCTGGTAGCGGCGGGTCGGGTTGGCGTGGTGGTCGGAGTGCCGCTGGAGGTGGTAGAGCAGCACATTGGAGGCGATGCTGTTGCTGTTCCAGCTGTGCTCGGCGCGGCAGCGCTCGTAGCGGCCGTCCTCCTGTTTCTGACGCAGGAGCCCGTAGTGCTCCAGGTAGTTGACGACCTCGAGCAGCGAGAAGCCGAGCACCGCCTGGATCAGCAGATAGGGCAGGACGACCGGGCCGAAGCCGATCGCCAGGGCCGCGAAGAGCACGACGGTCATCGTCCAGGCGCCGACGAGGTCGTTGTGGAGGCTCCAGTGCGACTTACCGAGCCGGTCGAGGCGGGTGCACTCGATCCCCCAGGCCGAACTGAGACTGCCGGCGACGGTGCGAGGCAGGAAGGCCCAGAAGCTCTCGCCCAGCCGCGAGCTGGCCGGGTCCTCGGGGGTCGCGACGCGCACGTGGTGGCCGCGATTGTGCTCAATGTAGAAGTGCCCGTAGCCGGTCTGGGCGAGGGCGACGCGGCTCAGCCACTTCTCCAGGCTGTCGCGCTTGTGGCCGAGCTCGTGCGCAGCGTTGATCGCGATGCCGCCGACAACGCCCATGGTCAGCGCCAGGCCGATGCCCTCCAGCCCGCTCAGGTCGCCGCTCGACCAGAGCCAGCAGGCGAAGACGAGGCCGGCGTACTGGACCGGGATGAAGAGGTACGTACACCAGCGGTAGTAGCGGTCCTGCTCCAGCCACTTAAGGATGCTGTCAGGCGGGTTGGAGGGATCGACCCCGATCGCGATGTCAAGGAGCGGGAGGACGCCGAAGACGAACAGCGGGCCGACGAACCAGAAGCCCTCGAAGCCGGTAACCGCGACACTCGCCCAGGCGATGAACGGCGCGAAGGGAATGATCAGCCCGAGCAGCCAGGCGTAGCGCTTGCTGTCCTTCCAGGTCGCCGCGTTGAGCTCTACCACCGGCTCCTGATCGTGGCTATCCGCCACTGCGTCCATTCAATTCCTCCTCGGCAGACTCCCGGGAATTGTAACACTCGCTTTCAAGTTTGTGAACTTTGTCAACCGGCGCAACAGGGCAGAGCAGTTTGTCGGCGACCATTCCGCTCCTCCTTCCGAAACCCTCGTTCTTTAGGGCAAAGGACAGCGGAGCGGGGTTTTTGGGGGCTGGCTACCCTGCGTGACCGTGTGCACGCTGCTTGGAATCCTGCAGGTGATCATCTCGGGGGTGCTGATCTTTCTGATCCGCCTGCACTCCGGGAAAGACACCGGGCTGTCCGGCACCCTCGGCATCGGCGGGGGCGGCGGTCACGCCACGGAAGGCTGCTGCGACGCGAATCAAAAGCCCCGCTCGCACGCCACGTCA
>JAQCJP010000197.1 GCA_027592945.1 Planctomycetota bacterium
ACGCTTGCGCAAGCCCACCGGCGCGTGAGGTCCATTGGGGTTGGGTTGGTTCGCGGTCCACCAAACGCCCGCAGAACGCTTGCGCAAGCCCACCGGCGCGTGAGGTCCAAAACTGGGGAACTAGGATTCGAACCTAGACTAACTGGTTCAGAGCCAGTCGTGCTACCATTACACCATTCCCCAATGGCGCCGCTTTTTGCAGAGATTACCCCACCTCCCGAGCGACGGCAATCGCGGTAGGATCTGGGGGCGTGCCGCCGTTTTTTCGTCGTAACGACGCTGCCGCCTCGGAAACCCGCCGCCGTGCCAGTGCTCGAGTTTCAAAGCGGAGTTCGCAGCGGCGAGCGGCTGGTGCTCGACCCGGGACGCGTCCTTCTCGGCCGCCACCCAGACTGCCAGATCGTGCTCGATGCGGCCTCGGTGAGCCGCCAGCACGCTGCCCTGACGATTTCGGCCGAGGGCGTGGTGGCCGAGGACCTGCGCAGCCGAAATGGCACGCTGGTCAACGGCGTCCCGCTGGCAGGCCCGCGAAGACTCGAGGACGGCGACGAGCTCTCGATCTGCGGGCAGCGGTTCGTGCTCTTCGATGAGTCACCAGCCTTTGGCGGCTCCTCGGCAGCGATCGTCTTCGATGCCGACTTCGCCGAGGACGACGCGGATCTGGCGGGTGATTCAGATGCCGTGATTGTGTCGCAGGTGGCGATCCCGCGGCCCTCGGTCGATGAGCGAATCAGCAAACACACCGAGGCCAAGCTGCGGGCGGTGCTCGGGCTCAACCGAGCCATCGGGGCCTCCTTGTCGCTCGGCGACGTCCTCCCCCGGCTCCTCGACGGCTTGTTGGAAGTGTTCCCGCAGGCCGACCGGGGCTTTGTCCTGCTGGCGCAGCCCCCATCGGGACAGCTGCGGGTTCGCGAGCGGCGGATCAAGCGACCCGGTGCGGGAGCGGCCCGAGTGAGCCGCACGCTGATCGAAAAGGTGGCCACGTCGCGGAAGGCCATTCTCTCGGCCGACACCGCCACCGACACCCGCTTCCAGGCCAACGAGAGTGTCTTGGTCACCAACATCCGCTCTGTGATGTGCGTGCCGGTGAGCAGCGGAGAGGGACGGCTCTTGGGCGTCTTGCAGGTCGACTCCGGCGACCTCCGCCACCGGTTTGACGAGACCGACCTCGACGTCCTGGCCGGCATCGCCGGCCGGGCGGCCCAGGCGATCGAACAGGCGCTGGCCCATGACGAACGAGTGGCCCGGGAGCAACTCAACCGTGATCTAGAACTCGCCCACCGCGTGCAGCAGGGCCTTCTGCCGAGCAGGCCGCCGGAACTGGAGGGCTACCAGATTTTCGACTTCTACGAGGCGGCTCACCAGGTGGGAGGCGACTTCTTCGCCTATGTGCCCTTGGGGCCTGACCGGCTGGCGGTTGTTCTGGCCGACGTCTCGGGCAAAGGCGTGGCCGCCGCGCTTTTGATGGCGGCCCTGTCGGCGGATGTCCGCTACTGCCTGGCCAGCGAGCCCGACCTGGGCCGGGCGTTGTTTCGCATCAACGAGAGTTTCCTGCGGGGCGGCTGGGACGACCGGTTCGCCACGCTGGTGGTGGGGGTCCTCGACACCACGACGCATGCCCTGACCATCTGCAACGCGGGGCACTTGCCGGTTTTTCTGCGGGAGCCCTCCGGGGCGATCCGCCAGGTGGCCGCCGACCTGGGCGGGCTGCCGCTCGGCATGGCGTCCGACCATCAGTTCCGCAGTTGCACGATCACGATGGAGCCCGGCAGCAGCTTCGTGCTCTGCACCGACGGAGTCACTGAGGCGATGGACCTCGATGGCCGCTGCTACGGGCTGGATCGCCTGGAAGAAGCGATGACCGGCCCGATGGCCGACGCCTCGGAACTCGGCCGCCGGATCCTGGCCGATGTCGACAAGCACACCGCAGGCGTCAGCGCCAGCGACGATATCTGCCTGGTCTGTGTCCATCGGGAGGGCTGACCGCCGGCACAGCCTGCCCATGTTTCGGGGCCCGCATCCGGCCCGGCTCCAGTCGAGGCCGCCCCGGGAGTTCGCCGATACCCATCCTGAGCGGGTCGGAAAGCCCGCCCGGAACGGATGCCGGAGGTGTGGCGATGAGTTTCTTCCAGTGGGTTCGCGAGGGGGTTCGGCAGGCGGTGGTGCTCGGCTTTGCCGATGCCGTCGAAGACGTCGGCAACCGCAGCCGCGACGAGGATTTCGGCTCGACGCTGGCCCAATCGCTGCGGGATCGCCTGGCAGTTGCCAGCGAGCCGAAGGTGATCGATTCACCCGCCAAGGGCAAGGGCCGCCGGCGGCTGGGCCGATCGCTCGAGACCATGCAGAAAGCCGCCTAGCGGCTTCAGACCGGCTCGGGTAATCCGCTGGCTTCGTCGAGTGAAACCGGCAGCCGGACTTCGATGGTCGTGCCCTGGCCCGGTGCCGAGATGATTCGGGGCTCACCCCCCATCAGCCGCGACCGCTGCCGGATACCCTCCAGCCCGAAACGTTCGTCAGGCACGGCCCCGGGATCGAAGCCGCTGCCGTCGTCATGAACGCGGACGAGCACCGCGTCGCCCCGGCGGGAGATATCGACCTCCGCCGCGGTAGCCGCCGCATGCTTGCGGACATTGGAGAGCGACTCCTGCACGATTCGGAAGATCGTGGTCTCGAGGTCTGGCGACAGCCGGGGACCGGGCAGGTCGTGGGTGAACTGCACGCGTGGCACCTCGGCCCGAGCGTCGGCCACAAGCGACTCGATCGCCTCGACAATGCCGAGTTCGTCGAGGGCCGGCGGCCGCAGGCCGGCGATCAATCGCCGCGACTCGTCGGTGGCCATCTGCAAAAGCCGCATGCCTTCCTGGAGATCAGACGCCCCGGGGCCGTCCCCCAGGGCTGCCTGCCAGGCCTGGAAGTGCATGATCGCGCCGGCGAGGTACTGGGCGAGTCCGTCGTGGATCTCGTACGAGACGAGTTGTCGCTCCCGCTCCTGGATTTCCAGAAGCCGACGAAGCAGTTTCCCCTCCTTCCCGCCATCGCCCGACTCGTCCATGCCCGCTCCGTTCACGCCTGCTTGGGCCGTGGAATGCGACCGCCTCGGCCAGTGCCGCCCCGGGACCCGCCGGCCCGCTTGCCCCGACCCCGCGGGCCACCCCGGCCGTGGCCGCCGCCGACCTTGGCACGGCCGCCATCCCGCAGTCCGGCGATCTCGTCGCGGATCCTCGCCGCCCGCTCGAAATCGAGCTCGGCGGCCGCCTGCATCATGTCGGCCTCGAGCTGCTCGATCAGTTCACCCTGCCGGCGGCGGGCCTCGTCGCTCTGCCCGACCGCCTCGAACGCCACCGCCCGCGAAACAGCTTCGGCCTCGATCCCGGCCCGGATCTCCTTGCGGATCGTCTCGGGTGTGATTCCGTGCTCGCGGTTGTATTCCTCCTGAAGCGTCCGTCGCCGCCGGGTCTCATCGACCGCCTGCTGCATCGATTCGGTGATCGTGTCGGCGTAGAGGATCACCCGGGCGTCGACGTTGCGGGCCGAGCGGCCGATCGTCTGCATCAAGGAGGTTTCGCTCCGCAGGAACCCTTCCTTGTCGGCATCGAGGATGGCCACCAGCGAGACCTCGGGAAGATCAAGCCCCTCGCGGAGCAGGTTGACGCCCACCAGGACATCGAACTTGCCCTGGCGGAGGTCGCGGAGCAGCTCGACCCGTTCGAAGGCATCGAGTTCGCTGTGCAGCCAGCGGCACCGGACCTTCCGCTCCTGGAAGTAGGTGGAGAGGTCCTCGGCCAGTTTCTTGGTCAACGTGGTGACGAGCACCCGCTGGCCGGCCGCCACCACCTTGTCGATCTCGCCGGACAGGTGCACTACCTGCTGCCGGGCCGGCACGATCTCGATCACCGGGTCGAGCAGGCCGGTCGGCCGAATCACCTGCTCCACCACCTCACCGCCAGTCCGGCCGAGCTCCCAGGGGCCGGGCGTCGCCGACACGAAGACGGTCTGGGCCAGCCGCTTCTCCCACTCGTCGAACATCAGCGGCCGGTTGTCGAGGGCGCTGGGCAAGCGGAAGCCGTGATCGACGAGCGTCAGCTTCCGGCTCCGGTCGCCCGCGTACATCCCGCGGACCTGCGGCACGGTAACGTGCGACTCGTCGACGAAAAACAGGAAGTCGTCGGGAAAGTAGTCAAAGAGCGTCGTCGGGGTGCTGCCCGGGGCCCGGCCGGAGAGCGGCCGGGAGTAGTTCTCGATGCCCGGGCAGAAGCCGGCCTCGAGCATCATCTCGATGTCGAAGCGGGTGCGGGCGGCGAGCCGCTGGGCCTCGAGCAGCTTGCCCTGGCCTTTGAGTTCCTCGAGTCGCATGTCGAGTTCGGCCTTGATCGTCGAGACGGCGGCCTTGATCCGGTCCTCGGGCATCACGAAGTGGCGGGCGGGATAGAAGTAGAGCTCGTCCCGCTGGGCGGCCACCTCGCCGCTGGTCGGATGGATGATGGCGATCGACTCGATCTCCTCGCCCCAGAACTCGACCCGCACGGCCAGTTCGTCATACGGGGGCCAGATGTCGATCGAGTCACCGCGAACCCGGAACCGGCCCCGCTCCAAGGCCACGTCGCCCCGCTCGTAGTGGACCGCGACCAGCCGGCTGAGGAGGTCGTCTCGGGTCAGCTGGGTGCCACGGGCCACCCGCACCACCATCGCCCGATAGTCATCGGGGGAGCCGAGGCCATAGATGCACGAGACGCTGGCCACGACCACGACGTCCCGCCGGCTGACCAGGGCGCTGGTCGCCGCCAGCCGGAGCCGGTCGATCTCCTTGTTGATCGCCGCATCCTTCTCGATGTAGATGTCCCGCTGGGGGATGTAGGCCTCGGGCTGGTAGTAGTCGTAATAGCTGACGAAATAGTGGACGGCGTTGTGCGGAAAGAAGTCGCGAAACTCGGCGTAGAGCTGGGCCGCGAGCGTCTTGTTGTGGGAGAGGACGAGCGTCGGCCGCCCGACCCGGGCGATGACGTTGGCCATCGTGAAGGTCTTGCCCGAGCCGGTCACGCCCATCAGCACCTGCGAAGGGCGGCCCTCGCCGATGCCCTGCACCAGGGCGTCGATGGCGGCCGGCTGATCGCCGGCCGGCTCGTAGGGAGCGGCGAGATCGAAGACGCCGCGCTGAAGGGTGGCTGGAACGGTCATGGGGCCTCCGCCAGCGGATCGATCGGCCGCAGATAGGGCCGCAGCCGCTCGAGAGTCACCGGCCCGATGCCGTGCACCGCGAGGAGGTCCTCGTGGCTGGCAAACGGCCCCTGCTGTTCGCGATGGGCCACGATCCGGGCGGCGGTCGCCGGCCCGAGGCCCGGCAACTGGGCCAACTCCGCCGGTGGGGCCAGGTTGACATTGACCGTGAACCGGACGTCGGCAGGCGGCGGGGCATCGTGATGAACCAGCCTGTCGGAGAGGCCGCCCGAGAACACATACCACCCGGCCATTCCTGTAACGGCCACGGCGAGCATGGCTGCCAGCAGGGGCTGGCTGCGGGCAGACAGGTGATGGCTTGGCGAGGCGGTCATCGGCGATGCGGCGGGGTGGTGGCCTGGTGGCGGCAACTTCCCCTAGGATACGCGGCCCGGCGTCAAACGTCCCCGCCGCACTTGGGCATCCCGCCGGTGGGGGTCCCACCAATCACCACCTGCCAGCCCCCGTTCCCATGAGTGAGCCCGAGATCTCCTCCCGCGACACTCCCTCGGGGCCGGGGTTTGTGCAACTCTGCTGGGACGATCACCTCGCCCACCATGTGGCACGGCTCGCCGCTGAATGGCTGGCCGAGGACCTGGGCCACGAGTGCGACTGGACGAGCCTGAGCATCGTGCCCGCCGAGGCCCGCTGCGAACTCCCGGTGGTCTGCCGGACCGAGGGCGTGGTCGCCGGGCTGCCGGCCGCGGCGATCGTGGCGACGGTTGCCGATGCTGCGGTTCACCTTGAGCCCCGCGTGGCTGACGGGGCCCGGGTCGGCGCCGGCGAGACGGTGGCGACGCTGGCCGGCCCGACCCGCAGCGTGCTGGCCGCGGAGCGGGTCGTGCTCAATCTGCTGGGTCGGCTTTCGGGGATCGCCACCGCCACGCGTCGGCTGGTCGACGCCGTGGCCGGCACTGCCTGCCGGGTCTATGACACCCGCAAGACCGTGCCTGGCTGGCGGCTGCTCGACAAATACGCAACCCGGGCCGGTGGCGGCTGGAACCACCGCCTCGGCCTCTACGACGCCATCCTCATCAAAGACAACCACCTGGCCGCGGCGGCAGCAGCCGGCCTGGAACCAGCCGACGCCGTTCGTCGGGCCCGGGCCTTTGCGGGGCGGTCGTTTCCCCCAGAGCGGGCCGCGGGCACCGTCGTCGAAATCGAACTCGATTCGATTCGGCAGTTGGAACCGGTTTTGGCGGCCGGACCCGACGTGGTGCTCCTGGATAACATGACGCCAGACGAACTCACCGGCTGTGTGGCCCTCCGTGATCGCATCGCACCCGGCGTGGTGCTGGAGGCCTCGGGTGGCATTCGGCCCGAGACGGTGGCCGCCATCGCGAAAAGCGGCGTCGACCGGGTCAGCACGGGCTGGCCCACGCATCATGCCCCCTGGCTCGACGTGGCCCTCGACTGGGGCTGAGCCAAGGCCGCAGCGGGCAGCGGGCCCCCGCGGCAGGGACGTCGGAGTTGCTCTCAGACGCCGAGGAGGCGGTTCCGCTTCATGCGGCGCTCTGCACGCAGACGGGCACGACGACGGGACTCGCTGGGCTTCTCAAAGAACTCCCGCTTCCGCATCTCTTTCTTGATGCCGCTTCGCTCCACGAGTTTGCGAAACCGGCGGACTGCCTCCTGGATGCTTTCCCGTTCCCGAACCGTCAACTTGACCATGCGTGCTCCGAGGAAAAAGTTTGTCTGGCGACCGCGACACCGGCCGGAAGCCCGGCAAAAGCGCCGCGATTCAAGCCCCTCATAGTAACGGCTCGGGGCCGGCCCGTCCACCAGTTTTCCTGCCGGTGAGGGCGGGAACGCCCAACGGCCCGCAGTCCCCCCGGCTCGCGCCGGGGGGCTTTTATGTGGAGGGGTCGGGTCGGGGGCACGCGCAGAAGCCGGGGAATCTTTGCGCCTCCC
>JAQCJP010000198.1 GCA_027592945.1 Planctomycetota bacterium
CCTCCGGGCTACGCTCGGCTTCCCAACGCCGGCTCGATTGGCACGGGCCCACCCCTCGCGAACCCGTATTCCGCACGTGCCAGGGTTGGAAAAGGGTCCAGGCACCTCGCTTCGCTCGGAGCCAGTCCCCTTTTTTAACCCGCTCGGCGGGCGTAGCTGGGGTCGATCTTGGCAAGCTCCTCCTGGAGCGCCGTGACCGTTTGGCCGATCTGCTCGGCCGTGTGCTCGGAGGTGATGAAGAACCGCAGCCGGGCCGCCTGCTCCTCGACGGCTGGATAGAGGATCGGCTGCACGTTGATCCCGCGGGTGAACATCGCCCGGGAGAGCTTGAGGCTGTTGATCGAGTTGCCCAGGATCACTGGCACCACGCCGGAGCCGCCCGAGGCGCCGGTGTCGAGGCCGGCCTCGGCTGCGAGTTCAAGGAACAGCCGGGCGTTGGCCTGGAGCCGGTCGACCCGCTGTGGCTCCCGCTTGAGGAGCCGGAGGGCGCCCAGGGCCGCTCCGGCCGCCGGCGGCGGCAGGCCGATCGAGTAGACGAAGCCGGGCACGGTGTATTTCAGCCAGCGGATGAGCGTGGCCGACCCGGCGATCAGCCCGCCGCAGCTGCCGAAGGCCTTCGAAAGGGTCGCCATCCAGATGTCGACGTCGGCCGGATCGACGCCGTAGTGCTCGCCGATGCCGCGGCCGGTCCGGCCCATCACGCCGAGCGAGTGAGCCTCGTCGACCATCAGGAGTGCCTTGTGCCGCTTGGCCAGGCCGATGAACTTCGGCAGGTCGGCGAAGTCGCCGTCCATGCTGTAGATGCCCTCCACCACGACCAGGACCCGCCGATACTGCCGCCGCAGCTGGGCGAGCATCGCCTCGGCCGCCTCGTAGTCGTTGTGGGGGAAGGGGCGGCGGCGGGCACCTGAAAGGATCGCTCCCTGCAGGAGGCTGTTGTGGGCGAAGGCGTCGTGGAGGACGAGGTCGCCCGGGCCGACGACATGGCCGATCACGGTCTCGTTGGTGGCGTGGCCGCCGACGAAGGTGACGGCATCTTCGGTGCCGATGAAGCCGGCGAACTCCCGCTCCAGTTCCTGGTGGATCGTCTTTTCACCCGAGACCAGTCGGCTCGCCGAGACGCTCGTGCCGAAGCGGTCGAGGGCTGCTTTGGCCGCCGCCGTCACGTCCGGGTGGCCCGACATGCCCAGGTAGTTGTAGGAGGCCCAGCTGATCAGCTCGCGGCCGCCGATCATCGTCCGGTCGGTCGTCAGCCCCTCGTGAACGCTGAAGTAGGGGTTTTGGAGGCCCGCGTCGCGGACCATCGCGAAGTTCTGCTCGAGGGCGCGGACCTCCGGGAAGTCGGCGATCACGTAGGCATCGGAGTCGATCTCCGAGGGCCCCTGGGCGGCGGGCAGTTCCTTGTGCCGATCGACCGGCATGTGGTCGATGATCGCCTCGGTCACCTCGCGGCAGGTTTCGATCATCGGCAGGACCTGCTCCGGAAAGCGGGCCCCGAAGGCCTCCTCGAGGCTGGCGACGATCTCCATCCGCTCGAGCGAATCGAGGCCGAGTTCGACGATGTTGGTGTCGAGCGTGAGGTTGCCGGCCCGGTCCTTGGCGATCCCTCGGACATGGTCGAAGACGGTCTGGACGATCTCCTGGGGCAGCTCCCGGTCGGGCCGGTGGGCCCGCTTGGCATCGCCCAGCGGCCGCTGGCGGGCCAGCCGGGGCATCTCGGCGGCCGGCGGGCTGGCCTCAGCGTCCTGGCTACCGTGCAGCCAGCCGACATGCTGCTCGACGACATCGAGCGATTCGTCGAGGAACTGGCGGCGGCAGGCGTGCCGCTGGATCTTGCCGCTGGAGGTCTTGGGAACGCTGTTCGGCCTGACGAAGACGATCGCTTCGGCCGCCACTTCGTTCTCCCGGGCCAGTTGGCTGCGGATCGTGTCGAAGGCGGCTGCGATCTCGGCCTTGTCGCGGCGGCCCCGCTCCAGTTCGGCCACGATCACGACCCGCTCTCGCCCCTCGTGGTCGACGGCGAAGGCGGCCAGCGAGCCGGCCCGCACCAGCGGCGTCGCCTGCTCGACGGTGTATTCGAGGTCCTGGGGGTAATGGTTGCGGCCCCGGATGATGATCAAATCTTTGAGCCGGCCCGTCACGAACAGCTCGCCGTTTTCAAAGAATCCGAGGTCGCCCGTTCGCATGTAGGGGCCTGGATTTGGCTGCCAGCGGGAGACCTCCTGCGCGGGCTCGGCGGGATCGGGCTGGGCAAGCATCGCGCCGAACGTGGCCTGGGTCTCCTCGGGCCGGTTCCAGTAGCCCTGGGCGACGCTCGGGCCGCTGACCCAGATTTCCCCGACCCGGCCCGGCGGCAGCGGCTCGTGGCTCTGGGGATCAACGATCAGCACGTCCTGGCCGTCAAGTTCCCGGCCACTTCCCACCAGCTGGCGGGCGCCCGCATGCTCGGCGTCAACCACCTGGACGGTGCCAGTCTCGATCGAGACCGCTTCGAAGGAGCGAATCACCGGCGGCTCGAACTTCATCCCGCCGGTCACCATCAGGGTGCTCTCGGCCAGGCCGTAGCAGGGGTAGAAGGCCTCCCGCCGGAAGCCGCTGACGGCAAAGGCCTCGCAGAAGGCGTCGATCGTCTCGGCCCGCACCGGCTCGGCCCCGTTGAAGGCCAGCGACCAGCTGGAGAGGTCGAGGGCGGCTCGCTGCTCCGGGGTCGTCTTCCGGACGCAGAGTTCGTAGGCGAAGTTGGGGCCGCCGCTGATCGTGGCCCGATACCGCGAGATCGCCTGCAGCCAGCGGAGCGGCTTCTGGAGGAACGCGACCGGCGACATCAGAACGTTGAACTTGCCACCGTAGAGCGGCACGAGAATCCCGCCGATCAGCCCCATGTCGTGGAAGCTCGGCAGCCAGAAGACTCCCGACTGGCTGCGGGTGATCTCGAAGGCCTGCATGATCCGCAACGAGTTGTGCAGCAGGTTCTCATGCGAGAGCATCACACCCTTGGGCGTGCCGGTCGAGCCGCTCGTGTACTGGAGGAAGGCGAGGGTGTCGCCGTCGATGTCGGGCCGCTCCCAGCGATCGGCCCAGGCCGGCTCGAGCTCGGCATCGACCTGCCAGGTGAGCCCCTCGAGGCTCGGGGCGGTCGCCTTGAGGTTCTCGAAACGGTCGAGCACGTCGCGGGTGGTCAGGGCCACGGCGGCATCGGCATCAGCCGCGATCGATTCGATTCGCTCGACCGATCTGTTCTTGCGAGGCGGATAGGCGGGCACCGCGATTGCCCCGCCGTAGAGGCAGCCCATGAAGGCGGCGATGAAGTCGAGCCCCGAGGGATAGAGCAGCAAAGCCCGCTTCCCCGTCATGCCTTGATCCATCAGCCAGCCGCCGACCGCCCGGGCTTTCCGGTCGAGCTCGGCGTAGGTGATGTTCAGTTCCTCGTGTTCGCCATCGACGAGGAACGTGAAGGCCCTGTCATGGGGGCGATACGTGGCCCGCTGCCGCAGCAGATCGACGATCGTCGGGGCGAACGAGGCTTCGGTGGTCGGATTCGGGATCACGCTCAGGCTGCCTCCACCCTCACTGTCACGCCATGCCGGGGCGGAACAGACTCTGAGGGGAGTTTCGGTCAGTGCCTCCCCGGAAGGCCACAGTCTACCCCTGCGGACATGACAATCGGAAGTTTCCGAATGAGCCGATTTGGGGGAGTTTTCCAGCGGCCGCGAGCATTCTAGGCCCAGGTTCGCCCGCTGGCATGTTCGGCCCGGGGCTGGAAGTTGCCGATCAGACCGCCGATCAGGTCCCACCGGTCGTGGCGACGGACCTCGATATCGCCCTGCTGGTTGACCCGCACCAGGCAGCTGTCGGTCAGGCCGGCCTTCTGGATCTGCTCGGGAGGCACCTCGCCGGGCTCGATCATGCTCATCAGCGCCCGACCGGTCATTTCAATGAACTTCATGGTGGGATGAATCCTTCTCCGTCCTGTGCCCCGCCGCCGTTCTACCCGCTGGGAGCGGCCGCGTAAAAGGCCTCTTCCAGGATCACGAACCCGGCCGGGGGTATCTCCTCGGCGCGTGCCTCGGGGCCGGCCTGAATCGCGGCGAGGGCCTTGTCAGCGCGGTGGCGTGCCTCCGGGTCGGCCTTGCCGCCGGCCATCCGCACGAGCACACCCCGCAGGAGTTTGCGACGATGACAGAAGACGTCGCGGACGAAATGGTGAAACCGCGTCAGGTCGGAGATCCTCGCTCGCCGCTCGGGCTCGAGGTCGAGCCGGACGATGGCCGAGTCGACTGCTGGCCGGGGCCAGAAGACGGTCGGCGAGAGGACCCGGAGGATCTCCCCGCGGCACTGAGCCCCGACCCAGACTGACAGCGCGTTGTAGGACGACGTGCCGGGAGCCGCCGTCATCCGCTCGGCCATCTCCCGCTGGACGGTGATGATCGCGGCATCGAACGGCCGCGGGAGGGCGAGTAGGTTCGAGATGACCGGTGTGGCGACGCAGTAGGGAAGGTTGGCCACGAGCAGGAGGCGGCCGCCGGGCAGGGCGGCCGTCGCCTCGGCGACCGCGTCGAGGAAGGCCGGGGCGAAGCGGTGCTTGCGGGCGAGGACGTCTCCCTCGACGATCATGACGTTGTCCCGCTCGACGAGCCGATCGCGAGCCAACTGGGCCAGCCGGGGATCGATCTCGGCGGTCACCACCCGGCCGGCTGCGGCAGCGAGCCGTTCGGTGAGGCTGCCGGTACCGGTGCCGACCTCGAGCACGACATCCCGCGGGCCGATCTCGGCGGCCCGGGTGATCAGGTCGAGCAGATTGAGATCGACGAGGAAGTTCTGCCCTCGGCGGGCGTCGATCGTGAAGCCGACCTGGCCGAACAGTTCCTTGAGATAGGCGGTCGTCTGACGCGGCGGCACGGCCGCGGGGCCGTCGGGCATCAGGCCACCCCCGGCTCACGGGCGGCCAACCAGCGGGCCACATACTTGAAGACCAGATCGGTCTCGAGGTTGACCGGGTCTCCCTCGGTCAGCCCGCCCAGGGTCGTGGCGGCGAGCGTGTGGGGAATCAGTGCCACGCTGAACGAATTCGGATCGACATCGACCACGGTCAGGCTGACGCCATCGATGGCCACCGATCCCTTCGAGGCCATCTGGGCGAGCAGGGCAGGGGGGGCCGCGAACCGGCAGGTCGTCCAATCGCCCTCGTCGCGGCGGGCTGCAAGCGTTCCCAGGCCGTCGATGTGGCCGGTGACGAGATGGCCACCAAGCCGATCGGAGAGCCGCAGCGACCGCTCGAGGTTGACGCGACCGCCGCCGGTCAGGCTCCCCAGGCTGGTGCGGGCGAGCGTTTCAGGGCCGAGCTGAAACTCAAGGTGGCGTCCCTCGATTCGCACCGCCGAGAGGCAGCAGCCGCTTACGCAGATGCTGTCGCCGAGGGCGGCATCGGCGGCGATCGTCTCGGCCTCGACGATCATCCGAACGCCTGGCGGCTCCGGAATGACCGCGACGACGCTGCCAAGACATTCAACCAGACCGGTAAACATGAAGACTCGATGAGGACCGTGGGCGGGTAACAGCTCGGAATCGCGGGCCTGCGGCACCCCGCTGTGGGTGCAGGATAGCGTCTGGTGGCCGCGGCGGTACGGCCGGACCGAAAACCGCTTGCATATGGTGCCGACACGGTCACAATCGACGCGGAATCGGGAACCGGCTTTCGGCTCTCCGCTTTCTCGACCACATCTCCGGAGGTTTCATGTCCACGATCGTCGACGTTCACGCCCGCCAGATTATCGACAGCCGCGGCAATCCCACCATCGAGGTCGACGTGACCCTGGCCGACGGCGCCTTCGGCCGGGCAGCCGTCCCCTCCGGCGCCAGCACCGGCGCCCACGAGGCCTGGGAGAAGCGGGACGGCGACACGGGCGTCTACCTCGGCAAGGGCGTGCTCGGCGCGGTCGAGAACGTCAACAGCCGGATCGCCGAGGAGCTCGAAGGCTGCGATGCCCTCGATCAGACGACGGTCGACGAGATCATGCTCGAGCTCGACGGCACGCCCAACAAGAAAGACCTCGGCGCCAATGCCATCCTCGGCGTCTCGATGGCTGTCGCCCACGCGGCGGCCGAGCACTGTGGGATTCCACTCTACCGCTACCTGGGCGGTGCCGCCGCCCGGCTCCTGCCCGCCCCGATGATGAACATCATCAACGGCGGAGCCCACGCCGACAATCCGCTCGACGTGCAGGAGTTCATGATCATGCCGCTCGGCTTCGACTCCTTCGACACGGCCCTGCGGGCCGGCGTGGAGACCTTTCATGCCCTCAAGAAAGTGCTCAAGGACAAGAAGCTGGCCACCAGCGTCGGCGACGAAGGGGGCTTCGCGCCCCACATCGGCAGCTGCGCCGAGGCGCTCGAGGTGATCCTGGCCGCGATCGGCAACGCCGGGTACAAGCCGGGTGCTGAAATCGCGATTGCGCTCGACGTGGCGGCGACCGAGTTCTTCGACGCCGCCAAGGGCACCTACGCGATCGAGGGCAAGTCGCTCGACTCGGCCGGGATGGTCGACTTCCTGGCCGATCTGGCCGGCAAGTATCCGATCGTTTCGATCGAGGACGGCTGCTCCGAGGATGACTGGACCGGCTGGAAGCTGATCACCGAGCGGCTCGGGGCCCGCGTCCAGCTCGTCGGCGACGACCTCTTCGTGACCAACTCCGAGCGGCTCGGCCGCGGGATCGCCGAGGGCGTGGCCAACAGCATCCTCGTGAAGGTCAATCAGATCGGCACCCTCACCGAGACGATTGCCGCGGTCCAACTGGCTCACCGCTCGGGCTACACCTCGATCGCCAGCCACCGCAGCGGCGAGACCGAAGACGCCACGATCGCCGATCTGGCCGTCGGCCTTTCGACCGGCCAAATCAAGACCGGCAGCGCCTCGCGAAGCGACCGGATCGCCAAGTACAACCAGCTCCTCCGGATCCAGGAGTCGCTCGGCGACGGGGCCCTCTACGCCGGCCGCGACGTCCAGGCCCGCTGGCCCGGCAACGCGTGAGGTTCGCCTCATAAGTGGCTCGGGGTGAGCCCGTGCCGTCTCGCCGGACACTCGCTTCGGGAAT
>JAQCJP010000199.1 GCA_027592945.1 Planctomycetota bacterium
TGAGGTCGAGCGGGGCCTGTCGGTGATGCCGCGAATCTGGGAGGCGGTGCCCCAGGTGCACGCCTCGCTGCGGCAGGCCCTGGCCGATGCCTATCCCGGCCACACCTTCCGCGAGCCACGGTTTCTCAGTTTCGGCTCGTGGATGGGCGGTGATCGCGACGGCAACCCGTTTGTCACCGCCGATGTCACGGCCGCCACGCTCCTGAGGCTTCGGCAGGAGGCGATCACCCGTCACCTCGAATGGTGCGACCGGCTCACCGAAATGCTGACCATCTCCCTGCGGGCGGCCTCGGGGGGCCGGCCGCTGGCTGAGCGGCTCGAACAGTTGGCCGCCGAGCATCCAGCGGTGGCCGAGGCGATCCGCCCCTGGCACGAGCACCTGATCTACCGTCGCTGGCTGGCGATGATCCGGCTGCGGCTGGAGGCGGCGCGGAAGGTGACGCTCGCCGGTGATCCGCCGCCGCCGCTTGCCTATCGGTCGGGCGGCGAGTTTGCCGCCGATGTCCGCCGGCTGGTCGAGTGCCTTCGGGAAGACCACGGCCTGGCACCCGACTCGCCGCCCCAGGCCTGGCTCGACCTGGCCGAGACCTTCGGCCTCCACATGACCTGCCTCGACGTCCGGCAGGATGCCCGGGCCTATGCCGACATTCTCGGCGCGGTCCTCGCCGCCGCCGGCCGACTGCCCGACGCAGCCGCCTACGCCGCCCTCGACGATGCGGCCAGAGCCCGGCTCCTGGTGGAAACGCTCGGGACGATCGGCGACGTGCCCCGCGAGACGCTTCCTCCGCTGGCTGCCGACACGCTGGCGCTCTTCGAGCTGCTGCACGCGGCGGCGGTCAACTACGGGCCGGAATGCCTCGGTGGGTCGATCGTCAGCCTCACCCAGTGCCCGGCCGACGTGCTCGGCGTGCTCTGGCTCTGGCGGTGGGCCCAGGAAAGGGCCCGGGCCGCCGGAGGCGAGGTGGCCGCCCACGACATCGCCGTGGTGCCGCTCTTTGAAAAGATCAACGATCTTGCCAACGCCCACGACACCCTCGCCACGATGCTGGCCGAGCCGGCCTACCGCGACCACCTCGCCGGCCGCGGCGACCGGCAGATGGTGATGGTCGGCTATTCCGACAGCACGAAAGACGGCGGCTACCTTGCCGCCTGCTGCGGGCTGCAGGCCGCCCAGGAGCGGCTCCACGAAACGGCCGTCGCGCACGGCGTGAGGCTGACCTTCTTCCACGGCCGGGGCGGGTCGCTCGGCCGGGGCGGCGGGCCGGCCGCCCGCGGGATCCTCTCGCTGCCCCCCGAAACGCTCGACGGCAGCCTCCGACTGACCGAGCAGGGAGAGGTGCTCGCCGAGCGATACGACGACGTGGAGATCGCCCGCCGCCATCTCGACCAGGTGACCTGGGCGACGCTCGTCGCGGCCACCCTTCCCCCGCCGGAGCCGCCGCCCGAGTGGCCGGCCCTGGCCGAGACGATGGCGAAGCGGTCGCTGGCGGCCTACCGCGACCTCGTCGACCAGCCCGGCTTCATCGGCTACTTCTCCAAGACGACACCGATCGACGACATTGAGAATCTGCCGATCGCCTCCCGGCCGGCCCGCCGCCGCGGCCAGCGAACGCTCGACGACCTGCGGGCGATTCCCTGGGTCTTCGCCTGGACGCAGAGCCGCTGCATGATTCCCGCCTGGTACGGGCTGGGCACCGCCCTGGCCGAAGTGAAATACGCCGATCGCAAGGCCTGGCAGCAGGTCTGCGACATGTACCGCCGCTGGCCCTTCTTCCAGGCGACGGTCGACAACGCCACCCTCGCCCTGGCCAAGGCCGAGATGGTCATCGCCCAGCACTATTCCGAACTCGACGACGACCTCGAGGCCCGCCGCCAGATCTGGCAGCGGATCGCCGAGGAGTACGACCGGGCCCGGCAGGCGATCCTCGACGTGGTCGGGGGCAAGGAGCTCCTGGGATCGACGCCTTGGTTTCAGCGGTCGATTGAGGCCCGCAATCCCTACGTCGATCCGCTCAACCTGATTCAGGTGGAGTTCATGCGGCGGCGGCGGGTGGAGATCGCTGCCGACCCCGATGCCGGTGAACTCCACCGCGACCTGCTGCGGCTCTGCGTGCAGGGCATCGCCGCCGGCATGCGAACCACCGGATAGGAGCAGCCGCCCCATGGACGCCGCCGACCTCGCCATCGCCACGCTCGGTCCCTGCCGGATCGACTCGCCGCTGAAGTCCTTGATCGAGTCGCGGCAGACCACCGAACACTACGTCGGCGAAGGCGACCGCGTCCTCTTCCACGACACGCTCGATCAGGTGATCGCCGCAGGCCTCGCCCCGGCCGACCTCCCCGGCTTCGAGTCGGCCGGGCCGCGGCGGAGCATCTTCTTCGATCCGGCCAAGCTGCGGGTCGGGATCGTCACCTGCGGCGGGCTCTGCCCCGGGATCAACGACGTGATCCGGGGCCTGGTGATGGAACTCGCCTTCCACTACGGCGTCAAACGAATCTACGGCTTCCGCAACGGGTATCAGGGCTTCATTCCCCGCTACTGCCACGATGTCATGGACCTCACACCCGAGGTGGTCAGCCGAATCGGCGAGGACGGCGGCACGATTCTCGGCACCTCCCGCGGGGCCCAGGATCCCGACGAAATCGTCGACTGCCTGGAACGTCAGGACATCGGCGTGCTCTTCGTGGTCGGTGGCGACGGCACGCTGCGGGGGGCGATGCAGGTGGCCGAGCAGGTCAAGGAGCGGGGCGGGCGGATCGCCGTGGTCGGCGTGCCCAAGACGATCGACAACGACATCCCCTACATCGACCAGTCGTTCGGCTTCCAGACCGCCTTCGCCGAGGCGACCAAAAGCATCCGCTCGGCTCACGTCGAGGCGAAGGCCTCGCCCAACGGCGTCGGCCTGGTCAAGCTGATGGGCCGCCACTCCGGCTTCATCGCCTGCTACGCCGCGCTGGCGGAGCCCGATGCCAACTACGTCCTGATTCCGGAGGTCGGCTTCGCCCTCGACGGCCCCGGCGGCTTCCTGGCCCACCTCGCCGGCCGGGTCCGCGACCGCGGCCATGCGGTGATCGTCGTGGCCGAGGGGGCCGGGCAGGATCTGGTGCCGGCGGAGGGGGCGGGAGCCGATGCCTCGGGCAACAAGAAGCTGCAGGACATCGGCATCTTTCTCCGCACGCGGATCGCCGAGCACTTCGCGGCCGACGGGCTCGAGCTCAACCTCAAGTACATCGACCCGAGCTATGCGATCCGCAGCGTCGAGGCCAATCCGTTCGACAGCGTCTACTGCATCCGGCTGGCGCAGAATGCCGTGCACGCCGCCATGGCCGGCCGCACGGAGATGGTGGTCGGACGCTGGCGGGGCCGCTACGTGCACATCCCGATGACGCTTGCCGTCAGCCACCGCAACCAGGTCTGCCCCGACGGCGACCTCTGGCTCTCGGTGCTCGAGGCCACCGGCCAGCCCCCGGTCTTCGGCTGAGCCGCGGCCGATTGAGGCATCCGGCGGCCGCGTCGCCTGGCATAACCGCTTCCCGGCGGATCCATCCTCACGGAATTCTCACGGCTTTTCGCGCTGCCAGCCGATCCCGCCGCCCGGTAGTGTCCCCCTATCGCAGAGGCTGTCAGGCGGTTGCCCCGCGGGCCTCCCGACCACGACGGAGCCAGCACGATGCGGGTCCGATCCCTCTTCATCTCCGATGTCCATCTCGGCTGTCGGTTCGCACGGGCCGAGGAGCTGTTCGCCTTCCTCGGAAGGGTCCAGCCAGACCGGCTCTACCTCGTCGGCGACATCATCGACGGCTGGAAGCTGAAGCGGTCGTTTCACTGGACCGACACCTCCAGCTTCATCCTCCGCCGCATCCTCGGCATGCTCAAACGGGGAACCCGAATCGTCTACATCACGGGCAATCACGACGAGTTCCTCCGCACCTTCGCCCCGCAGGCCTTCGGCCACATGGAGTTGGTCGACATGTGCGTGCATGTGACGGTCGACGGCCGCCGGCTGCTGGTGATCCACGGCGATTTCTTCGACCACCTCACCAAGCACGCCGCCTGGATCTATCATCTCGGCGACCGGGCCTACACGCTGGCCCTGCACCTCAACAAGTGGATGAACATCGCCCGCCGCTCGCTCGGCTACCCGTACTGGTCGTTCTCCTCGCTGCTCAAAAGCAAGGTCAAGCGAGCCGTGAACTTCATCAACGACTTCGAGCACTTCGTCGCCCGCTACACGAGGAAGAAGGGCTGCTGCGGGGTGATCTGCGGCCACATCCACGTGCCGGCGATCCGGCGGATCGACGGCATCGACTACGTCAACTGCGGCGACTGGATCGAGCACTGCACGGCCGTCGTCGAGCATCTCGACGGCCGGATGGAACTGGTCGACCACACCTGGCTGGCCGACCAGCCGACGCTCGACGAGCCGCCGCTGGCGGGCGAACCGATCGACGCCGGGACGCCGCTCGAGCCGGCGGCCTGACGGGCTGGCCGCTGCCCGACGATTCCCGCGGAGCGAGCGGCCCGGTCACTCGTAGATCGGGAAGAAGGTATTGAATGCCAGCTCGCAGAAAACGCCCGGGTCGTTGAAGCGGCGGCCCGCGTCGAGACCGGCGATCGCCGCCATGTCGTCGCTGGAGAGCGCGAAGTCCGACACGGCGAGGTTCTCCGCGAGTCGCTCGGGCCGCGACGTCTTCGGGATCACGGCGGTCCCCCGCTGCACGCCCCAGCGGAGGAGCACCTGCGCCGGCGTGCGGCCGGCCGCGGCGGCGATGCTCATGATCAGGGGATGCTCGAGCAGGCTCTCCGCCGCCGTTGCCATCCCCAGCGGCATATACGATGGCGCCCCCAGCGGCGAAAAGGCCGTCACCGCGATCGCCGACTCCCGGCAGAACCGCAGGAGCTTCTCCTGGGCGAGCAGCGGATGCATCTCCACCTGGAGCACCGCCGGCGGAATCCGCGCCGTCGCCAGCAGGTCGCGAAGGAGCGAGACGCCGTAGTTGCAGACGCCGATTCGCCGCACGAGCCCCGCATCGACGAGTTGTTCCATGGCCGCCCAGGTTTCCGCCAGCGGGACCCGCGCCCCCCGCATGACCGGCTCGTCTGCGTCGGGATCGAAAAACCAGCCGGGCGGATAGCGGGTCTCGAAGGGCACAAACGCCAGGGCGATCGGAAAATGGATCAGATAGAGGTCGAGATCATCGAGCCCGAGGTCACGAAGCGACCGTTCGACCGCCGGTCGCACATGCCGCGGCTCGTGGTAGGTATTCCAGAGTTTCGACGTCACCCAGAGGTCCTCCCGGCGGCAGAGCCCGCGGGCGAGTGCCCGGGTGATCCCCTCGCCGACCTCGGCCTCGTTGCCGTAGTCGCTGGCGCTGTCGAGATGGCGGTAGCCGAGCCGGATCGCCTCCTCGACGAGCCCTGCCGCGGCGGGCCGTTCGACCTTCCAGAGCCCCAGGCCGACCGCAGGCAAGGGCTGATCGGGCTGGCCGCCGGCCGCGGGAACCGGAACGGGAATCGTTGTCTCTACCATGGCGGGCGTGCCTCCGGGTGACGTCAAAGGGGCTGGTTGGGGGAGCGGTCGCGACGTGCCAGAATGCCTTCATGGCACGGAAACGTCGAGCAACGGATCGACTTGTCGAAGGGCCCGCGGTCCCTGGCCCGCTCGTGGCCGTCGTCGTCGATCCCGCATTGACCTACGACCGTGAGATCGCCAAGGGTGTGGCCCAGTATGCCAGAGAGGCGGGCGACTGGCGGCTGTACGTCGAGGAGGAGCAGAGCCGACGGCTGCCCGACTTTGCAGCCTGGTCGGGCCAGGGAATCATCGCGTCGTTCGACGAGCCGCTCGTGGCGCAGGCCGTCGTGGCGGCGGGGCTGCCGGTCGTGGCGGTCGGTGGCGGCGGCGGGGCCTACGCCCCGGAGAGCGACATTCCCTATGTCGCCACCGACAACGAGGCGATTGCGATCCTCGCGGCCGAGCATCTGATCGAACGGGCACTGCAGCACTTCGGTTTCTACGGGCTGCGGCCGTCACCGGCGTCGGTCTGGTCGGACGCCCGGGCGGCCGCCTTCGAGCATGCGATCACCAAGGCGGGCAGGACGTCGGCCGTGCTCCTGGCCCGGCATGACTCGACCCGCTGGGAGCGGCTGCAGGACGAACTGGCCGTGTGGCTGGCGGCCCTTCCCAAGCCCGTGGGCATCATGGCCTGCGACGATGTCCGGGCTCGGCACGTGCTCGAGGCCTGCCGGTCGCTGGGCCTGCGGGTGCCCTTCGATGTCGCCGTGATCGGCGTGGACGACGATGCGTTCGTGTGTGAGCTCTCCGATCCGCCGCTGTCGAGCGTCGCCCAGGCGGCGCGGACGATCGGGTACGAGGCGGCGCGGACTCTCGACCGACTGATGCGGCCCGAGCGAACGAGCGAGCGTGGCAGGGCCACTGTGCCGATCCGCACCGTCGTGCCGCCGATCGGCGTTGTCGCCCGCCGCTCGACCGACACGCTCGCCGTCGAGGATCCGGCGGTGGCCCGCGTGATTCGCACGATCCGGGAACGGGCCTGCGAGCCGTTGGCGATCGCGGAACTCGTCGCGGCGTCGGGGTTGTCTCGCTGGCAGGTCGAAGATCGGTTCCGCCGGCTTGTGGGCCGGTCGATCCACGACGACATTCTTAAAGTGCGGCTGGCCGAGGCCCGTCGCCTCGTGACCACGACCGACCTGCCGCTCAAGGTTGTCGCCCCAAGGGCGGGATTCCGCTCGATCGCCTACATGACGACCGTGTTTCGCCGCCACTTTCGCACGACCCCGGCCGCCCTGCGGACCGCCGCGCGGGGCGGCCACTGAACCCCGGGAACCAACGCATCGCCATGCCTACCCCCGCTCCCCCCGCCGCCCTGGCCATCGTGGCCCATCCCGACGACATCGAGTTCGTCGCCGCCGGCACGCTCCTGCGGCTCCGCGAGGTCGGGTGGAAGACGCACTACCTCAATCTTTCCGGCGGCGACTGCGGCAGCCTGACAACCGGGCCGGACCAGACGCGAACCATCCGCGCGGCCGAGGGGCGGGCCGCCGCCGGGATC
>JAQCJP010000200.1 GCA_027592945.1 Planctomycetota bacterium
CGGCCTGCTCGCAGAGCCCGCGGGCCAGCCGGTCGGGCAGTCGCCCGCGGAGGGCGGCCAGGGCCCCCCGCCCCTGTGCGGCGACGAGCAGCCGATCGAGCGACTCGCGAGTTTCACCCGGCAGCCAGTTGAGCTGGAGCCGCACGGCCGGGTCGGTGTGCCGGGCGACGAGCCAGTGCCGGCTGATGTCGAGGACGCCCGGTCCGGAGAGCCCGACATGCGTGCAGAGCGTGCTGCCGGTGCTTGTGAAAAGTTTCTTGCCGGAGGCCGCGGAGAGCGTGATCTCGGCCGGCACCGTGAGACCGGCCAGGGAGGTGATCCAGTGGCCGGCCGGCAGCAGCAGCGGCACCAGGGCCGGCACGATCGGGCTGGTCAGGGAGTGGCCGAGGCTCTCGGCCAGACGGAACCCCGTCCCGTCAGAACCGCTCTTGGGAAGCGACTTCCCGCCGGTGCAGAGGATCAGCCGGCGGGCCGTCAACTCGCCGGCGTCGGTCGCGATGAGAAACAGATCCGCCCGCCGTTGGATCGCGGTGACCCGGGCGGGGTGGTGAATCTCGACGCCGGCCCGGGCCGCCTCGTCGAGGAGCGCCGCCAGGATCGTCCGAGCCGAATCGCTGACCGGGAAGAGCTTGCCGGTCTCTTCCGTCTTCAGGCTGACACCAGCGGCGGCGAAGAAGGCAACCGTGTCTTCGACAGAGAACCGCCTGAGCACCTTGCGGATCGCCGCCGGCGAGCTGCCGGCGTAGTCGGCCTCGCTGACCTGCCGGTGGGTCACGTTGCAACGGCCACCGCCGGCCACCAGGATCTTGGCCCCGAGTTTGCGGGCGGAGTCAAGAGCCACGATGCTGATCGGCCGACCTGCCGCGGCTGCGGTTCGCCCGGCCCAGGTGGCCCCAAAAAGTCCCGCGGCACCGGCTCCCACGACGACGAGATCGATCGGCTGCGGCATCACGGGGCTCTGCGGTGCGGCGTTTGAAGCCTGGCAGCCTGACCGGGGCTCTGCGGCGGTCGCCGACGGCCGGTCCCGAAAGGCGATTCACCGAGGCTACCCAGGAGAGTAGGCTACGACGCCGGCGTGCCGTCCGAAAGGGAATGTTCCCGGTGGTCTTTCTTCGGCGTGCGACCAGCCGCCCCCACGCCGGCCTCGGAGAACTCGCCATGCCCCGTCGCCCCGCCCTCTCCCGCCGCACGTTCACCGGACTCGCCGGGGCCGCCGGGGTCGGATTCTTCAGCGGCGTCGCGGCCGGCGTGGGGCGGGCCGAAGGCCCTCACGACAAGCTCTCCATCGCCGCGATCGGCGTCGGTGGCCAGGGGGGCGTCAATCTTCGGAAACTCTCCGGACAGAACATCATCGCGGTCTGCGATGTCGATGAGCGACGGGCCGGCAAGCGATTCGAGGAGTTCGCCGCAGCCCGCCGCTACACCGACTTCCGGCGGATGTTCGATGCGATCGAAAAGGAGATCGACGCGGTGGTCGTCAGCACGCCCGACCATACCCATTTCCATCCGGCCTGGTGGGCCCTGGAGCGAAGCAAGCATCTCTATCTCGAGAAGCCGCTGGCTCACGAGGTCGACGAAGTCCGCAGGCTCACCGACGCGGCTCGCGAGAAGAAGCTCGCCACCCAGCTCGGCAACCAGCGGCACGCCAATCCCGGGCTCCGGGAGGCCGTGGCCATCGTCAAGAGCGGGGCGATCGGCGAGGTCCGGGAGGCCCATGCCTGGATCGCCAGCGGCCGGGGGATGCCGAAGTCGCCGGGCGAGCCCGAGGCGGCGCCCGCGGGCCTCGACTGGGATCTCTGGCTCGGACCCAATTCCCAGCGTCCCTACACGCCCGGCTTCGCGCCCTACGACTGGCGGTTCTGGTGGGAGTTTGGCACCGGCGAAACCGGCAACTGGGGCTGTCACATCCTCGACATCCCCTTCTGGGCCCTCGATCTGGTCTCTCCGGTGCACGTCGTCGGCAGCGGCCCCACGCCCGATCGCGACCGAACCCCGACCGCGATGACCACCCGCCTCGACTTCCCGGCCCGCGGCGACCTGCCGGCGGCAAGTCTCCATTGGTATCAGGGCACGCCGCCGGTCGCCGTCGAGCGGGGGCTCGCGGGCAAGACCTACAACACGCTCTTCATTGGCAGCGAGGGGGAGCTGGCCTGCGGATTCGATCGCTGGAAGCTGCTGCCCGAGGAGACGTTCACCGGCTTCGCTGGGCCTGACCCCGCGATGCCCCCCTCGCCCGGCTTCCATCGGGAGTGGGTCGACGCCTGCCGTGGCGGCAAGCCGGCCAGTTGCAACTTCGACTATGCAGGCCCGATGACCGAGAGCGTGCTGTTGGCCAACATCGCCTACCGCGTCGGCGGCGAGTTCGACTGGGATGCCGCCGCCCTCAAGACGAGCCGCGACGACGCCACGGCACTCATCAGCCGCAAGTACCGCCCGGGCTGGACGGTCTAGCTGCCCGGCCGTCGCGATCGTGAAGATTTCAAACCGGTCTGCACGGTTTCGGAGGACCTGACCGAGGCGATACGCTTGTGGTTCACCAACTTTGCCCAGGAATTCCAGTGATGCTTGGTCACCGACTCATCCTGCTCGTCGCCTACCTCGGCGTCTCCTCGATCTCAGCCTCGGCCGCATCGGCGGCGACCCTCCTCGTCGAGGCGGAGAGTTTTGAGGATCGCGGCGGCTGGAAGCTCGACACCCAGTTCATCCGAGCGATGGGCTCGCCCTATCTCCTCGCCCACGGGCTGGGCCAGCCGGTCGCCGATGCCACGACGACGGTCAGGATTCCCACGGCGGGCACCTGGCATGTCTGGGTGCGCACGAAGGATTGGGTCGCCCGCTGGAAGGCGCCTGGGACGCCGGGCAGGTTCCAGCTTCTCGTCGACGGCAAGCCGCTTGGGGCAACCTTCGGCACCGAAGGGGCCGAGTGGGGCTGGCAGCCGGGGGGCCCGCTCGATCTGCAGGCCGGCGAGATCTCGCTCGCCCTGCATGACCTCGCCGGCTTCGACGGCCGCTGCGACTGTATCGCCTTCACGACCGACGCCACGCCGCCGCCGAACGACTCGGAAGTGCTGCCAGCCTGGCGACGCACCGCGCTCGGTCTGCCGGAGGAACCCGAGACCAAAGGACCCTACGACCTGGTCGTGATCGGCGGCGGCTATTCGGGAATGGGTGCTGCCATCTCGGCGGCTCGGCAGGGCCTCACCGTCGCGCTGGTGCAGGACCGGCCGGTCCTCGGCGGCAACGGCTCGAGCGAGGTTCGCGTCTGGGCGATGGGGCTGATCCGCCGCGGGAAGTATCCGCGGATCGGCGAGATCGTCGAGGAGTTTGCCGACAAGGCGACGAAGAGCCCGGGCACGTATGAGGAGTTCGAAGATGCGAAGAAAGAGCGGATCGTCAGGGCCGAGCCCACCATCGACCTCTTTCTCAACACCCACGCATTCGCCGTCGCCCGCGAGGACAATCGGATCCTGAGCGTGAACGCCCTCGACACCCGCACGAGCCGCGAGCTCCAGTTCACCGGCTCGTTCTTCTGCGACGCCACCGGCCACGCCACGATCGGCCATCTCGCCGGAGCCGAAACGGTCATGGAGGCCAAGGGCCGGATGGGGATGAGCAACATGTGGGCCTGGACCAACAGCGACCAGCCGCAGTCCTTTCCCGAGACACCCTGGGCCCTCCCCCTGGAGATGGCCGATTTTCCCTACCCCCGCGATTTCCACGGCCAGTGGTTCTGGGAGAGCGGCTTCGACAAAGACCCCCTGGCCGACGCCGAAGGCATTCGCGACTGGAACCTGCGGGCGGTCTTCGGAGCATTCAACGCCATGAAGAACCGCGGCGGGGCAGCTGACCATGCCAACGCGATGCTCACCTGGGTCGCCTACATCGGCGGCCCCCGCGAGAGCCGGCGGATCCTCGGCGATGTCGTGCTCGGCCAGGACGACATCGTGGCGAAGCGGGAGTTTCCCGACGGCTGCGTTCCCTCCACCTGGTCGATCGATCTCCACTACCCAAAGGAAGAGTACGCCAAGAAGTTTCCCGACAACCCCTTCATCTCGATCGCCGTTCACGACCGGCGGGTCGACCGGTCCATGGGCTATCCCGTCCCCTATCGCTGCTTCTATTCCAAGGACGTCGAGAACCTGTTTATGGCCGGCCGCTGCATCTCTGTCACCCACGAGGCGCTTGGCACCGTCCGCGTGATGAAGACCTGCGGGATGATGGGGGAGGTGGTTGGCAAGGCGGCGACCGTCGCCGTGAAGCACGGCACCACGCCGCGGGGCGTCTTCGAAAACCACTGGGCCGAGATGGACGAACTCCTGAAACTCTCCGGCAAGGCCCGCCGAGAGGCAGACCAGTAGTTCGTATTCGGAAACTCATGGTCGCACCAGATTCGGCCCGCCTGCAGCGGTATGCCGGGCACCTGGCCCGGCTGACGGCCTGGGCTGCCCTCGTCTGGCTCGTGCACGCGGTGCACCAGCAGCACCTGGTCCGGCGGCAGGCGGTCGATCTGGCGGCGGTGCCGCTGGAGACCATCCGCAGGCACCTTTCCGAGGCGGCGGCGATCGGTGGCGACTCGACAGCCGTGGCGGGCGGCCGCGATCTGCTCGGGCCCACAGGTGACCGCGTCGGCACGATCCTGCAGACGAGCCCCGCCGGCGACGTGGCGATCGGATTCTCGGGGCCGACCGACGTGCTCGTGGTCTGCGATGCCGAGCTCGTCGTGGCCGGGATGGAGATCCTCTCGAGCGGTGACACGCGGGATCACGTGCGGGCGGTCGAGCAGGACTCGCTGTTTCTCACCTCGCTGTCAGGCACGCCGCTGGCCGAGCTCGCCGGCGGCGGGCCGCCCAAGGTCGATGCCGTTGCCGGCTCGACGCTCACGAGCATGGCGATCATCGACGCGGTCGCGGTTCGGCTCGGGGGGAGCGGATCCGGCAGCCGGTTTGAACACGAACCGGGGCTGGCCGATCTCAAGCTCCTGTTTCCAGCAGCCGTGTCGATTGAGCCCGATGCCGGTGACCCGAGCGTCATCCGCATCCTCGGACCCGATCGGCTCCCGCTCGGCTGGGCCCTGCGGACGAGCCCCGCAGCCGACCGCGTGATCGGCTACCAGGGGCCGACCGACGCCCTGGTGGGGTTCGACTCCACGAACCGAGTCGCTGGTGTCGCGGTTCTCGAATCCTTCGACAATGAGCCCTACGTGGGCTACGTCCGCGACGACCGGGCCTTTCGGCGGCTGTGGCTGGGGATGACGATCGAGGAGATCACCGGGATCGACCCAGCCGCCACCGGCGTCGAGGGCGTCAGCGGCGCCACGATGACCAGCCAGGCGGTGGCCGAGGGGATCGTGCGGGCGGCGCGAGCCCGGCGGCAGCGACGACCGGTCCTTGGCGACGGCCTGCTGCCGACCGCCCGCGGCTGGCTGGCCGGGATCGAGCCGCCTCAGTGGGGCGCGCTGGGCCTGATTGTCATGGGCGTGGTCACCGCCTTCACGCGGCTGCGGGGCACCTGGTTCGGCCGGATCGCTCTGCCGGTCGCCGTGCTCGCGTACCTCGGCTTCGGGGCCGGGGCACTGCTCTCGCAGGCGCAAATCTGGGGATGGGCCAAGGCGGGTGTGCCGCGGGGAGCGGCGGTCCTCACCGTGCTCGCGGCCGTGGCGGCCATCCTGCCGGCCACCACCCGGCGAAACGTCTACTGCTCGCATCTCTGTGCGCACGGCGCCGCCCAGCAGATGCTCGTCCGGTTCACCAGGCCCAAGGGCCGGATGCCCGAGCGGCTGCGGGCCTGGCTGGCGGTGCTGCCTTGGGCGATGCTCGCGTTTGCCGTGGCCATCGTCGTGGTGCCGCTGCCGGTGGCGCTCGTCGATCTCGAGCCCTTCGACGCCTATCTGCCGCTGGTGGCCGGTATCCCAGCAGTTGTGATCTTCGTGGTGGGCCTCGCGGCGAGCAGCCGCTATCCGATGGCCTACTGCCGCCACGGCTGCCCGACCGGCGCTCTCCTCGATCATCTCCGGCTCAACCGCAAGAGCAGCGTTTTCGGCTGGCAGGACGGCGTGCTCGCCTGCTGCCTGGCGATCGCCGCCGTGGCCTACTGGTGGCCGGCATGAGCGGGCCGAACCGGTCAATGAGCAGCCTTGCTTGGCTGGCCCGAGCGTGGGGTGGGCTTGCAGCGTCTCTCTCCTGCATCCTCTCAGCGGCAGCCGCGGAGCCGGTCGTCCTGGCTGGCCCGGCGATGGGGACGACCTATCGCGCTGTGCTGGCTGCCGACGTTCCGGGCCGCACGCGCGGCGAGCTCCATCGAGAAATCGAGACCGTACTTGCGGAACTCGATGCTGCCGCGAGCACCTGGCGGGATGACTCGGACGTCAGCCGCTTCAACCGGGCCGGGGCAGGCGAATGGATCGAGGTGGGCGACGACCTGTTCCGACTCCTGGAGACCGCCCGGCAGGTGCATGCCGAGACCGACGGAGCGTTCGACCCGACCGTCGGGCCGCTCGTGCGACTCTGGCAGGCGGCCGGCAAGCCGACGGAGGCGACGCTTGCAGAAGCGCGAACACTCGTCGGCATGACGCTGATCGAGTCGCGACCGGCGGCAGACGGTCAGCCTGCTGCCCTTCGGAAACTGCGAGCCGGCGTCCGCCTGGACCTCGGCGGCATCGGCCCCGGCTACGGTGTCGATTCGATCGGTGCGCGGCTCGCCGCGCTTGGCTCGCGAGGCCACCTCGTCGAACTCGGCGGCGAGCCGCGGGCCTGGGGAACCCGGCCGGACGGAACCTCCTGGCGGGTGCGGCTGCCGGAGGGGCCTGAAGAGGTTCTGGAACTGCCGCCGGGCCGGGCCGTCGCCTTCGCGACCGTTCGCCCGGGCCGAGGCCCGATCGATCCTCGCAGCGGGCGGCCGGTGACAACCGGGCCGCGGACGGTGCGGGCCACGGCGGGTTCGTGCAGCCGGGCCGATGCCAGGGCGGTCGCGGTCGCGGTGGGCTG